>JAJZTZ010000009.1 GCA_021847305.1 Pseudomonadota bacterium | reverse complement strand
GGATAAATTCTCCGCCGTCATCAACACGGAAAAACTGGATCAGCTGTCGGAAGTGGAACGCCGCACGCTGCCGGGCGTGGACAAAAACGTTGCCACCATTCACTGCGGCGCCGGTGTAGTGACCCGCCGGGTGATGGAAGCGGCCGAATCCAACGGGCTGGTGTTTGCCGTCGACCCGACTTCAGCCGACGCCTCCTGCATCGGCGGCAACGTGGCCATGAACGCCGGCGGCAAGAAGGCCGTGCTGTGGGGCACCGCGCTGGACAATCTGGTGTCCTGGCGCATGGTGACGCCGGACGCCAACTGGCTGGAAGTGGAGCGGCTGGATCACAATCTGGGCAAGATTCACGACATTGCCCTGGCGCGCTTCCGCCTGACCCGCTACGAGCCGGACGGCAAAACGGCCATCGGCCAGCCGGAAATCCTGGAAATCCCCGGCTCGCGCTTCCGCAAAACCGGCCTGGGCAAGGATGTGACCGACAAATTCCTCGCCGGGCTGCCGGGCATCCAGAAGGAAGGCTGCGACGGCATCATCACCTCGGCGCGTTTCATCCTGCACCGCATGCAGGACCATATCCGCACGGTGTGCCTGGAGTTCTTCGGCAGCGTGGCCGAGGCCGTGCCGGCCATTATTGAAATCAAAGACTATCTGGACGCCCATCCGCTGGCCGAGCTGGCTGGTCTGGAGCACCTGGATTCGCGTTATATCAAGGCGGTGGGCTACGCCACCAAGGCCAACCGCCCCGGCCGGCCCAATATGGTGCTGATCGCCGACGTGGTGAGCGATGACGAAGCGGCCGTGGGCGAGGCCGCCTCTCACATCGTCAAGCTGGCCAACGCCCGCGGCGGCGAGGGCTTTATCGCCGTGTCGGCCGATGCGCGCAAGCGTTTCTGGCTGGACCGCGCCCGCACGGCCGCCATCGCCTCGCACACCAACGCCTTCAAGATCAACGAAGACGTGGTGATTCCGCTGCCGCGTCTGGGCGACTATTCCGACGGCGTGGAACGCATCAACATCGAGCTGTCGATCCGCAACAAACTCAAATTGGTAGCGGCGCTGAAGCAGTATTTCAGCGGCGATCTGCCGCTCGATCAGGACGACGAGATTTTGCCGGCCGCTGAAGTGCTGGGCGAGCGCGTCAACACCACGCGCGCCTTGCTGCAACAGACCAGCGACCGCTGGCAGTGGCTGCTGGACAACCTGGATGCGCCTCTGGCTGCGTATTACAAGCAGTTCGGCCTCAACCTGCCGCCGGCGGATACAAGCGTGTTCCGTGCCCTGCAAAGCCATGCCCTGCGCGTGTCGTGGAAACAGGAACTGCGCTCGCCCCTGCGGCAGATTTTCACCGGCCGCGAATTCGAGCCGATTCTGGCCGCCTGCGACGAGCTGCACAAAAAGATTCTCAAGAGCCGCGTATTCGTGGCGCTGCACATGCACGCCGGCGACGGCAACGTGCACACCAACATTCCGGTCAACTCCGACGACTACCCCATGCTGCAGGAAGCCAACGGCGCCGTGGCCCGCATCATGCAGCTGGCGCGCGACCTGGGCGGGGTGATCTCCGGCGAACACGGCATCGGCATCACCAAGCTGGAATTCCTGGCCGAACACGAAATCGCGCCGTTCCATGCCTACAAGGCCAAGGTGGATCCGCAAGGCCGCTTCAACCGCGGCAAACTCATGCCCGGCGGCGACCTGCGGCATGCCTACACCCCCAGCTTCAACCTGCTGGAAGCGGAAAGCATCATCATGGAGCAAAGCTCCATCGGCGAGATTGCCGACTCCATCAAGGATTGCCTGCGCTGCGGCAAGTGCAAGCCGGTGTGCAACACCCACATCCCGCGCGCCAATCTGCTGTATTCGCCGCGCAACAAGATTCTCGGCACCAGCCTGCTGATCGAGGCCTTCCTGTACGAGGAACAGACCCGACGCGGCGTGTCGCTGCAGCATTTCGACGAATTCTCCGACGTGGCCGACCACTGTACCGTGTGCCACAAGTGCTACAACCCGTGCCCGGTGGACATCGATTTCGGCGACGTGTCGATCGCCATGCGCAATTTCCTGCGCGAGCGCGGCAAGAAGAAATTCAACCCGGGCACGGCCGCAGCCATGCTGTTCCTCAACGCCACCGACCCGAAAGTCATCAAGACCGTGCGCACGGGCATGATCGAATGGGGTTACAAGGCGCAGCGACTGGGCAACAAGCTGCTGCAAAGCGTGGTGCAGAAACAGACCGCCCGCCCGCCGGCTACCGTGGGCCAGCCGAAAATCGAGCAGAAGGTCATCCACTTCTTCAACAAACCGATGCCGAAGAAGGTGCCGAGCAAGACCTCGCGCGCCCTGCTGGGGCTGGAAGACGACACCATCGTGCCGATTATCCGCAACCCGGCCAAGGTGAGCGACGATTCCGATGCCGTGTTCTACTTCCCCGGCTGCGGCTCCGAGCGGCTGTTTTCGCAGGTCGGCCTGGCCACGCAGGCCATGCTCTACCATGTGGGCGCGCAGACTGTGCTGCCGCCGGGCTACCTGTGCTGCGGCTACCCGCAGACGGCATCCGGCTTCAAGGACAAGGGTGACGCCATTACCGCCGGCAACCGCGTGCTGTTCCACCGCGTCGCCAACACGCTCAACTACCTCGACATCAAGACGGTGGTCGTATCCTGCGGCACGTGCATGGATCAGTTGCTGCAGTATGAATTCGACAAGATCTTCCCCGGCTGCCGCCTGCTCGACATCCACGAATACCTGCTGGAAAAAGGCATCAAGCTGGAAAGCCAGACCGGCGTGCGCTACATGTACCACGACCCGTGTCACACGCCGATCAAGACGCAGAACCCGCTCGCGGTAGCCAACAAGCTGCTGGACGGACAGGTGCAACTGTCCGACCGCTGCTGCGGCGAATCCGGCACGCTGGCCGCCAGCCGGCCGGACATTTCCACCCAGGTGCGCTTCCGCAAGCAGGAAGAAATCCAGAAAGTGGCCGACAAAATCCACACGGCCGCGCCCGAAGCGCCGGTGAAACTGCTGACCGCCTGCCCGTCCTGCCTGCAGGGCCTGTCGCGCTATGAAAACGACACCGGCGTGGAAGCCGATTACATCGTGGTGGAACTGGCCAGGAACCTGCTGGGCGAAGACTGGATGCAGAACTATATCGACGAAGCCAACAACGGCGGTGTTGAACGCGTATTGCTGTAACCTGCAACACGCGCAACAAACACAAACAAGCGGGCAAAGACCCGCAAACAAATGGAGCGAGGAGGATGAAGGTGTCCGACAAGTGCGAACTGTGCGCCGGCCCGGCCGGCACGTTGCTGTGGAAACACGAACTGGTGCGCGTGGTCTTGGTGGATGACCCCAACTACCCCGGCTTTTGCCGCGTTATCTGGACCGAGCACATCAAGGAAATGACCGACCTGCCGCCCCCGCGCCGCGCCTTCCTGATGGCTGCCGTCTTCGGTGTGGAGCAGGCGCTGCGCGAGGTGCTGAAGCCGGACAAGATCAATTTGGCCAGCCTGGGCAACATGGTGCCTCACTTGCACTGGCACGTTATTCCCCGCCGCATCGGCGACAAGAGCTTTCCCAACGCTATCTGGGGCAAGGCGGAAAACGAGGGACAGCCAGAACCGCTGAGCAAAGAACAGATTGCCGCCCTGAAGAAATCCATCGAAAAGTACTGCAGCGTGCTGAATCACTAAGGAAGAGTTGGGAGTTGTGGGTAGGTAGTGGGAAGTCGGTAACCGCGGCCCCCCCACTACCTATTGCCTACTGCCCCGCCGCTAGACCTTCTGCACCACCCGCACATAAAACCCGCAGCGCCTGCCGGGCGTCGGGTTATCGGGCACTGCATCGAGCGGGTAGACCCCCTTACCCAGGCCGTGCACATCCACTTCGGTAATGGCGGCGATCTCCGCCGGCGGGGGTTCCTGCTCCGCCAGCAAACGAATACCGATCACGCCAGGGCGCAACCCGGCCGACTCGATATACATGCGCCGGGTGATTTCATTGATGAGCACATTGATCAGGCTGCCCAACGCCACCCTGTCCACGCCTTCAAGTATTTCAACCGGCAGCTGTTTGACCAGCTCCGAGCCGCTGTACTGCATGCTGAGCGGGTTTGAGAGCAGCTGGTAAACCGGCTCCACCAGTGTGGCCGGCAAGCCGGCAATGGCAGCGAGATGACGGGACACCAGCTCCTGAGTCAGCGGCACCTGCTCGGTCCGCTCCTGCATGGGCACGCCGATCTCGACCACCGCGCCTTTGGGTTTGAAACGCAGGCCCAGCCAGTCAAACAGCGACATTAGAAATTCTCGATGCGCGCTTCATAGCGCAGGACAATCAAACGGTAGATGTCGTCGCCGATCTGCACATGAGTCGACTCGCGCCGATCGATGTCGATGGTGCCGCCGCCGGCCGGAGATAGGCTACGGAAGCCAAAGATATCGTTCTCGATCAAGCCGTTGAGGATATCCTGCAATTCCTCCAGCGGCAGCTGCTTGCCGGTATTGTCCAGCAGCACACACTCCTTGCCGCGTTTGGTCTTGCCCGTCACGCGCACCGCATCGTCCCGCACGGGGTTCAGTTCGTCAAAATCGGCACTGGGGTCAATAAATTCGGAAAAGTCGCTCATGGTTCGCTTTCGCCGGAAAAGTCCGGCAAGCCATAAATCAAAGGGATGTAATCATACCACTATCGGGATAAGACGAGGATGCGCAGGCCCTGGCATGCATTTTCTCAAGTTATGACGACCAACTAGCAAAACACTTTCAAAAGGTGCGCTTACTGGTTGACTTTAAGCGGTTTCCAGCTATAGTGATCACCATGGAACAGGAATTGGCACAACTTGAAGAACGTATCACGCAAATCACCGATTTGTGCCAGCGCCTGCGCGCCGAGAACGTGCGTCTGCGCCAGCAGCTTGCCAGCAGCAACGATGACAATCGCCACCTGCAGGAAAAGGTTGCCGTTGCGGTCGAACGCCTGGAAAACATCCTGAACACTCTCCCCGCCGACGCATGAGCACGCCCAAGAATCTCGACGTAAACATCATGGGCCGCGAATTCCGCGTGGCCTGCCCGGCCGACGAAGAGGCCTCGCTGCTGATGTCGGTGGACTACCTTGACCGCAAAATGCGCGAGATTCGCGATGCCGGCAAGATCATCGGCATTGAACGCATCGCCATCATGGCGGCGCTCAACATCACCCATGAGCTGCTTTCCTCCAAGGGTGGAAGCAGTTTTGACATCAGTGAATTTAAGCGTAAAATCGACACCATGAAAGCGCGTCTGGATGAAGCCCTCGACGGGCAGGACGAGTTGTTCTGAGTTATACTGTTTCTTTGTCCCTGCGCTGTTCGTGACGGTTACGAGTTCCTTGAACCAATGTCTACTCGACTCGGTTGTGGCTCATACGATTACTGGTGTGCGCGTCCTCCCCGGATGTACCCGAAGTAGTCCCGCTGCGACCCCCTGAACCTCCGGTTCAGGATAGTAACCCATCGGCAGTTGCGGGGGCGCCCCATTCCATGCAAATAAACAAAGCAGAAATCCGGCGGACCATGCGCCGCCAGCGGTTGGCTCTGCCCATCCGGGCACAGCGCCAGGCCGGCGAGCGCTTCATGCGCCTGGCACTGCGAAAAGGCATATTGCGCCATCAACACATTGCCCTGTACATGCCGGTCGGCGGTGAGCTAGACGTGCTGCCCCTGCTTAACCGTCTGCTGTGGCTAAAACGCCACTGCTACCTGCCCAACCTGCCCAAGTCGCTGCAGCGGCGCAAAATGTGCTTTTCACGGGTGGGCAGCCGCGGCAGCTGGCAGCTCAACCGCTTTGGCATCAGCGAATTTCACAGTCTGAAAAAGTTTCCCCTTCGCCGTCTTGATGCCGTGATCCTGCCGCTGGTCGCCTTCGACCCCGCCGGCGGACGTCTCGGCATGGGCGGCGGCTTTTACGATACCACCTTCAGCTTCCTGCGCCTGCGCGGCAAGTGGCGGCAACCCAAACTGATCGGCGCCGCCTATCGCTTCCAGCAGGTAGACTGCCTGCCGCTGGAACCGTGGGATGTGCCGCTTGATGACGTCTGGGCAGTTTAATCAAAGAAAAACGATGGCAATCAAATCGACAGTCTATAAGGCCGAGTTACAGGTCTCCGACATGGACCGGCACTACTACCAGAGCCACAATCTGACGCTGGCACAGCACCCGTCGGAAACCGACGAACGCATGATGGTGCGGCTGCTGGCCTTCGCCCTCAATGCCGATGAACAACTGGCTTTCGGCGCCGGCCTGTCGGCCGATGACGAACCGGATCTGTGGCAAAAGGACCTGACCGGGGCAATCGAAAAATGGATCGACGTCGGCCTGCCGGAAGAGAAATTGCTGCGCAAGGCCAGCGGCCGGGCGGAACAGGTGCTGTTGTACTGCTACGGCGGACGCACGGTGGACATCTGGTGGGAGCGCAGCAAAAAAGAACTGCTGAAACTCGACAACCTGACCGTCTATGTCGTGCCGCAGGAAGCCAGCCAGCTGCTGGCGCAGATGGCCCAGCGCACCATGCAGCTGTCCTGCACCATCCAGGACGGCGAAATCATGCTGGCCGACGACAATCACACCCTGCATACCCGCATGGAAAGACTGAAATAATGACCACGCCAGCTGATGTCGATAGTGTCATTGCCCGCACCCGCTGCTGGGTGGAAAAGGTGGTCATCGCATTGAACCTGTGCCCCTTCGCCCGTATGCCCTACGATGCCGGCCTGGTGCGCTTCTTTGTCAGCGAAGCCGCCACCCGCGAGGCGCTGCTGCAAGACCTGCAGGACGAGCTGGAGCGCCTGCGCGACACCCCGGCGGACGAAATCGACACCACTCTGCTGATCCACCCCAACGCGCTCAACAATTTCCTCGACTACAACGACTTTCTCGATGTGGTCGACGCTCTGCTGGAACAAGGCGGTTACGCCGGCGAGTTCCAGATCGCCAGCATGCACCCCAACTACCGCTTTGCCGGCACTCGCGCGGCCGATGCGGAAAACTACACCAACCGCTCGCCCTACCCGATTCTGCACCTGCTGCGCGAGGACAGTCTGGAACACGCCCTGTCCACCTATGTCCGGCCCGACAAGATCCCCGAGCGGAACGTCAAGCTGATGGAAAAACTCGGCACCGAGCACATGCGTGCCCTGCTGGAACAGTGCCAGTCTCTCAACCCGGATGAGTCTGAATGAGCACCCTGCTGGGCATCGCCGTCAAATCGGCCAAATTCGCGCCCATGCGGGCAGAAGAACAGGGCCAACTGAACACGGAAACGGGCCTCTTGGGCGACTGGCGCGGCAAGCCGGGCAAACGGCAGATCACGGTATTAGCCCTGACCGACTGGCAGACCGCCTGTGCCGAACTGGGTATCGAACGCCCCTGGACCGACCGGCGCGCCAACCTGCTGCTGGCTGACGTTCCTAAAATCCCCGGCAGCCGCATTGCGCTGGGCGAAGCGGTGCTGGAAGTCACCGGCGAATGCGATCCGTGCGAGCGCATGCAAGCCGTTCACCCCGGCCTGTTCGACGCCCTGGCCAAGGACTGGCGCGGCGGCGTCACTTGCCGCGTATTGCAGGGTGGAGAAATTTTCCTCAACATGCCTGCGATCTTCGAGGTGCCCACCGATGTATGAAGTCCGCCCCGGCCAGTCGGTCGAGCTGCTGAAAGAGCTGCACATCCTCACCCGCGACGGCAAAATGAACCAGGACAGCCGGCGCAAACTCAAGCAGGTGTTCCACCTGTTCCAGTTCATCGAACCGCTGTTAAAGGACATCCAGCAGACCCACCCCGACATCAGTCTGGTCGACCACGGCGCGGGCAAATCCTACCTTGGCTTCATCCTGTACGACCTGTTTTTCAAAAGTCAGGAAGGCCAGCCGCACATTTACGGCATTGAAACGCGCGAAGAACTGGTCAAGCACTCGCAGGATTTGGCCGCACGGCTGGATTTCAAGGGCATGTCCTTCCTCAACCTGTCCGTCGCCGAATCCATCAGTTCGCCCAGCCTGCCGGCCAAGGTCGACATGGTGACCGCCCTGCACGCCTGCAACACCGCCACCGACGACGCCATTCACTTTGCCCTGGAAAAGCAGGCGCAGCACATCGTGCTGGTACCCTGCTGCCAGGCCGAAGTGGCCGCCGTGCTGAAAAGGAACAAAAACCGCATGCTGAGCCAGACCCCGCTGGTGGAGCTGTGGCGCCATCCCATCCACACCCGTGAATTCGGCAGCATGGTCACCAACGTACTGCGCTGCCTGCAACTGGAAGCCCACGGCTACCAGCTCAATGTAACCGAGCTGGTGGGCTGGGAACACTCCATGAAAAACGAACTGATCATCGCCAGCCGCACCAACCAGCCCAATCGCCGCTCGGCGAAGCGTTTGCAGGAGATGTTGGAAATGTTGGGATTGGAGGAATTGAGCGGGCGGTTCTTTTTACCGGCGTAGCCAGGTTTGTGTAATAGCTGCTGTTTACTGTGTAATGGGCAGGGATAAGCCGGGCGCCCCGGCCTACAATAAGTAAAATTCCGTTAACGGTAACTATATGCAAAATCCCATGACCTTCAACTTCGATCAGATCATCGATCGTAGCCATAGCGCCAGCGTCAAATTCGACGGCCGTCAGGGCTATTTCGGCACAACCGATGTGCTGCCCATGTGGGTGGCCGACATGGATTTTGCCGCGCCCGAGGTCGTGACACGGGCATTGCAGGAACGTGCTGCGCATCCGGTATACGGTTACACGCTGTACCCCGACGAACTGTACGATGCGCTGATCGGCTGGCTGCAGCGGCGTTTCGGCTGGCAGGTGAAGCGCGAATGGATCGTGTGGTCGCCGGGGGTGGTGCCGTCGCTGTTTGCCTGCGTGCGAGCCTTTACCCAACCGGGCGAGCCGGTGATCGTGCAACCGCCGGTGTATTTCCCCTTCTTCTCCGCCGTGACGCAGAACGAGCGGCGTCTGGTGCAGAATCCGCTTGCATTGCGGCAGGATCGCTACCACATTAATTTCGAACAGCTGGAACAGCAGGCTGGAACGGCCAAGCTGATGCTGCTGTGCACACCGCACAATCCGGTGGGGCGGGTGTGGACGCAGGATGAATTGCAGCAGGTGCTGGAGATTGCCCGACGCAATGACGTGCTGGTGCTGGCGGATGAGATACATGCCGATCTGGTGTATCCGGACAGCCGCCATATTCCGCTGGCGCAGCTGGCCGGGAATGATCCGCATGTGATCACCGCCGTGGCGCCGAGCAAGACCTTCAACATTCCCGGTTTGGGTCTGTCGGCCCTGATCGTGCCGGCGGCGGAGCAGCGGGCGGCGTTGGCGGGTGTGTTCAACAGCCTGCATGTGAGCGCGTCCAATCCCTTCAGCGTGGCGGCTTTTGCGGCCGCCTATAATGGGGGTGAGACTTGGCTGGATGCGCTGATGGCTTATCTGGACGAGACGCGCAGCTTTGTGGCCGCTTACCTGGCGGAACATTTGCCGCAGATCCGGCTGATCTGGCCTGAGGGCACTTATCTGCTGTGGCTCGATTGCCGCGGCTTGGGGCTCGATGACGCGGCACTGCAGCGGTTCTTCGTCGAGCAGGCGCAGGTAGGCATGAATCCAGGCACGGTATTCGGTGAAGGCGGCAGCGGTTTTATGCGGCTCAATATCGGTACGCCAAGGGCCGTGGTGCGGCAGGCGCTGGAACAGATTCATGCCGCCTGGCTGAATGAAAGTAAACTTAAGTAAAGATCATCTGGCGCGGTTGAACTTGCGTTACAGTGCCACACTCCTACAGCTACCATTCGGAGCAAAGTGATCGATGTCTTACCTGACGCGTGTCCTGTCGACTGCTGCGTTGTTGTGTCTGGGAATGCAATCTTCCGGGGCGGCGGATACGCTCGATCCTTTCAACACCGATGCTTCACTCCATACGCCTGCAGGTTGTGCGGCATTTTTACCGGGCGAGGTGCTCAATCTGCCGCAGGTGGTCGACGGAGCCCTGTGCAACAATCCGAAAACCCGCGAAGTGTGGGCCAATGCCCGCTACCAGGCGGCGCAGGTGGGTGTGGCCAAGTCGGCCTACCTGCCCAGTCTGACCGGCACACTGGCGGCCAGTCGCAGTCGTACCGAGATGTCCGGCAGCAGCGTGTCCACCGATCAACGCAGTGCTTCGCTCGGCCTGAGCTGGCTGCTGTACGATTTCGGCGGTCGTGCCGCCGGCCTGGATAGCGCCAAGGCGCTGCTGGATGCGGCCAACGCAACGCAGGACAGCACAGTGCAGACGGTGTGGCTGGCTGCCGTGCAGGCTTTCTATGGCGTACAGGCCAAGCAGGCGGCGCTGGACGCGGCGAAGGATTCCGAGGCGGCGGCCGAAAAGAGCTATCTGGCTGCCCAGGCACGTTATCAGACTGGCGTGGCCACGCCGGCTGACAGTCTGCAGGCCAAGACAGCCTGGTCACAGGCCATGCTCAACCGGATCAGTGCCGAGGGCGCCTTGCATACGGCCGAAGGCACGCTGGCCAATGTGCTCGGGCTGGATGCCAACAAGCCGGTACGGGTCGAGCCGGCGGCGACGAGCGTGCCGCGGCAACGGATGGCGAGCGATATGACGGCGCTGATTGACCAGGCGCGGCGGGAGCGCCCCGACTTGCGCGCGGCCGAGGCCCAGTTCAAGGCCGCCCAGGCCAATGTGACGGTGGCCAGGGCGGCCGGCCGGCCCTCGTTGTCTATGACGGCCAACAGCAATGGCGTCGATACGCAGGGCAGCCCGTTCACCCGCGGCAACACGGTCGGTGTCAATCTGACCATCCCGCTGTTTTCCGGTTTTTCCACCAATTACCGCATGCGCGCCGCCGAAGCGCAGGCGGACGCCAAGTCCGCCCAGTTGGACGCCTTGCGTTTGCAGGTGGGGCTGGATGTGTGGAATGCCTGGCAGAACCTGACCACCGCCACCCAGTCGCTGACCGCGACAGATGATTTGTACGCCAGCGCCCAGCAGGCCGACCAGGTGGCGCTGGGGCGCTACAAAGCAGGGGTGGGCACCATCCTGGATGTGCTGAATGCGCAAAGCGCCCTGGCCAGCGCCCGCCAGCAGAAGGTGCAGGCGGTGTACAACTGGAACATATCACGTGCTTCGCTGGCCCAGGCCATGGGTCAGGCTGATCTATTGCAACTTGCCGAGACGAAAGTCCAGCCATGAAATCTCCCCTGAAGAAGGCCCTTTATGTTTTGCTGGCAGCAGCCGTTATCGGCGGTGGCGTGTATTTCTGGAAACGCCATTCCGCCCAGCCGGCGGCGCAGCGTTACCAGTTGCAGGCGATTGAGCGCGGCGGGCTGAGCCAGAGCGTGTCGGCCAACGGCACGTTGAATCCGGTAACCTTGGTGAGTGTCGGTACGCAGGTGTCCGGTACGGTGAAGAAACTGCATGTCGATTTTAACGACAAGGTCGAGAAGGGCCAGATTCTGGCCGAACTGGACGATTCGCTGCTGCAGGCGCAGGTGCAGCAGAGTGCGGCCAATGCCCGCAGCGCCCAGGCTTCGCTGGATCTGGCGCGCGCCAACGAGGCGCGCATGCAGGGCTTGTACAAACAGGAGTACGTGTCGAAACAGGATCTGGACAGTGCTGTGCAGGCGCGCAAGTCGGCGGAAGCCCAGCAGGCGCTCTACCAGGCGCAGATGCAGCGCGACCGGGCTAATTTGGCCTACTCTGTGATCCGCTCGCCGGTTGCCGGCGTGGTGGTGGACCGTTCGGTTGATGTGGGCCAGACCGTGGCAGCGAGCTTCCAGACACCCACCCTGTTCAAGATTGCCCAGGACCTGTCGAAGATGCAGATCGACTCGGCTTTTGCCGAGGCGGATATCGGCAATATCCGTGTCGGCCAGCCGGTGAAATTCACGGTCGATGCCTTCCCCGACCGCAATTTCCGCGGTGCGGTCAAACAGATCCGGCTGAACCCGACCACCACGCAGAACGTGGTGACCTACGACGTGGTGGTGTCGGTCGATAACCCCGAGCAGATATTGCTGCCCGGCATGACCGCCTACGTCAATATCGTCGTAGCCAGGCGCGAGGATGCCTTGCTGGTGCCCAATGCGGCTTTGCGTTATCACCCGAGCGAGGCCGCGCTGCAACAGAATGGCGCCGCTGAAAAACCGGCCGGTGCAAGCGGCGGCAAGAATGGCGGCGGCAACGGCACGGTGGCCGGCAAACGCAAGAAGCGCGACCTTTATAGCGGCACGGTGTATGTATTGCAGGGTGACAAGCTGCAGCCGGTCAGCGTGAAGCTGGGCATCACCGACAACCGCAACACCGAAGTGGTGGGCGGCGACCTGAAGGTGGGCGACCAGGTAGTGGTGGGCGAGAATCAGCCGGGCGATCAGTCGTCCAGCGGCGTGCGCATGAGGATGTTCTGATGGCGCAGGCCGGCCAGGTCATCCGGGTCGAGCACCTGTACAAGGCCTATGTGACGCCCGTGGGCCCTTTCCCGGTGCTGAAGGACGTCAACCTGACGGTGGCGGCGGGCGAGTTCGTTGCCGTCATGGGGCCGTCCGGTTCCGGCAAATCCACCTTCATGAACATACTCGGTTGCCTCGACCGGGCCAGCGAGGGACATTACCTGCTGGCCGGCCGCAGCGTCGAGGAGCGCTCGCCCGACGAGCTGGCGGCCTTGCGCAACCGTACCATCGGTTTCGTGTTCCAGGGTTTCAATCTGCTGCCGCGTATGAGCCTGCAGGACAATGTCGCCTTGCCGCTGGTGTATGCCGGGGTGGAGCTGGACGAACGGCGCCGGCGTGCGCGCGAGCTGCTGGACCGGGTGGGCCTGGGTAAATATGCCGAATCCTTGCCCAACCGCATTTCCGGCGGCCAGCAGCAGCGTGTGGCCATTGCCCGGGCGCTGGTCAACAAGCCGGCGCTGATCCTGGCCGACGAACCGACCGGCAATCTCGACAGCCACACCAGCCACGAAATCATGGCGCTGTTCGACGAGCTGAACAGCGAGGGCATTACCATCGTGCTGGTGACGCACGAACAGGATATCGCTCAACATGCCAAGCGGCAGGTGCGTTTCCTCGATGGCCAGATCGTCCACGACGGTCCGACGGAGGTGGCGGCATGACCTGGGCGATGTTGCAGGAAGCCTGGCGCGCGATGGGCGCCAACCGCATGCGCACTTTCCTGACCATGCTTGGCATGGTGATCGGTGTCGGTGCGGTGGTGCTGATGATGGCGGTCGGCCAGGGGGCTCAGTACCGGGTGAACCAGAGCATCACGTCGATGGGCAGCAATCTGTTTATTCTGCTGTCCGGCTCGACCACTGCGGGCGGTTTGCGTACCGGCAGCGGCGGCGTGAACACCCTGACCGTGGCCGATGCCAACGCCATTGCCGAGCTGCCGGGCGTGCAGGCCGTGGCGCCGTTGCATCCGGGCGGCGCACAGGTGGTGTACGGTCCGAACAACTGGAGTACCCAGGTATACGGCACCACGCCGGACTATCTGGAAGTGCGTTCCTGGCCCGTGGCCAAGGGCTATGCCTTCAGCGATTCAGACGTGCGTTCCGCTACCCGGGTGGCTCTGCTCGGTCAGACGGTGGCGAAGAATCTGTTCGGTGACGAAGACCCGGTCGGCAAGACCATCCGCATCAAGCAGAGCCCCTTCACCGTCGTCGGCATCCTTGCGGTTAAGGGCCAGAGCCTGGATGGCCGCGACCAGGACGACACCATCATGATTCCGCTCACCACTGCTCAGCGCAAGGTGTTCGGCACGCAATTCCAGGGTGCTGTGAGATTGGTGATGATCCAGGCCGCCAGTCAGGATGTGATGCCCAGAGTGGAGCGCTCCATCAACGAGCTGCTGCGTCAGCGTCACCATATTCGCGAAGGTGCCGACGACGATTTCACCCTGCGCAACCTGACGGCACTGGCGGACTCTGCAGCCGAGATGACCCGCATCATGTCCTTGCTGCTTGGCGCCATTGCGTCCGTGTCGCTGGTGGTGGGCGGCATCGGCATCATGAACATCATGCTGGTGTCGGTGACCGAGCGCACGCGCGAAATCGGCATCCGCCTCGCCATTGGCGCCCGTCAGGGGAATATTCTGCTGCAGTTTCTGCTGGAAGCCCTGATGATCTCCATCCTCGGTTGTCTGATCGGTTTGTTGTTGGGTGTGGGCGGCGCAGTGCTGGTCAATGTGATCACCGGCATGACGGTGATCATTTCCGGCAGCTCCGTGCTGGTGGCTTTTGCAGTGGCCGGCGGTATTGGTATCTTCTTCGGCTATTATCCAGCCCGTAAAGCAGCCCGTCTGGACCCGATAGAAGCCTTGCGTTACCAATAAAAATGGGGCCGTTGCCGGCCCCCAGGTGTTGTTTGTATTTTGTTTCCCGTCTGTCGGATGGGACAATCTTTTTTCTGTTATTTGTTGCCCGCCTTAAGACCAACCGTGCGGCCGGCAAAGCCCGCTGCGTCGAAGTAGCGGGTGCTGCCCACCAGCTGGTAGTTCAGCACGGTTTGCAGGTGGTTGGCGGCCGGTTTGGAGCGCAGCAATTTGTGTACCACCTTCGGCAGCTTGCCGCCGGTGAATGCCTCGTTCAGCACACGACCCTGCAATTCGCCCTTGGCCGGGATATCCAGTTGCAGGATATGCGCCAGGGTTTTGCCCACGTCAGCATTGCTCGAAGGCGCGGTGTCGACAAAACCGCTTTTGAAATCCGGTCCGATGGCCGCCATGAAGTTGTAGGTGTCGGCCCGGCTGAAGCTGCCGTGCATGCCCTGACCCTGCTGCAAGCCGGTATCGGCGATTTCAGCCGCGCACAGCGTTTCGGTCTTGCAGCCGATGGAGACGGATTTGAAATTCACCACCATGGCCGGTTTGGGGGTAATGGCCGAGCCTTTCAGATTGATGCTGCTCATCGGCAGGGTACCGGGGATGCTGCCCAGGTCGTCATTGACGAACACGCCGCTGACGTAGTCCTGCGCCAGCAGGGTTTTGACCACTTTCGGCGCCAGTTCGCGGGCGTTGTCCTGCTGCAGGTAAATCAGATCCGAGCCACCGCTGGCCGCCACCACCACGTCCGGTTTTTCCGGATTGGTGCCGAGCAGCCCACTGCCTTGCTTGCTGTGCTTGCCGGTCAGGTAGAACACCGGTTCGTTGTGCGAGTCCGGGTCAAACAGCGGTTTGTTCAAGCCATGTGCCAGGTCGATGGCGAGAAAACCCGGTGGCAGTTCGCCGGCAGGAACATCCTGGTAGCTTTGCTTGGCGGCAATGCTGGCCTTGCTCTGCTTGGATATGGTGGAGAAACCGTGGTCAGCGGTGATGAAAATGTTGGTGCTGTCTGCCAGGCCGAGTTGTTTCAGCGCGCTACGGATGGCGGCCAGGTTGTTGTCGGCGTTTTTGATGGCAGCACGGGAGGTCGGGCCGTTGATGCCGGGCACCAGTTTGTTCAGGCTGTCGCCCTGGTTATGCTGGGTACCGTCCGGGTCACGCGACCAGAATACCAACACGAACGGTTTGCCTTCTTCTTTCAGGCGCGGCAGGACCACCTTGGTGGTGGCGTCGCTGAAATATTGTTGCTGCCCGACGTTGGCTTCCAACGTGCCGGGTGTGGTGGCATTGCCGGATTTACCATTTTCGCCGCGGCTGGGGGTTTCGGTCGGCAGGCCGGCCTGTTGCAGCGCGTCCTGAATTTCGCTTTGCAGCGGGATGCCGCCTTTGTGGCCGGTATGATCGTCGATCACAATGGTGTGCTGGGTATTGCGCTGGGTCACTGACTGGATGCCGATCGGCCCCAGTTTGCCGATTGCAGCCGTGTTGTAGCCGGCTTTTGCGGCAGCGGCGATCAGGGCTTCTTCATCGAGAAAGTTGCCGCCGAAGTGCTCGTCGATATCGCCCAATACGCTGTCGTTTTCCAGAAACGGCGTCACCGAGTTATTGGCCGAGGGTACCGGAAAGCCGGTATAGACGGTGTTGGCGAAAACGCCGGTGTCGCCCAGATAATGACCTGTGGCAATGGCCGAGCTGTTGGGCATGGTCAGAGTGGGGTAGAGCGAATGACTGTTCTGGAACCACACGCCGGATTTGCTCACCTGCAGCATGGTCGGCGCCGTTTCGCTGTTCACAGCCATGGCGCGCAGCCCATCGGCCACGAACAGAATGACGTTGTGCGGCGCAGCGGCGGCCAAAGTCGGCGTGGCCAGGCCGGCAAACAGCAGGCTCACGAGCAGGGAGGACAGGCGTGTTTTCATTCAGCAGCTCCAAAGGCAAAGCGCAATTGTCGGCCCGCCAGGTTGCTGCAGAATGAATGCCCCGTTAAGTAGCTTTAATTTTTCCCTATTTCTGGCGATGCCAGGCCGAGAAACCGGCTGGCTGCGGGCAACCGTCGCAAAACTGCGCGTTCAAGCAGCAGCATGGCAATCAGCGACAGTCCGAGCAGCGGCAATAAGATACCCAGCGATACGATGAGCAGCACCATGGCGCCTGCCAGCTGCGGTGGGGTGGCGGCCGGCGCGCCCAGCGTGCCGGGGCGTCGCCGACGCCACCACATGACTGCGGCGCCGACAGAGACCAGCACCAGACCGGCCGCCGTGAGCACGCCGAGCAACTGATTGAGCCAGCCGAACAACTGGCCCTCGTGTGCGGCCACGCCGATACCGATGATGCGGTCGAGCAGGGGACGCTGGGAGAAGTCGGTACGTTTGAGCACGTCGCCGTTGGCCGGATCGAGCTGCAAGGTGGTGCGCAGCGGGCGGTTTTGCGCGTCGGAGCGGGCGGTCCATTGCGGCGAACGGTGCGACGGCGGGGCGAGCAATACCGGCTCCGCCAGATTGAGCGGCGCAACACGCGGCGCCAGGCGGTCGAGCGGGCTGTAATCGGCAAGGGCGGATGGCCGACTCTGCCCGTGATCATGCATGGCGGGTGTGTTGGCAGTACGCCGTTCGGCCAGTTCGGACGAGCGGCCAGTGGTCCAGTCTTGTTGCAGCGGGGCGGATAGGTTGATCTGTCTTACAGCCTTGAGCATGCCGCCCCAGGATTTGGCCCAGGGCAGACCGGACAGCAGCAGAAACAGGGCAAAGAAGGAAATCCAGAAGCCGGTCACGGCATGCAGGTCGCGCCAGAACAGCCGTTCGCCTCCCTGCAGGCGCGGGTAGAGGATACCGGCCAGACGCCGCTGGCGCGGCCACCACAGATACAGACCGGTCAGCAGCAGCACAATGGTCCACGAGGCGGCCAGTTCGACCAGCATGGAACCGCGGTCGCCCAGCAGCAGTTCGCCATGCAGGTGGAACAGCACCCGCATCAGCCGGCTGTCTTCGGCCACCGTAGCAAGTACCTGCAAATTGTCCGGTCGGACATAGACGCGATAGAGTCTGTCGCTCTGGCCGACCAGCACGCGCACGGCCGATTGGGGCGTGGCTGGCAGCTGGTAGGCGTTGAGCACGCTGCCGGGTACGGCGGCCAGCGCCGCCGCCACCTGCTGGCTGGGCTGGGTGCGCGCTCCGGTGAGCTGCAAATGGTCGAACGAGCGCTCCTGCCAGGCCTCGATTTGCGGTTTGAACAGATAGACGGCGCCGGTGATGGACAGCAGCAGCACAAAGGGAATGGCGAACAGACCGGCATAGAAATGCCAGCGCCATAGCATCCGGTAGCTGGCAAGCCCGCTTGAGCGTATCTCAGTAGTCATAGTTCAGGCTGACGAAATAGGTGCGCTGCGGCCAGGGGTGGTAGACATAGGCTTTCTGGTTGCCGATGTTGTCGATGCCGCCCGAGAGGCGCCATTGCCTGTCCAGCCGGTAGACGATCTTGGCGTCGGCGAGCAGATAATTACTGGCGCCGCCGTAGGTGTCCGGGTTGATGTCGGCGTTGCCGAGCACAACATGCTGCCGGCCGCTGTAGCGGAGGCCCAGCGAATAGGATAAATCACCAGAGGCGCGCCAGGTGGTCAGCAAGGTGGCGCGCCAGTCCGGCAGACGGGGTTGCCAGGTGCCCACGTAGGCCGGATTTTGCGTATCGGCCAGGATGATCGAGCGGGTGTAGGTGAGGCTGCCGCGTAGATCAAGGCCGTTGAGGCCGACATTTTGCAGCTCGAAGGCGGTTTCGACACCGTGTGTGCGGATCCGGTCGATGTTCTGGATGCTGGTGAGCGTCGGCGTGACCGTTGTATCGGTCTGCGAATACAGCGCATCGCGCTTGTTTTCCTGGAACAGGGAAACCCGCCACATGCCATGGTCGACGGCACGCTCATAGCTCAGCTCGGCGGAGACGACTTGCTGCGGCTTCAGATTGGGGTTGTTCTGCAGGTTGTTGGAGGTGCCGCGGATGGACTGGAACAGCTCGGTCACGGTGGGGAAACGATAGGCTTTGCCGAGAGAGGCGCGCACGAGGCTGGTGGGCGTGTTCTGCCAGGACAGCGACAATTTGGGCGAGAAGGTTGTGCGGCTGCGGTCGGCATAGCTTTGGGTGGCCGTGGCGCTGCTGTTGGAGCCGTCCAGCGCCTGCCAGTATTCGCTGCGGCCACCGTACACCAGTTTCCACTGCGGCGCCAGTTTCCAGGCGTCTTCCAGGTACAGCGCCTGGGTGCGGGTGGTGCCGTTGGAGGCGCCGGTTACAGATACTGGGCTGCCGGCCAGCCAGTCGGTCGTTGCATAGGCGGTGCTGCTCAGGTGGTACTGGTCGCGATGGTAGCCCAGGCTGACCCGGTGGCGGCGCGTGCCGTCCGGCCGCCAGATGCCGCGCAGATCCAGCGTGTTCCAGCCGGTGCCCTGCATGTCGGTCAGCTGGCCGGATGTGGGCGTGCCGTCAAGGCCGGAATTCGTGCCGCTGTTGTATGCTGTGCGCGAAATATCGCGATTGTAGTCGTAACGGCTGAATACCGCTTCCCAGTCCCAGCTGCCGCGCGTATCCGAGCGCAGGCTGAGTCCCTGCATCAGGTGTTCGCTTTCAGCGTGTCCGGGGCTCAGGCCGGCGACGGTGTACTTGTTGCCGTCAAGCGATACGGTGCCGTTGTAATAGGTGTTGCCGGCCGTATCGCGCAGGTAGCTGTCTACACGGGTATCGGAGGTGACCTGCCACAAGCCGAAAGTGTACGTTGCACGCAGGACGGGGGTGATGTCGTAAGCCAGTTTCAGGCGGGCGTTGTCCTGCACGCTGTGGTCGATGCTGTAGCCACCGAAAACGACGCGGCGGTTGCCGTTCTGGTCGGTGTCGTAATAGGCGCCGCTGACCACGGGGTTGCCGCCGCCGGCTGTGCCGCTTTGCGCGGCAGTGGAGAAGCTCATCGGCTGGCCCACCGTATCCAGATGGTCGGCACCGAGCCAGTAGGACCAGGGGCCGCTACGGCTGCCGATGGAGGCGCTGGTGTGGCTGCCGCCGTAGTTTTGCTGCGTGCCATAGAGCGAGAAGGGCTGCCGGATCAGCTGCACACCGGCATGCGCTTCGAATTTGTCCGGCAGCCGGGTCGTCAGCAGCAGCACGCCGCCTTCCGAGTTGCCCGGGTACAGCGCCGAGAAAGGGCCGTACAGCATGTCCGCCTGTTCAACGGACTCGGGCGACACCATGCCCCAGCGCGGCGGGTAGGCGTAGCTGTTGCCCAGCAGGTTGGACAGCTGCACGCCGTCGGCGTAGACCAGCGAGCCGGCACTGGAAAGCGTGCCGGTCGTGCGGGTGGAGAGAATGCCGTTGCGATCGCCGATATAGCGTTCGCGTACCACGATACTCGGCAGGTATTTCACTGTTTCCGCCGAGGTAACGGCGTTTACGCTGGTGCTGATCTGTTCGGCGGTGACGCTTTCGCTGGTGACGGATTGGTTGACCGGCTCGCTCGGCAGACTTTCGGCCTGCACGTTGATGGGCGCCAGTTCGATGATGTCATCGGCTGGCGCGGCGTGAGCCAGTGACAGCGGGGCAAGTGTGGCAAGCAGTGTGAGAGGCAGGCGGTTTTTGCTGTTCATGTAAGACGCTCGCTAACGAATTAGCGTCGCATCTTACCGCCAGGGAAATGCCGGCGGAATGTGACATATTGTCGCAGTAGCGAGACGGCAACAACATGTCACAGGGAAGATAGCGGGGCGGCGGAACGGGGCTCAGGCGCCGAATTCGATGCGTTCCTGCAAGGACTGAACAGCTTTCCTGGCGCAGACCTCATCCTTGTCGCCGCCCGGTGCGCCGCTGATGCCGATGGCGCCAATTCGCTGACCGTTGGCTTCAACCAGCACGCCGCCTTGCATCATGATCAGCCCGCCGATGTTGTCCAGTTCCATGCGCAGATCGGCGCGGTTTTTCACCACGCTGCCGGAATCCGCGCCGCCCATGATACTGAGATTGGCTTTGCGCTCGGCGATTTCCAGGGTAAAACGCGGCGCCAGATCGTCGCGCAGTTCGGCCCGCACGATGGCATTGCGATCCACCACCACGGCGCTCACCTGGTAGCCGTCGGCGCGGCAGGCCAGCACGGCGGCGTTGGCCAGGTCGCGCGCCAGTTCCATGCCGATATTGGTGTTGCTGATGGTGTCGGCGGCATGGGCGGCCGGTGCCAAGGCCAGCAAAGCGGAGATAAGGGAAAAGGCGGTGTGTTTGCGCAGCATGGTC
Organism: Pseudomonadota bacterium; assembly: GCA_021847305.1. Lineage (GTDB taxonomy): Bacteria > Pseudomonadota > Gammaproteobacteria > Burkholderiales > JAJZQI01 > JAJZQI01. Next base: position 16,387 of record JAJZTZ010000009.1, on the reverse strand, counting down.
CGGTATCCTTGGGATAGTTATACGGAATTAAAACGAATTAATTCTGGACTGCCGTCGACAAATTGTAAATGCGAAAACGCAGGCCGGGTTTGGCGGGCGCTAGCCGAAAAATCCCAGCTTTTGCGACAGCTCTTTAGCCGCTTTCTGCATCCATTCCACCCACTCATCCTTGCGCCGTTCGCGCGGGGCCGAAATGGACAGGCCGGCGACGGCTTTGCCGCTGCCATCACGCACCAGTACGCCAATGCAGCCCACGCCCAATTCGGCTTCTTCGTCGTCATAGGCGAAGCCCTGCTTCTTCGCCTGTTGCGCCGCGTTGAACAGGGCCAGCGGTTCGGTGATGGTGTTGGCGGTATAGGCCGGCAGGTGGGTGCGGCGGGCGTAGTCGAGGCAGGCCTCGGCCGTATCTTCGCCCAGCATCAGTTTGCCCACGGCGGTGACGTGCAGCGGGGCGCGGCTGCCGATGACCTGCTCCACCCGCATGAGGCGGTTGGAGGTGACGCGTTCGACGTAGATCACCTCGTCGTTTTCGCGCACGGTGAGATTGACCGTTTCGCCGGTGGCGTCGCGCAGGGCGGCCATGATAGGCAGGGCTTCCTGGCGCAGGTCGATTTCCTGTCCCGCCTGCGCCGCGTAGCGCAACAGACCGCTGCCGAGCTGATAGGCGCCGTTGGCGTCGCGTGCCACCCAGCCGTGCTGCTGCAGCGAGGCGAGAATGCGAAACGCGGTGGAACTGTGCAGCCCGGTATCGGCCGCCAGCACTTTCAGGCTGGCATGGCCGTGCTGCGCCAGGCTTTCCAGCAGGGTGACCATGCGGTCGATAACTTGGATGGAGGTTTCTGTGCTCATGGTATTAACGTCGCTCTGTCATAGCCTGGGTCTGAATTTGTCTCGTTGTTCAGCGTTTCTTGGCCGGGGGCGCCCGGCAGCGCGGTACTTTCTTTTGCTTCGCCAAAAGAAAGTACCCAAAGAAAAGGCGACCCTGAATTTGTCGACTTCCCCTCGTGGCTGAATTTCTGGCGGGTGGCGAGTAAACTCGCCCTGGCGGGGCACGAACAGTACTCGCCGCAAGCCCCCGCCAGAAATCCAGCCGCTCGGCGACAAATAAAAGGGGACCCAAAAGACAAACCCCTGGTTCAGTCGCTACGTTTGCTGAATGTCCTGACTACCATGCTACATCATTTCGTATTGTGAAATCAATTCTGTATTGCGAAATACCAAGTAATTTGGTAAGGTATTTCCATCGCGCTAAATTTAGGCGCAACACACTCACACTATTCAGGAGCAGCATCATGAACGCACCCGCATTCTGTCAGGGCATTCAGCATTACGGCGAGAAGTGGCCGGATTTCGACACCAAGGCAGCCAAGGCGCTTATCGCCGAAGGCCAGAGCGCCATCGCCGAAGTCAGCGACGAAGCCGCCTACCAGACCCTGCTGGGTGCGGACGCACTGCGTTACCTGACGCTGCAGGTGACCGGCTCCAAAGGCTCCGGCCACCCGGGCGGTTTTGCCTCCAGCGCCGAGGCGCACGCCTCCCTGATCATGCTGGGCCACACCAATATCGTGACCGAGGTGGGCCACCATGCGCCGGGCTTCTACTCTTCCATGTTCCTCGATTCCTCGCTGGAAGAAATGGGCATCAACACCATGGACGACATGATGAAGCGTTTCCGTGAGAAGCACGGTCTGCTGGGTCACCTGTCCGGCGCCATTCCCGGTCTGCTGGCTCCGGCCGGTCCGCTGGGTCAGGGCCAGCACTTCGCCATGGCCGGCGCGCTGCTGCATCCGGGCAAACTGTTCCCGGTAACCATCGGCGACGGCGGCATGGGCGAGCCGTACGTGCTGAACAGCATGATGCACTTCAATACCGCCTACCCGAGCATCACCAACTTCCTGCCGGTACTGGTATGGAACGGTTACTCGCAGGAACACCACTCCATGGTGTCGCGCATGAGCAATGACGAGATGATCGCCTACTGGAAAGGCCACGGCTTCAAGGAAGTGGTGCTGGTAGACGCCAAGGAATTCGACGACAGCAAGCAGAGCGGTGCTTATGTCGACAGTACCCACTTCTCGCACGGCCAGCGCCTGGCGTTTGCCAAGGCCGTACTGCAGGGTGTGGACAAGGCGGCGCGTTCCGCACTGGGCGGCACGCTGACGGCATTCATCATCAAGCAGCTGAAGGGTTCCGGCGTACACACCGTGGGCGCTAAGTCGCACAACCTGTACCCGAAGGACACGCTCGACCAGCCGCACATCATCGAAGGCCTGAAGCGCCGCGCCCTGCCGCCCGAAGCCTGGCAGATCGTTCGCGACAACTTCTCGCGCGCCGGTGGCGGCCCCGCTGTGAAGACCGCGGTAACCGAGACCGAACTGGATATTGTGGCCATGCCGAAACTGGCGATGGAAGAGTTCAAGCCGACCGACAAGGCGGTACCGGCCACCGCCATGGGTGCGCTGGTTGCGCAGATGGGCAAGGCCGATGCGCGTTTCGTGGTGACCAATGCTGACGGTAATGAAGCTTCGGCCATGAAGAACATCAACGATGCGCTGAAAATCCGTCACCCAACCGTGGATCCGCTGTACAACCAGGAACCCAACGGTCAGGTATACGAGCCGCTGAACGAAGACGCCTGTGCGGGTCTGGCGGCGGGTCTGGCGCTGTTCGGCTCCCGTTCGCTGTGGCTGTCGTACGAATCGTTCGCCATCAACGGCTGGCCGATCATCCAGACGGTGACCCAGGCCATGGCCGAACTGCGCCGCAAGACACCGTCCATCGTGTGCATGTTCACGGCCGGGGCGCTGGAGCAGGGCCGTAACGGCTGGACCCACCAGCGCCCGGAAATCGAGAACTTCTTTGCCGCCATGATGCGTAACGGCAACGTGTTCCCGTTGTTCCCATGCGATGCGAACTCGATCCAGACCGTGTATGAGTACGCCACCAGCAGCGTGAACAAGGGCATGGTCATCATCGCCTCCAAGAGCCCGTTGCCGGTATACATGAGCCTGGCTGAATCGAAGCAGGCGGTTGAGAGGGGGGCGGCGACGATTTACCAGAGCGCCGGCGGTGATAAAGGCACGGTGGTGTTCGCCGCCACCGGCGACATGGTGCTGCTGCCGGTATTTGCCGCCAAGGACAAGCTGGAAGCTGAGGGCTATTCGGTACGCATCGTTGCCGTAGTGAACCCGCGTGCGTTGTATCGCCCGACCGACGTGGCCTGGGATACCGTATCGCAGCCGGACAATGCGTTCATGGACGACGACCATTTCAATGCGCTGTTCGACGGCGATGCGCTGATCGCGGTGAGCGGCGGTCCGAGCGCTTCGCTGGAGCCGGTTCTGTTGCGCACCCGCGCGCCGAAACGTGATACTTTCTGCTGGAAACGCGGCGAAACCACCGCTTCGGCCGACGAGATCATGGAATTCAACGGTATCACCGCCGATGCCATGACCGCACGTGCCAAAGCGCTGCTGAAGTAAATTTCCGCTCGGGGGCTGCCTGCCCGCAGGTGGCCTCCTGATCGGGTTATAGGCAAGAAACGGAAAAGGCCATGAGCCAGCAAACCAAGATTATTGTGTTGGACGACGACCCGACCGGGTCGCAGACGGTACACGGCTGCCTGCTGCTGACCCGCTGGGATGTGCCGACCCTGGTCGGTGCCCTGCAGGACGCGTCGCCGCTGTTTTTCGTGCTGACCAATACCCGCGGCATGTCGGCCGCGCGTGCCGAGGCGGTCACCCGCGAGGTGTGCGCCAACGTGCGTGTGGCACTGGATCTGGAGAAAGCCGCTGGCCGCTCGATCAATCCGATTCTGGTGAGCCGTTCGGATTCCACCCTGCGCGGTCACTATCCGGTGGAAACCGATGTGATCGCCGAGGAACTCGGGCCGTTCGACGCGCATTTTCTGGTGCCGGCATTTTTTGAGGGCGGCCGGGTAACGCGCGGCAGCATCCATTATCTGATGGTCAACGGCGAGCCGGTGCCGGTGCATGAAACCGAATTCGCCCGCGATTCGGTGTTCGGCTACCGTCACAGCCATCTGCCCGACTACGTGGCGGAAAAAACCCGCGGCCGCATTGCCGCCGAACAGGTGGAACGCTTCACCCTGACAGACGTGCGCGGCGATATTTCCGCCCGTCTGCTGGCGCTGAAAGACAATGTGTGCGGCGTGGTGGATGCCGAGCAGCAGTCCGACCTGGACCGTTTTGCCGCGCAGATTCAGACCGCGGCCGCCACCGGCAAGCGTTTTCTGTTCCGCAGCGCGGCCAGCTTGCTGACTTCGCTGGCGCAACTCGGTCCGCAGCCGGTGGCGCCGGAGCAGATGGCTGCCTACGTGCGCGGCGGGCGTGCCGGCGCGGTTATTGTCGGTTCGCACGTGAAGAAAACCACTGCGCAGTTGGCGGAGTTGCTTAAACAGCCGGGCGTAGTTGGGCTGGAAGTCGATGTCGAACGCATCGGCCCCGCTCGCGACGCCCTGCTGGAGGAAGTCCGTCTGGCGGCCGAGGCGGTTCATGCACGCAACGAGACGCCGGCGGTGTATACCACCCGGGTGGAGAAAACCTTTGCCGACCAGGCCACTCGCCTGGCCTTCGGCGAACAGGTGTCGGCATTTCTGATGGACGTGGTGAGCAACCTGCCGGTGAGCATCGGTTTTCTTATCAGCAAGGGCGGCATTACCTCCAACGACGTGCTGAGCGACGGTCTGGCACTGCGCACTTCGCGTGTGGTGGGGCAGATCCTTGCCGGGTGCTCGGTGGTGCGCTGTCCGGATTACCACCCGCGCTATCCCGACCTGCCGGTGGTGATCTTCCCCGGCAACGTGGGTGACGAGCACGCGCTGGCCACCGTATACAACCGACTGCGCGGGAACGCCGGCTGATGTCGCAACACGGCTGCGAGCACGATCACGTTCCTGTTATCGGCAAAGCCGAGTTGGTGGCACAGTTGCTGCAGCTGTTGCCGGCTGACTGCGTGCTGTTTGAAGAGGAAGACCTGCGTCCATACGAATGCGACGGCTTGTCCGCCTACCGGCAACTGCCCTGGGTGACTGTGCTGCCGCAGTCGGTGGGGCAGGTGCAGGCCGTCATGCGGCTGTGTCATCAGCACCGGCTGCCAGTGGTGGCGCGCGGTGCCGGTACCGGCCTGTCCGGCGGCGCGCTGCCGCATCCCAATGGCGTGCTGCTGAGCCTCGCAAAACTGAAATCCATTCTGGCTATCGACACGCTGGCACGCACCGCACGGGTGCAGCCGGGCGTGCGCAACCTGGCTATTTCCCAGGCGGCGTCTCAATATGGTTTGTATTACGCGCCCGATCCCTCGTCGCAAATCGCCTGCACCATCGGCGGCAATGTGGCGGAAAACTCCGGCGGCGTGCATTGCCTGAAATACGGCCTGACGGTGCACAACATCCTGCAGATCAAGCTGGTGACCATCGAGGGCGACCTGCTGGTGGTCGGCAGCGAAGCACTGGACAGCGCCGGCTACGATCTGCTGGCGCTGATGACCGGTTCGGAAGGCATGCTGGGCGTGATTGTGGAAGTGACCGTGCGGCTTCTGCCGGTGCCGGAAAAAGCCAAGGTCATGCTGGCGGCGTTCGACGACGTGGAAAAAGCCGGTGCCGCGGTGGGGGCGATCATCGCGGCCGGTGTCATCCCGGGCGGGCTGGAAATGATGGACAAGCTGTCCATCGGCGCGGCGGAAGATTTCGCCCATGCCGGCTACCCGCGCGACGCCGAAGCCATTTTGCTGTGCGAGCTGGATGGAACGTGCGAAGAAGTGGCCGAGCAGGTGGAGCAGGTGCAGGCCATTCTTAAAGACATCGGTGCCACCGAAGTGCGGCTGGCGCGCGACGAGCAGGAACGGGCGTTGTTGTGGAAAGGGCGCAAGTCGGCCTTCCCCGCCGTGGGTCGCCTGTCGCCCGACTACTATTGCATGGACGGGACGATACCGCGCCGTCACCTTCCTTTTGTCTTGCGCCGCATCGGCGAATTGTCGCAGCAATACGGTCTGGCGGTGGCCAACGTGTTCCACGCCGGCGATGGCAATTTGCACCCGTTGATTCTGTACGATGCAAACAAACCGGGCGAGCTGGCGAATGCCGAAGAATTCGGCAGCAAGATTCTCGAGCTGTGCGTCGAGGTGGGCGGCAGCATCACCGGCGAGCACGGTGTGGGTATGGAAAAGATCAATCAGATGTGTGTGCAGTACGACAGTGCCGAGCTGACCCAGTTTCACGCCATCAAGCATGCCTTCGACCCGCAGGGCCTGCTCAATCCGGGCAAGGCCGTGCCGACCTTGCACCGCTGCGCCGAATTCGGCGCCATGCATGTGCACGACGGCAAGCTGCCGTTTCCCGAGCTGGAGCGGTTCTGATGCCGGCAAACGATCTCACTGCTTCCCTGCAACAACAGGTACAGGCGGCTTATGCCGGCAAAACCCCGCTGAAAATCGTCGGCGGCAACAGCAAGGCGTTTTACGGCCGGCAAACCACAGGCGCTGAGTTAACTGTGCTGGATGTGTCCGGCCACAGCGGCATTAACAGCTACGAACCGACCGAACTGGTGTTGACGGCACGGGCCGGTACGCCGCTGGCAGAAATTGAAGCGGCGCTGGCGGAAAAAGGCCAGCTGCTGCCGTTCGAGCCGCCCCACTGGGGACCGAATGCCACACTGGGCGGTACCATCGCCTGCAATCTGTCCGGCCCGCGTCGCCCGTATGCCGGTTCGGCGCGCGATTTCGTGCTGGGCTGCCATGTGATCAACGGCAAGGGTGAGCTGCTGCATTTTGGCGGCGAAGTGATGAAAAACGTGGCCGGTTATGATGCCGCCCGCCTCATGGCGGGCGCACTGGGCACCCTGGGTGTGCTGCTGGACGTCAGCCTGAAAGTGCTGCCCGTGCCGCAGGACAAGCTCACCCTGGTGCAGCCGGCCACCTTGCCTGCTGCACTGGAACAGATGAATAAACTGGCTGGCCAACCGGTACCGCTGTCGGCTTCCGCCTGGGTGGACGGTTACCTGTATCTGCGCTTTGCCGGTGCAAAGAGCGCTGTAGCGGCCGTCAAACAGCGCGTGGCGGGCGATGTGCTGGTGGACGCGGCCACGTTCTGGCGCAGCCTGCGCGAACTGCAGCTGCCTTTCTTCGCCGAAGCCGCTTCTTTGTGGCGCATCGCCCTGCCGCAAACGGCCGATCAGCCGAAACTGCCGGGCGACTGGCTGCTGGAGTGGGGCGGGGCGCAACGCTGGCTGAAAACCGCTGCGTCGATCGAGCAGGTACGTGCCGCCGTGGCCGCACTCGGTGGTCACGCTACCCTGCTGCATGGTGGTAGCGGCTCGGATGCTTTCCAGCCTTTGCCCGCCGGCCTCTGGCAGGCGCACCAACGGCTGAAGCAGGCCTTCGATCCGGCCGGTATTCTCAACCCCGGCCGCATGTACGAAGGCTTATAAGATGCAAACGTCCCTGAGCGATGCATTCAAGAACACCGCTGCCGGTCAGGAAGCCGATGCCATTCTGCGTTCCTGCGTGCATTGCGGTTTCTGTACCGCCACCTGTCCGACCTATCAGATCAAGGGCGACGAGCTGGACAGCCCGCGCGGACGCATTTATCTGATCAAGCAGGTGCTGGAAGGGCAGCCGGCGACGGAAAAAACCCAGACCCATCTGGATCGCTGCCTCACCTGCCGTTCGTGCGAATCGACCTGCCCGTCGGGCGTGCAGTACGGCCACCTGGTCGACATCGGCCGTGCCGTGGTGGAACAGCAGGTTGGCCGTTCATTTAAAGAAAACCTACTACGTCGCGCCTTGCGCACCGTCATTCCTTATCGTAACCGCTTTGCGTCTTTGCTCAAGCTGGGGCGCCTCGCTGCACCCCTGTTGCCTGCCGCGTTGCGCGCCAAACTACCGCAGCCGCAGCAGGCCGGCGCCTGGCCTGTTACACGTCATGTCCGCACCATGCTGGCGCTGCAGGGTTGCGTGCAGCCGTCCGCCACACCGCTGACCAATGCCGCCGCGGCGCGCGTGCTGGACAGGCTCGGCATTACCCTGCTGGAAATCGGCGAAACGGGCTGCTGCGGTGCGCTAAGTCAGCACATGAGTGCGGCAGAGGAAGCGAAACATTTCGCCCGCCGCAATATCGACGCCTGGTGGCCGCATATCAAGGCGGGGGCGGAAGCCATTGTGGTGACGGCCAGCGGCTGCGGCGTGACGGTAAAAGACTACGGCCACTTGTTGCACGAAGATGCTGCCTATGCGGCAAAGGCCGCGCGGGTATCGGCGCTGAGCCGCGATCTGGTGGAAATCCTGCTGCAGGAGGATCTGTCGCGCCTGCAGCCGGCCAAGGCCGGCCCCATTGCCGTGCATGCTCCTTGTACACTGCAGCACGGCCAGAAGTTGCCCAATGCGGTGGAGGCATTATTACAACGCACCGGGTTTACGCTTACCGGCGTGCCGGATGCCCATCTTTGTTGCGGTTCGGCCGGCACCTATTCGATTCTGCAGCCGGAGCTGTCGCAACAACTGCTGCATAACAAACTGGCGGCGCTTAACAGCGGCCAGCCCGAACAGATTGTCACCGCCAATGTCGGCTGCCAGATGCACCTGGCCAGCGGATCCGGCATTCCCGTACGCCACTGGATCGAATTGTTCGACCTCCGCTAACCGCACCGAGTTGGCGCGGTAATATCACCCTTCGCTCATATTGGTGCGGCAGTGTGTGCTTGCGCACACAATTGGCCCTCCGACATCAAACTGCAATCCACCTTCAATAATATCGTTTGGCTATAGTAGGCTGATACTGCTGCGCCATGGTCATTTAATTATGCTTTTAAATTATTGATTTATAATGACTAATTATTTTATGCTTGCATGTTCCCATTCGGTTTGCGCGTGCAGCGCAGCAATCATGGCACGGACCATGCTTTATACCAATTTGAAATTTGCAATGTCTTGAATTTGTCAGTGCGACGTTTCTGTACATTCCAGACAAGGCAGTTTTGCATTGAACCTCCTCAGTGTGTGTTTTCGGGCGACTTCGGTCGCCCCTTTTTTTGACTGATCAAGAATGAAAATACGCACTTCATTGGTGCGAAAATAGGGTTTTTCTTAACGCACTGTAATGCCGCTGTGCTACATAATTATTGATAATCATATTGTTGTGTGTTTGGCATAAACAATGCTTTAAGCTTATTCAGAGAGGCGCCGATGGGTGCCTTAGGTCGGCTAGGGTTCCGGTTTCGCACAGAAACGACTGGTCCGAGAGCTGGCCGGTTCCGCTGATGCAGGCGGGGCTCCACGGAGGGACAAAAGCCCGGGAGATTGCTGAACGGCCTCTCTCGTTTCCGGACGGTAGCCTTGCTGCATATCCTATTGCCTGCATGTTCGCCTGCCTGTTCGGAAGCCAGATAGAAACTGGATGATTCAACAGATCAGGATGACAAACCATGCGACGAAAAAGTCCCCAACGCTCTGCCCGGCCAGGCATATGGTCAATCCGCGGGCCGATGAGCCGGCGCCAGTATTGGGGTTTTGCCCTGGTCGGTTTGCTGCTGCCGCTGCTCGGCTGGTGGCTGCTGTCTCATATGGGAACCGATGACAGTGTGTTCATGCCCAGCCCGCTGGATGTGTTTCGCCGGCTGATCCAGTGGTATCAGGAAGACGATCTGCTGGCCGATATGTGGATCAGTATTTACCGTGTGACAGCGGGTTTCTTGTTGTCGGCACTGATCGCGCTGCCGCTGGGCTTGCTGATCGGCACCTTCCGTCCGGTGCAGGCCATGCTGGAGCCGCTGACCGATTTCATCCGCTACATGCCGGCCGTGGCTTTCATTCCGCTGGTGATGCTGTGGATAGGCATCGACGAGTCGTCCAAGATCGCCATCATCTGGATCGGCACCTTTTTTCAGATGGTGCTGATGATGGCCGAAGACGTGCGTCGTGTGCCGTTGGCGCAGATCGAGGCGGCTCAGACCATGGGTGCGACCCGTAGCGAGATCATCCAGCGGGTGATTTTCCAGTCGGCCAAGCCGGCGCTGCTGGATACCCTGCGCGTCACCATGGGTTGGGCCTGGACCTATCTGGTGGTGGCCGAGTTGGTGGCGGCTAATTCCGGGCTGGGTTACTCCATTCTGAAAGCCCAGCGTTTCCTGCAAACCGACAAGATTTTCGTCGGCATCATCCTCATCGGCCTGATCGGGCTGGTGATGGATCAGCTGTTCCGTTTCGCCCACCGCAAAGCCTTTCCCTGGCTTTACCTGAGGAAGTGATCATGACCACAAAAATCGAAATCAAACAGGTCGGCAAGGTATTCGGCGAAGGCAAGCAAGCTGTCGAGGCGCTCAAGGACATCAATCTGACCATAGCCGACAACGAATTTGTCACCTTCGTCGGCGCCTCCGGCTGCGGTAAATCCACTCTGCTGCGCATTATCGGCGGCTTGGAATACCACACGGCGGGTGAAGTGCTGGCTTCCGGCGAGCCGGTGTATGGTCCGGGTGCCGATCGTGCCATGGTGTTCCAGCACTACAGCTTGTATCCCTGGCTGAAAGTGATGGAAAACATCAAATTCAGCCGGCAGCTGAAACATGGCAGGGAGGAACTCACCTCCAGCGAGGTGGAGAAGGCATCCGGCCGGGCTGATGCGCTGCTGGCGCTGATGGGCTTGCAGGCAGCGGCCAATGCCTATCCCAATCAGCTGTCGGGCGGCATGCAGCAGCGTGTGGCGATTGCCCGTGCGCTGATGGGGCGGCCGGAGATTCTGCTGATGGACGAGCCGTTCGGCGCATTGGATGCGCAAACCCGTGAAGTGATGCACGACCTGATTCTGCACGTGCACAAGCTGGAAAAAGCCACCATCGTGTTTGTAACCCACGATGTGGAAGAAGCCATTTACCTCGGTCAGCGCGTGGTGTTGATGGCGCCGCGCCCCGGGCGTATCGACACCATTTACGATGTACCGTTGCCGGCCCAGCGCGATCAGGACATGAAGCATTCGCCGGAATTCCTGGCGCTGAAAAAGGAAATCCTGGCACGCATTCGCGATACATCCGGCATGCGCACCGACCAGAGCATGCTGGAACAACTGAATATGGAACAGGCCTGAGCCTGACAAGAAGACGGAGAGTTAAATCATGAGCGAAAGCCCTTTCAATATCGACCCCCACCTGGTTTTGTGGGAAGAGGACGTGCCGGCAGGCACGCACTGGAGTGGCATCATCCGCCGCGGTACCACCCTGCGTCTGATCGACCTGGACGGCGGGGCCAACATTTCCACGGTGTTCTACAACGCCGATGAAAAGCTGGAACGCTACAACATGCCGGATACCCTGAAGGCCCAGCACATCGCCTACCTGACCGTCGGCCGGGTGCTTTATTCCGACATGGGGCGGGTGTTGTGTTCCGTGACGGCCGATACTTGCGGCTGGCACGACACCCTCAGCGGCATGACCGATGCAGCGCAGATTCGCGCGAAATACGGCGATGCCCCGTACCAGGCCCAGCACAACGCCATGTACCGCAACGCCAGGGACAGTCTGCTGATCGAGGTGGGTAAATACGGCCTGGGCAAGCGCGATCTGATGGCCAATGCTAATTTCTTCAGCAAGGTGATGGTGGAAGACGACGGCAGCATGCGTTATGTGGCGGGCAACTCCAAGGCCGGCGACTACATCGACCTGCGTTGCGACATGAACGTGCTGGTGGCGCTGTCGAGCAACCCGCATCCGCTTGATGCCAATCCGCAATACACCCCGAAGCCGCTCAAACTGATCGCCTGGCATTCCGGCACCGCCGGTCCCGACGACCAGTGCCGCAATGCCTGCGCCGAAAACCAGCGCGGCTTTGCCAATACCGAACGTCTGTTTCGCTAGGATGCAGGGCGTGTTAACACTTACTTCACGCCTGCGTTGCATCAAAGAGGCGACAGATGCAAGGCGTACTGAATATATCGGGCGCAGGGAAGGGTTATTCCCTGCACCAGCCAGGCAACGCGGCAGCTGCGCCTCTTTGATGCAACCCTACGGGACGGGGGTGAATTGGGCACCCCCCTTTGTCGCAAGCCGCTTGCAGTGGCCTGCAATGCAGCGCGTCTTGCTTCGCGGGCGGTATCCCAATTGACCCCCGTCGCAGACGCGAAATAAGTGTTAACACGCCCCAGGAGTAAAAAATGATCGTCGAAAGCAAACTCAATCCGCAAAATGCCGTGTATGACTATGTGTTGCCGGCCGGCGAAGCCTGGTTGCATGAAGTGAAAAAGGGCCAAATCTTCCGCATTCTCGATCTGGAAGGAAACCAGGCGGTCGACACCCTGTTCTACAGCACGCAGGATCCGGAAGAACGCTACAGCGCGGTAGACACCATCCGCGCGCAGGGCAATATCTATCTCACCGCCGGCACCAAACTGCTGTCGACTGAAGGCAATGTGCTGGTGACCATCGTGGCCGATACCTGCGGTCGCCACGACACCCTGGGCGGTGCCTGCGCGGCGGAGAGCAATACCGTGCGCTACGCATTGAACAAGCGCCACATGCACAGCTGCCGTGACAGCTTTTTGCATGCGCTCGGCCACTGCGGCTGCGACATGACCAAGCGCGACATCACCCACAACGTTAACTTCTTCATGAACGTGCCGGTGACCCCAAACGGTGAACTGACTTTTGCCGACGGGATTTCCGCGCCGGGCAAATATGTGGAAATGAAAGCGGAAATGGATGTCACCGTGTTGATTTCCAATTGCCCGCAGCTCAACAACCCTTGCAATGCCTACAACCCGACGCCGGTACGCTTGTCGGTGTGGAACAGCAACTGAGAAAACCATAACGAACACCTGCTGCGGGACGGCCCCGGCAGTACAGACAGGCGGGACGACCCGCGGGACACACACTATGTTTGAGAAAATTCTGATTGCAAACCGCGGCGCGATTGCCTGCCGGGTGATCAAAACCGCACGCAAACTCGGCATCAAGACCGTTGCCGTGTATTCCGAAGCCGATGTGCATTCGCGGCATGTGGCGCTGGCGGACGAAGCCTGCTGCATCGGGCCGGCGCCGGCGGCCGAGTCCTACCTCAAGGCCGAGGTGATTCTGGAGGTGGCGTTAAAGCACGGCGTGCAGGCCATTCATCCGGGTTACGGCTTTCTGTCGGAAAACGCCGGTTTTGCCGAGCAGTGCGCCGCCAACGGTATAGCATTTGTCGGCCCGCAGCCGGATCAGATGCGCGCTTTCGGCCTCAAACATACCGCCCGCGAACTGGCGGAGCAGAATGCCGTGCCGTTGCTGCCCGGCTCCGGCCTGCTGAGCGATGTCGGCCATGCCCAGGCCGAGGCTGCCCGCATCGGCTTTCCGGTGATGCTGAAAAGCACTGCCGGTGGCGGCGGCATCGGCATGCGTTTGTGCTGGAGCAGCGACGAACTGCAGGAGGCCTTCCAGTCGGTGGAACGGCTGGCGCGCGCCAACTTCAAGGATGCCGGCATCTTCCTGGAAAAATACGTCGAGCATGCCCGCCACATTGAGGTGCAGATTTTCGGCGATTCCAGGGGCCACGTAGTGGCGCTGGGCGAGCGCGACTGCTCGGTACAGCGCCGCAACCAGAAGGTAATCGAGGAAACCCCGGCCCCCGGTCTGACCGACGAGCAGCGCGAGCGTCTGCTGGCAACTGCAGTCAAACTGGGGCAGGCGGTCGGCTATCGCAATGCCGGTACGGTCGAGTTCGTTTACGATACCCGGACCGGCGAATTCTACTTTCTGGAAGTGAATACCCGCTTGCAGGTGGAACACGGTGTGACCGAGGAGGTGACCGGTGTCGATCTGGTGGAGTGGATGTTCAGGGAAGCCGCCGGCGAACTGGATTTGTCCGGCTGGCAGGCTGAACCGAAAGGCGCGTCCATCCAGGTGCGCCTGTACGCGGAAGACCCCGGCAAGAATTTCCAGCCCTCTGCCGGTACGCTGACCGAAGTGCAGTTCAACCCGGCCTGCCGGGTGGAAACCTGGGTGGAACGCGGCAGCGACATCCCGCCGTATTACGACCCGCTGGTGGCCAAGCTGATTGTTTACGGCAAGGATCGTTCTGAGGCACTGAAAAACATGCTGGCGACACTGGACAATACCCGCGTGGCCGGCATCGAAACCAACCTCGATTACCTGCGCCAGGTGATTGCCGACAGCGTATTCCGCGAAGGCCGTCAGACCACTCGATATCTGAATAGCTTCCACTTTCACCCCGCCACCATCGAGGTGCTGGAGCCGGGCGTGCAAAGCAGCGTGCAGGACTGGCCGGGCCGCACGGGCTTCTGGGACGTCGGCGTGCCGCCGTCCGGCCCGATGGATCACCTGGCTTTCCGTACCGCCAACAAGCTGGCGGGTAATGCCGAAGGCGTGGCCGGGCTGGAGCTGACCGTGGCCGGGCCGAGTTTGCGCTTTAACGTCGACTCGGTGATCGCGCTGGCAGGCGCCGACATGGGGGCGGAACTGGACGGCGTGCCGTTGGCCAACTGGACGGCGCATGTGGTCAAAGCGGGCGCCATGCTGCGTATGGGCGCCATCAAGGGCGCCGGCTGCCGGGCTTATCTGGCGGTGCAGGGCGGTTTTGCCGTGCCCGATTACCTGGGCAGTAAATCCACCTTTACCCTCGGTCAGTTCGGCGGTCATGCCGGCCGCACCCTGCGCACCGGCGACGTGCTGCATATCAGCGAACACAGCGATACCGGCCGTATGGCTCAGCTGGCGGCAGCCAATATGCCGGTCTACCGCCGCAACTGGGAAATCGGCGTGCTGTACGGCCCGCACGGCGCGCCGGATTTCTTCACTCCGGCCGACATCGACATGTTCTTCTCCACCGACTGGGAAGTGCACTACAACTCCAGCCGCACCGGGGTGCGCCTGATCGGCCCGAAACCGGAGTGGGCGCGTACTGACGGCGGGGAGGCCGGTCTGCACCCGTCCAACATCCATGACAACGCTTATGCCATCGGCGCAGTGGACTTCACCGGCGACATGCCGGTGATTCTGGGGCCGGACGGTCCCAGCCTGGGCGGTTTCGTCTGCCCGGCCACCATCGTGCAGGCCGAACTGTGGAAAATGGGCCAGCTGCGCCCCGGCGACACCGTGCGCTTCAAGCGGCTGAGTCAAAATGATGCGGTGAAGATGGAGCAGGCGCAGAACAGCGCCGTGACAAGTCTGGCTGCCGCCGTTTCGCCCGCTTTGCCGCAGACCGTTACTGATCTGGCCGAGCCCGTGTTGCTGAGCCAGCCGGGCGAGGGCGACAAGGTGGCGGTGGTGTACCGTCGTGCCGGCGACAAATACCTGCTGGTGGAATACGGCCCATTGGTGCTGGATCTGAACCTGCGTTTCCGCGTGCATGCCCTGATGACCTGGCTGCAGCAGCAAAATACGACCGGCATTTTTGATCTGACACCGGGCATCCGCTCCCTGCAGGTGCATTACGACTCCCAGCAATTACCTTTGGATACCCTGCTGGCGCTGCTGCAGCAAGGGGAAAGCGAGCTGCCCGCCATCGAAGACATGCAGGTGCCCACCCGTATCGTGCATCTGCCGCTGTCGTGGGACGATGCCGCCACCCGTCTGGCGATCGAAAAGTACATGCAATCGGTGCGCAAGGACGCGCCGTGGTGCCCGAGCAATATCGAGTTCATCCGCCGCATCAACGGGCTGGACGACATCGAGGCGGTGAAGAAGATCGTTTTCGATGCCAGCTATCTGGTGATGGGTCTGGGCGACGTGTACCTGGGCGCGCCGGTGGCCACCCCGGTTGATCCGAGACATAGATTGGTCACCACCAAATACAACCCGGCCCGCACCTGGACGCCGGAAAACGCCGTGGGCATCGGCGGCGCCTACATGTGCGTGTACGGCATGGAAGGCCCTGGCGGCTACCAGTTTGTCGGTCGTACCCTGCAAATGTGGAACCGTTGGCGCCAGACGGCCGACTTTGTTGATGGTAAGCCATGGCTGCTGCGCTTCTTCGACCAGATCCGCTTTTACCCGGTGTCTGAGGCCGAACTGCTGAAAATCCGCGAGGACTTCCCGCTCGGGCGCTTTAAGTTGAAAGTCGAAGAAGCGATGTTCAGCTTGAAGGACTACAACTCCTTCCTGCGCGACAACGCCGAATCCATCGGCGCATTCAAGACCACCCAGCAGGCTTCGTTCGATGCCGAGCGCGAGCGCTGGATCGCCAGTGGCCAGGCGGATTACGCCAGCGACGCCGGTGTGGCGGCCGCCGGGCCGGACAGCGAGCTGGATCTGCCGCCCAACGGACGGGCGTTGGCCACCCATGTGGCCGGTAACGTATGGAAGATCGAGGTGGAAGAGGGCGCCCAGGTCAAAGCCGGCGATCCCCTGATCATCGTCGAGTCGATGAAAATGGAAATTCCCGTTACCGC
>JAJZTZ010000107.1 GCA_021847305.1 Pseudomonadota bacterium | reverse complement strand
CGGGCCAGTTCCATACCGATGTTGGTGTTGCTGATAGTATCGGCAGCCTGGGCGGCGGGCGCCAGGGCCAGCAGGGCAGTGAGAAGGGAAAGGGCAGTGTGTTTGCGCAGCATGATCCGGTCTCCTTTGGAATCGTTATACGGAATTAAAATGTGCTAATTCTGTATCGTTGCCTGCAAATTGTAAATGCGAAAGCGCAAGCCGGATTTGGCGGATGCACAATGCGATTTTAGTCGTGTTGTTATTATTCTGAGTGTCGAATATTTATATGGCATATCACATATGTCATAATACGATTTCCAAATTTGCACAGTGTATGGAGAGACTCGTGGCAGCACGCGCCATTATTCGTATGGGGGACCCGACATCGCACGGTGGAACGGTGCTGGAAGGATTTCCTATGCTGAATGTTTATGGAAAGCCGGCCTCAGGTATCGGTCACAAAGGGCATTGCCCTCAATGCAAGCGTGATTTTGTGATTGTCGCCGGGGCCGAGAATCTGACTTTCATGGGTAAAAATATCGCCGTTGAGGGCATGCAGACATCTTGCGGCGCAGTGCTGATTGCCACTCAGCATGATGCGACGGTAGACAATACGCCGGGCGAAAACGTTGTTCTGTCCTCTGCATTGAGTCAGGGCATCATGTTTGGGTCGGGCAATAATGAGCCCGCAAATTTTGATCAATACCTCCTCCTTGAAGACCATCAAGGCAATCCACTCGACGGAATACCTTACAGGCTGACCGCGCCAAACGGTGAAGTCATTACCGGAGCCACGGGGGCAGACGGGAAAACCAAAGTACTTGTTGGGAAGGATGGCGACAAGCTGAACTGCGCGTTCGCCATGGAGGGCGTATGAGCACAGACACTTTGGCGCGGCTTGAGGCCCGGGCAGTTGCCTTGACCCACAAAAGCGATACGCAAGGAGTCAGGATAAAACTCAAGGTATTCTGGAAAACCACAAAATTCTGGACTGCGGAAGATATTGCCGATTACCAGAAGAATGTACCAGGCATCGCGGAGCGACTGCGGACCGAACAATATTGGGACAAGAGCGGGGATATCCATTCGAGTACATTTACCTGCGAGGATTTTGCCATCCGCGTGCTATGCGAATATGCGGCGTCCAAGGGCTTGCCCGTTAAGCTGACAACGGGCGTTCGGACATACCGGAATATGGAACTTTACAGCCCTGCTGAACATGACCGCTACGCATCAAACGTTTATGGATTCGCAGAAATGGTTATGTTGACTTATGGGGCTCCTGATATGCAACGTAAAGGACAAAATACGGTCCAGATAGGTGAGGCGGATCAATTGCTGCCGGGTGACCTCTTGGTTCAGGCTAACGACATTGAAGGAAGAGTGTTGGCAGCGAAAAAAGGCATAAAAAACAATGTGGGGCATCACATACAGATGGTCGTATCAACAGAAAAAGAAAGGATAGAAATTAATCAGGGTAATTCTACAGGCATGATTCATTTTATTCTCCCGAAGATAATGAGGGTTTTGGGGGAGAATCCCGCTGATCCACAGAGTTCGGCATATGCGGGTTTACCCATAGAACGAGGCATATACACCAAAAAAAATAATGGCTCGTGGAAGTATGAAAACCTGGCAACCAAGCGACTTTACCCGAACAAGCTTGGTGAATTTAATTTCTACCGATGGGGCTTCTATGAGTTTAATAGATGAAGTACAGATCTTTTTCACATTTTGGGGGGTGCTTGGAGATGACTCTACGGTAGGGCCATTTATATTTTTGGTATATTCCGTTGCGTTTGTTTTGGGATGCTCCAAAAACATTTGGAAAGCGACTAGTTATAAAATCATTGCGCTGGGCTTATTACTGCTTATAC
Source organism: Pseudomonadota bacterium (assembly GCA_021847305.1). GTDB lineage: Bacteria > Pseudomonadota > Gammaproteobacteria > Burkholderiales > JAJZQI01 > JAJZQI01. The sequence continues at coordinate 6,025 of JAJZTZ010000107.1, read as the reverse complement.
CTTTATTTTTTCTTGTAGGGTTCTATTTTATCTCAAGGCCACCTGCTTAGGGGCACAGGTAGATTCAATAAATGAGTGAGTTTTCGGTAATTTTGGTTGCTATTGCAAACAATGATTTACTTAGTAGTCTCGCCTATTTTTCTTTGGCTGTAGCAGTAATCGGGCTTTCTCGAAGCCTGAGAGGTACAAAGCTTTATAAAACTACAGTATTTTTTACACTTTTAATCCTGCCGCTCTTGTATGTTATTGGGACTTTTCTATTAAATCAGTCACCAGCCTGAAATACGGTGCAATATGAATTGCACTTATAACAAAAATTGACTGACCCTCACCCTCGGGGTCAGGCCTTACAATTCACACCAACAAAAAACGAATAACAATAAACAATCAATGAATTAGGTGGGGTGGATGTAAAATGTAAGGCCTGACCCCGAAGGTTCCGTTCCGGGGCGGGCAATTGGGCGTCACTAGTATTTAGAGCGTTACAACACAATCCCGCCGACCCTAAAGATGCCGCATATACCGGTTTACCTGTCGAAATTGGGCGTTATGAGGAAAGTATGAGGGAGTGGAATTACATCAATCAAACAACTGGCATGAAAAAAAAGGATTTCTTGAAAATATTTACCCGTTACAGATGGTATTTCGAGGGGTTTAATAAATGAGGTTTTTGGAATTTCCAGATTGGCTTGGACAGTTAGCATTAGCTGTAGATGCCAGTTGGATAGGAGGACTATTGCTCTGCCTATCTTTTATCCACTTTTTTTTTATTTTTGCAACTTCAACAAGGAAAGATTTAGGACGGTTTTATAGAATTGCTTTATCAGTTCTGTTGCTGGATGTTCCAGCAGCAACCTTATTGTTGCTATATGTAGCAGGCCTCCCCAAGGCGTAAGGAGCAAATAGAACTATTCAAATTTTCGCATCAATAGGTCGAGTATTTTGAATTTTTTGCATGGAACTTCGGGGAGTTCAATAAATGAGTGAGTTTTCGGTAATTTTGGTTGCTATTGCAAACAATGATTTACTCAGTAGTCTCGCCTTTTTTTCTTTGGCTGTAGCAGTAATCGGGCTTTCTCGAAGCCTGAGAGGTACAAAGCTTTATAAAGCTACAGTATTTTTTACACTTTTAATCATGCCGCTCTTGTATGTTATTGGGACATTTCTATTAAATCGGTCACCAGCCTGAAATACTCTAGATTACTGCACAGTCCTGTTGGAGTAGGGGTAAAGTGGCTCTGATTCTTTTATCCAGTTCATTGTTTCCGGATAACCAAATTTCTGATTAGTCGCGAGTTTCAGCCAAGGTTACCACTGGATAAAAGGGGTTCCCTTTTATTTGTCGCCGAGCGGCTGGATTTCTGGCGGGGGCTTACGGCGAGTACTGTTCGAGTTCCGCAGTGGGGCGCGGTGTGTGTGCCCCGCCAGGGCGAGTTTACTCGCCACCCGCCAGAAATTCAGCCGCGAGGGGCCGTCGACAAATTCAGGGTCGCCTTTCTTTGCTTCCTTTCTTTGGCGAAGCAAAGAAAGGGAGGCGCTGCCGGGCGCCCCCGGCCAGCAAACGCTGAAGAACGCGACAAAGTGAGCTTACTTGAAAATCATGACTAATCAGAACAAAATTTAATAACGATATGCTAGGGAAATTCATCCAAAATATCCCAGCTTCTGCGACAGTTCCTTGCCCGCTTTTTGCACCAGTTCCACCCACTCGTCCTTGCGCCTTTCGCGCGGGGCTGAAACCGACAGGCCGGCGACCGCCTGGCCGCTTGCATCGCGTATCAGCACGCCGATACAGCCGACGCCCAATTCAGCTTCTTCGTCGTCAAAGGCAAAGCCCTGCTTTTTGGCCTGCTGGGCGGCATCGAACAGGGCCAGCGGATCGGTGAGGGTGTTGGCGGTGTAAGCCGGCAGGTGGGTGCGACGGGCGTAGTCAAGGCAGGCTTCGGCGCTGTCTTCGCCCAGCATGAGTTTGCCCACCGCGGTGACGTGCAGCGGGGCGCGGCTGCCGATCACCTGTTCCACCCGCATAAGGCGGTTGGAAGTGACCCGTTCGACATAGATCACCTCGTCGTTTTCGCGCACAGTGAGATTGACCGTTTCGCCGGTGGCGTCCCGCAGGGCGGCCATGATGGGCAGGGCTTCCTGGCGCAGATCGATTTCCTGTCCCGCCTGCGCCGCGTAGCGCAACAGACCGCTGCCGAGCTGGTAGGCGCCGTTGGCATCGCGCGCCACCCAGCCGTGCTGTTGCAGCGAGGCGAGAATGCGAAACGCGGTGGAGCTGTGCAGCCCGGTATCGGCAGACAACACTTTCAGGCTGGCATGGCCGTGCTGCGCCAGGCTTTCCAGCAGGGTGACCATACGGTCTATAACTTGGATGGAGGTTTCTGTGCTCATGGAATACATGCTACATCATTTCACATTGTGAAATCAATTCTGTATTGCGAAATAACCAGTAATTTGGTAAGGTATTTCCATCGCGCCGTTTTTTGGCGTAAAAACACACACATTAGGAGCAGCATCATGAACGCACCCGCATTCTGTCAGGGCATTCAGCATTACGGTGAGAAGTGGCCGGATTTCGACACCAAGGCAGCCAAGGCGTTGATCGCCGAAGGTCAGAGCGCCATCGCCGAGGTCAGCGACGAAGCGGCTTACCAGACCCTGCTGGGCGCGGACGCGCTGCGCTACTTGACGCTGCAGGTGACCGGCTCCAAAGGCTCCGGCCACCCGGGCGGTTTTGCCTCCAGTGCCGAGGCGCACGCTTCCCTGATCATGCTGGGTCACACCAATATCGTGACCGAGGTAGGCCACCACGCACCGGGTTTCTACTCTTCCATGTTCCTCGACTCTTCGCTGGAAGAGATGGGCATCAAGACCATGGACGACATGATGAAGCGTTTCCGCGAAAAGCATGGTCTCTTGGGCCACTTGTCCGGCGCCATTCCCGGGCTGCTGGCTCCGGCCGGCCCGCTGGGTCAGGGCCAGCACTTTGCCATGGCCGGTGCGCTGCTGCACCCGGGCAAGCTGTTCCCGGTAACCATCGGTGACGGCGGCATGGGCGAGCCGTACGTACTGAACAGCATGATGCACTTCAATACGGCTTACCCCAGCGTAACCAACTTCCTGCCGGTACTGGTATGGAACGGTTACTCGCAGGAACACCATTCCATGGTGTCGCGCATGAGCAACGACGAGATGATCGCCTACTGGAAAGGCCATGGTTTCAAGGAAGTGATTCTGGTTGATGCCAAGGAATTCGACGACAGCAATCAGAACGGTGCCTACGTAGACAGCACCCACTTCTCCTTCGGCCAGCGCCTGGCATTTGCCAAGGCCGTGCTGCAGGGCGTGGACAAGGCGGCCCGTTCGGCGCTGGGCGGCACGTTGACGGCGTTCATCATCAAACAGCTGAAGGGCTCCGGCGTACACACCGTGGGCGCCAAGTCGCACAACCTGTATCCGAAAGATACGCTCGACCAGCCGCATATTATTGAAGGCCTGAAGCGCCGCGCTCTGCCGCCGGAAGCCTGGCAGATCGTGCGCGACAACTTCTCGCGTGCCGGTGGCGGCCCCGCTGTGAAGACGGCGGTAACCGAAACCGAACTGGCGATTGTGCCCATGCCTAAGCTGGCGATGGAAGAATTCAAGCCGACCGACAAGGCCGTGCCGGCCACAGCCATGGGTGCGCTGGTGGCACAGCTGGGCAAGGCCGATCCGCGTTTTGTGGTGACCAACGCCGACGGTAACGAAGCCTCGGCCATGAAGAACATCAACGACGCGCTGAAAATCCGTCACCCGACCGTTGATCCGCTGTACAACCAGGAACCCAACGGCCAGGTTTACGAGCCGCTCAATGAAGACGCCTGTGCCGGTCTGGCGGCTGGTCTGGCGCTGTTCGGTTCGCGTGCCCTGTGGCTGTCGTATGAATCGTTCGCCATCAACGGCTGGCCGATCATTCAGACCGTGACTCAGGCCATGGCCGAACTGCGCCGCAAGACTCCGTCTATCGTGTGCATGTTTACCGCCGGCGCGCTGGAGCAGGGCCGTAACGGCTGGACCCACCAGCGTCCGGAAATCGAGAACTTCTTCGCTGCCATGATGCGCAACGGCAACGTGTTCCCGCTGTTCCCGTGCGATGCGAACTCGATTCAGACGGCTTACGAGTACGCGACCAACAGCGTGAACAAAGGCATGGTCATCATCGCCTCGAAGAGCCCGCTGCCGGTGTACATGAGTCTGGCTGAGTCGAAGATGGCGGTTGAGAAGGGTGCGGCAACGATTTACCAGAGCGCCGGTGGGGACAAGGGTTCGGTTGTATTCGCAGTAACCGGCGACATGGTGCTGCTGCCGGTATTTGCCGCCAAGGACAAACTGGAGGCCGATGGTTTCAGCGTTCGTATCGTGTCCGTAGTTAACCCGCGCGCGCTGTACCGCCCGACCGACGTGGCCTGGGATACCGTATCGCAGCCGGACAATGCGTTCATGGATGACGATCATTTCAACGCCCTGTTCGACGGCGACGCCCTGATTGCCGTGAGCGGCGGCCCGAGCGCATCGCTGGAGCCGGTACTGCTGCGCACCCGTGCAGCAAAACGTGATACCTTCTGCTGGAAGCGCGGCGAAACCACCGCCTCCGCCGATGAGATCATGGAGTTCAACGGCATTACCGCGGACGCCATGGCCGCGCGTGCCAAAGCACTGCTGAAGTAAGCAAGAGGGGGCGGACGGTTTGCCGTCTGCCTCACCTGCATCAAGCAAGAAACGGAATAAGGCCATGAGCCAGCAAACCAAGATTATCGTACTGGATGACGATCCGACCGGCTCGCAGACGGTACACGGCTGCCTGCTGCTGACCCGCTGGGACGTGCCGACCCTGGTTGGCGCTCTGCAGGACGCATCGCCGCTGTTTTTCGTGCTCACCAACACGCGCGGCATGTCGGCCGAACGTGCCGAGGCCGTCACCCGCGAGGTGTGCGCCAACGTGCGCGTTGCACTGGAACAGGAAAAGGCCGCCGGTCGGGCTATCAATCCGATTCTGGTGAGTCGTTCCGACTCCACCTTGCGCGGCCACTATCCGGTGGAAACCGATGTCATCGCCGAGGAGCTGGGGCCGTTTGACGCACATTTTCTGGTGCCGGCCTTTTTTGAGGGCGGCCGGGTAACGCGCGGCAGCATCCATTATCTGCTGGTCAACGGCGAGCCGGTGCCGGTGCACGAAACCGAATTCGCCCGTGATTCGGTATTCGGCTACCAGCACAGCCACCTGCCCGACTACGTGGCGGAAAAAACCCGCGGCCGCATTGCTGCCGAACAGGTCGAGCGGTTTACTCTGGCAGACGTGCGCGGCGATATTTCCACCCGCCTGCTGGCGCTGCAAGGCAACGCCTGCGGCGTGGTGGACGCCGAGCAGCAGTCTGACCTGGACCGTTTTGCCAGCCAGATTCAGGCGGCTGCCGCACAGGGAAAGCGCTTCCTGTTCCGCAGTGCGGCGAGTTTGCTGACCTCGCTGGCGCAGCTCGGTCCGCAGCCGGTGGCGCCGGAGCAGATGGCTGCCTACGTGCGCGGCGGGCGCGCCGGCGCGGTGATTGTCGGCTCGCATGTGAAGAAAACCACCGCGCAGCTGGGCGAATTACTGAAACAAAAAGGTGTGGTGGGGCTGGAAGTGGATGTCGAACGCATCGGCCCGGATCGTGCTGCCTTGCTCGAGGAAGTGCGCCAGGCCGCCGAAGCGGCTCATGCACGCAATGAGACGCCGGTTGTTTACACCACCCGCGTGGAAAAAACCTTTGCCGACCAGGCGACCCGCCTGGCTTTCGGCGAGCAGGTGTCTGCATTTTTGATGGATGTGGTGCGTAACCTGCCGGTAAGTATCGGCTTTCTCATCAGCAAGGGCGGTATTACCTCCAACGATGTGCTGAGCGACGGTCTGGCATTGCGCACTTCGCGCGTAGTGGGGCAGATTCTCGCTGGCTGCTCGGTGGTGCGCTGCCCGGCCGATCACCCGCGTTATCCCGATCTGCCAGTG
>JAJZTZ010000106.1 GCA_021847305.1 Pseudomonadota bacterium | reverse complement strand
TCTCGAACCGCAAGGCAACCAGGTTTTCTGCCCGCTGAAGAAAGTACTGCCGCTGGTTTACGACGCAATGAAGCGTGCGCAAGACGAAACCGGTCAAGCCAAGCTGTTCTCCATGAACATCACCGCTGACGACCACTACGAAATGCTGGCCCGTGCTGACTACGCGCTGGAAGTATTCGGTCCGGACGCAGACAAGCTGGCCTTCCTGGTTGACGGCTACGTGGGCGGCCCCGGCATGGTGACCACCGCGCGTCGTAACTACCCCGGCCAATACCTGCACTACCATCGTGCCGGTCACGGTGCGGTGACTTCTCCGTCCGCCAAGCGTGGTTACACCGCGTTTGTACTGGCCAAGATGTCCCGTCTGCAAGGCGCTTCCGGTATCCACGTGGGTACCATGGGCTACGGCAAGATGGAAGGCGATGCCGACGACAAGATCATCGCTTACATGATCGAGCGCGACGAGTGCCAGGGTCCGGTGTACTTCCAGAAATGGTACGGCATGAAGCCCACCACCCCGATCATCTCCGGTGGCATGAACGCTCTGCGTCTGCCGGGCTTCTTCCAGAACCTGGGCCACGGCAACGTGATCAACACCTCCGGCGGCGGTTCTTACGGCCACATCGACAGCCCGGCTGCTGGCGCGATCTCCCTGCGTCAGTCTTACGAGTGCTGGAAAGCCGGTGCCGACCCGATCGAATTCGCGAAAGAGCACAAAGAATTTGCTCGCGCATTCGAATCCTTCCCGGGCGACGCCGACAAGCTGTACCCGGGCTGGCGCGAAAAACTGGGCGTACACAAGTAATCCCAGTTTATCTGCAGCATCCGCAGCAGAAGAACGCCCCCGTCCGGGGGCGTTTTTTTCCGGACGCCTGGCAAAGTCGCCCCTGAGACGCTTTTGCCAGACGCCCGATCCAGCTATTTGGAGAACACCATGACCACCAACAAAGAACAGTACCAGATTCAGCAGGAACCGTTTTACCAGCCCAAGGGCAACGAAGTCGCCCTGTATGAAGCCGCTTACCGTTCACGCCTGCCGGTCATGGTCAAAGGCCCCACCGGTTGCGGCAAATCGCGCTTTATCGAACACATGGCGTGGAAACTGGGCAAGCCCCTTATCACCGTGGCCTGTAACGAAGACATGACCGCGTCCGACCTGGTTGGGCGTTATCTGCTGGAATCCAACGGCACCCGCTGGCTGGACGGCCCGCTCACCACCGCCGCCCGCATCGGCGCCATCTGCTATCTGGATGAAATCGTCGAAGCCCGCCAGGACACCACCGTGGTCATCCACCCGCTGACCGACCACCGCCGTACCCTGCCGCTGGATAAAAAAGGCGAGCTGATCCAGGCGCACCCGGACTTTCAACTGGTGATCTCCTACAATCCCGGCTACCAGAGCCTGATGAAGGACCTCAAGCAGTCCACCAAACAGCGTTTCACCGCCTTTGAATTCGACTATCCGGCAGCCGAGCTGGAAACCACCATCGTGGCCAAGGAAACCGGCATGGACGAAGCCGTGTCCGCCAAGCTGGTGAAAATCGGCCAGACCGCCCGCAACCTCAAGGGCCACGGGCTGGACGAAGGCATTTCCACTCGCCTGCTGGTGTACGCAGCCACGCTGATCAAGGACGGCGTAGACCCGAAAGACGCCTGCCGCATGGCGCTGGTGCGCCCGATCACCGACGATGCCGACATCCGCGACACGCTGGATCACGCCATCGACGCGTTGTTTGCCTAAGCGTCACACGCAGGGGAACGAAAGCATGGCGGAAGAAAGCGGCTACGAACACCGGCTGATGAAAGCCTGGCGCGAACAGCTCGGCTGCGGCTTCGAGCAGGTCGCGCACGTGTTCGAGGACTGCATGCTGGAAGCGCTACCGGTGCTGTCGCAAGAAGGGGTGAGTGCTTACCTCGACTACGCCCGCTTCCTTTGCAAAATGGGCCGTGGCGTCGAGCCGGTGCTGATCTTTCTGCAGGAATGGCCCTCGGTCGCGGCCATTCTGGGCGAATCTTCTTTGCCTGCCATCAGCGGATGCATCCGTACCCTGTACAAGTCGCCCAACGGCAAGGCCATCACGCCTTTCCTGCAAGCCCTGCCCACCGCCGCCCGCCGGCTACACTCGCAGGAACAGCTGCAGGACTACCTCGATCTGGTGGTCGATTTCATGCACCGCACCACCGGCTCGGTGCACGGCATCCACACCACCTTTCCCAGCCCCGGCCTGCCGCACCTGTTTGAACAGCTGCCCTACCTGCTGGCGCAGATCTCGCTCAAGGGCCTGAAAAACTGGGTCGAATACGGCATCCGCAACTACGGCAAGCACCCGGAACGGCAGATCGACTACTTCAGCCTGCAGTCGGCCGACAGCAAGGCCGTGCTGCAGCGCGAACGTCACGGGACCTTGTTGGTGGACGTGGAACGCAAGCTCGACATGTACCTGCGCGGCCTGTGGCAGGACAGCCAATATCTGGTGCCGTACTCCACCGGTTTTGACGAACTGCGCAAACCGATCCCCTATTACGACAAGCTGGGCATTCGCGTGCCGGACGTGTTTGATGATCATAACGGTATCTCCGGCATTGACCGCTACCGCGCCATACTGGCCCACATCATCGCCCACCGCCGCTGGACCACGCCCGTCTTTGCCGACAACCTCAGTCCTTTCCAGCGCATGGCGGTGGAATTCCTGGAAGACAGCCGCGTCGAAGCCCTCGCCATGCGCGAATACCCCGGCCTGCGCCGCATCTTCCTCGCACTGCACCCGCAGCCGGCCGAAGATGCCTGCGACCCGGAAAAAGTCTCCGCCGTGCGCCACCGCCTTGCCATGCTGTCACGCGCCATCCTCGACCCGGAGCACGGCTACCAGAACCCGCACATCATCGAGTTCACCCGCCTGTTCCACGAAAAGCTGGCTACAAGTGAAAGTAGCACCGAAGAAATGGTCGATTTGGCCGTGCTGTTCGGCGCACGCACCCGCCGCCAGAGCGACGCACTGCCCAACACCCATTTCACCGACACGGAAATCGACTACCGCGACGACAACCGCAACATGTGGAAATTCATCGAGCAGGGCGACGAAGAAGAAGCCTTCGATGAAAAGCGCCAACTGGAAAAAGCAGACGAAATCAAAGGTCTGCCGCCGCGCCACTACCACGAGTGGGATTACAACAGCCAAACCTTCCGCCCGGACTGGGTGAGCGTGTACGAAGCCCTGCACCCCAAAGGCAACGCGGGCGACATCGACCGCCTGCTGGAAAAGCACAGCGCCCTGGCCAAGCGGCTGAAACGCCTGCTGGATCTGCTCAAGCCGCAGGACAAAATCCGCATCCGCTTCCAGGAAGAAGGCAGCGAGTTGGACCTGGACGTCGCCATCCGTTCGCTCATCGACTTCAAGGGCGGCTCCGCCCCCGACCCGCGCATCAACATGAGCCACCGCACCGACGGCCGCAGCATCGCCGTCATGCTGCTGCTCGACCTGTCCGAGTCATTGAATGAAAAGGCCGCCGGCAGCGACCAGACCATTCTGGAACTGAGCCAGGAAGCCGTGTCCCTGCTGGCCTGGTCGGTCGAACGCCTGGGCGACCCATTCGCCATTGCCGGCTTCCTCTCTGACACCCGCCACGACGTGCGCTATCTGCATATCAAGGGTTACAGCGAACACTGGAACGACGAAGTCAAAGGCCGCCTCGCCGCCATGCAAGCCGCCTACTCCACCCGCATGGGCGCCGCCATGCGCCACGCCGCACATTATCTGTCTGCCCAGAAAGCCGACAAAAAGCTCATGCTCATCCTCACGGATGGTCAGCCGTCCGACGTGGACACCCAGGACGAACACCTGCTCATCGAAGACGCCCGCCAGGCCGTGCGAGAACTGGATCAGGAAGGTATTTACAGCTACTGCATCAGCCTGGACCCCAAGGCCGATGAGTATGTGAGTGATATTTTCGGGAATCAGTATTCGGTGGTGGACAACATTGAGAGGTTGCCGGAGAAGTTGCCGAAGTTGTTTATGGCGTTAACGAAGTAAAGGGACTTGGCGATCCCATTAGGAATCCCCGGGCTCCAAGCTTGACCACCCTTGATCAATTTTCAACGTGAATGCAGAATAACTTGATATTTTGCTAATTTGCGCCATAATTCGATTATATTATTTATCATGCAGGCAAACTAAATGCTGATCGAGTTCCGCACCAAGAACTTTCGCAGCCTTCGCGATGAGCAGGTATTCAGCCTTGTTGCGTCGAGCGATAAGACCTTACTTGACACCCACGCCCACGATTCCGGGTTGAAGGCCGCCCCGCATTTACTCAAAAGCGCTGTGGTGTACGGTGCTAATGCCAGCGGCAAGTCCAACCTTATCAAGGCCCTGCAGTACATGCGTGGAGTGGTGCTGGAATCGGCCGCCCTGCAACCGGGACAGACCTTTGGCCGACTCTCCCCCTTCAAGTTGGATGCGACATCGAGCCATCTACCTACGGAGTTCGAGGTCACCTTCATCCTCGACGGCGTACGTTACCAGTATGGCTTTGCCATGAACTCACAACGTATCGTCAATGAACAACTTCTAGTCTACAAAGCGTTCAAGCCACAACGCTGGTTCGAGCGTCACTTCGATGCCGAAAGCGGTAAGGATGTGTATGAGTTCGGCCCCAGCCTGAAGGGAGCCAAGAGTCTGTGGGAGGGAGCAACACGCCCCAACGCACTATTCCTATCGATGGCCGTGCAACTCAACAGCGAGGCTTTACTTCCTGTATTTGACTGGTTTGCGAACAGACTTGTGATCTTCAACGAGCAGTCACCACTGTCTCCACAGTTTTCGCTGCAAATGCTCAAGCAAGAATCTCAACGCAGGACCATTTGTGAATTTCTACGTGCCGCAGACATCAGCATTACCGATATCGAAGTGGCTACCGAACAGAGAATGGTGCACACCATCAAGTTTGACCTTGCCACTGGCAAACGAGAGGAAACTGCAAGTGAGCAGGCCGTGGAGGAAGTTAAATTTCACCACGTTACCGAGCACGGCGAGGCCGTTTTCGACCTAATGGATGAATCCAGCGGTACCCGTAACCTGTTGTTCCTGACTGGGCCCATACTAGATATCCTCAACAAGAGGCTGACGCTAGTGGTAGATGAACTCGATACCAGCCTGCACACGCTACTGGTACAGGCTTTGGTACGCTTGTTCCACCGACCTGAAGTCAACACCGGCGGTGCGCAGCTTATCTTTACCACGCACGACACCTCGCTGCTCGATGCTTACGGCCTATTCCGCCGCGACCAGGTCTGGTTTGTCGAAAAACGCCCAGATCAAAGTTCATCACTGTATCCGTTGCTCGACTTCAGTCCGCGCAAGAATGAAGCGCTGGAACGCGGTTATCTGCAAGGGCGCTACGGCGCACTGCCGTTTCTGCGCAATCAGGACTTGGGAACGAAGCACTGATGGGACGCGACAACCAAGCCAAAGACCGGCAGCTGCGCCGCAAGGCCGCCAAGAAATCACAGCGCGCCAGTTACGCCCGCATCCTGATCGTCACCGAAGGCAGTAAAACCGAACCGCTGTATCTGGAGGAAATTCGTGCCGTACATCAGCTGCATTCCGCCAATGTGGAAGTGCAACCGGGGCAGCTGGGTACTGCGCCCATCCAGGTGGTGAGGTACGCCCAGCAACTGTTTAAAGAGGGCGATCTACATAAAGGCATTCGTCCCAAAAGCTTCGATCAAGTGTACGTCGTGTTTGACCGCGATGACCACGAGAGTTATTTCAATGCCCTAGATTTAGTGAAATCGCTGGATGGCAAGCTGCGCAACGAAGATAACCAGACGATCAGTTTCAAGGCCATTGCCTCCATCCCCAGCTTCGAGCTGTGGTTGTTGTTGCATTACGAGGACATTCAGGCACCGATTCACCGCGACGAGGTGATATCGCGTTTGAAGCAGCACATCCCCGGCTATGAAAAAGGGGCGGGCGGCACGTTTGCTACCACTCATGACCGGCTGGATGCGGCAACGCAGCGGGCACAAGCATTGGCAGCAAAGTTCAATGCCTACACCGCCCCCGAACCCTTCACCGCCATGCACGAACTGGTCACGCTGCTGACTAAACTGCGAGTCTGAAGCCCTTCAATCAATTGAACACACCTTCTGGATCAGGCCTTACATTTTACACCCCGGTTGCAGTCTCCATTAGTCTAGCCTGGACCCCATTGTTGCAATCTACGACCGCCTCGGGGGCCACGTTCGTGCAACGTGCACCAGCGCCAGAATCCACACGGCATCGTCATTCACCTCATACACCAGCATGTAGTTCTCATGCGGAATCAACTCGCGGGTACCCGGAATTTTCCCAGCCCGCCCCAGTCCCGAATGCTTGGCCAACCGACCTGCCGCCTCTGTAAACAACTCATCCATCCGGATAGCGGCAAGCGGGCTCTCCAGACTGATGTAATCAGCAATATCGGCACGGTCTTGCTCGGCTGAGGACGTCCAGAAAACCCTCATGCCCCGGTATCACCCGCCTTGGCAAGCAATTGTGCGCGCCGGGCGGCGAACCGGGTTTCGACATCCTCCGCAGGGCTGTATTCACCCGCACGCACCTGATCGCGCGCATCCGCCACCTTGCCGCGCAAAAACGCTTCATGCTCACGCGCCTCACGTTGATGCTGCACAAATTCCCGCATCAACTCGCGCACAATTTGTGAAGCCGGACGATGACTCGCCTCGGCAGCAGCCATAAATTCGGCCCGCAACTCGGGCTCCAGTTTCATGGTGAAAACAGCTTCTTTGGACATGGCAGGCCCCTTTCAAAATATACTTACAAAGTATATACGTTGTGAACACCTCTGTCGATGCGCCAGCCAGGCAGGGACCAGCAATGGATTTACAGTTGCCGAGCGCATTGGAGTCGGATGCCGTCTTGTGTTTTGCATAGACGATCTCACTGGCGGAAGTTGCAATTTACAAGATCGGCGCCTAAAGTTTCCTCAATCAAACACCCATATCATGAGTAGATAACCCTTACGGGCACCAACCGCCTAGAAGCCTTCTCCGACGGCGTCATCGCCATCCTCATCACCATCATGGTGCTGGAATTGCATGTGCCGCATGGCGATGATTTTTCTGCCTTGGTACCGCTTATTCCCGTGCTACTCAGTTACGTGCTGAGCTTCGTCTATTTGGGTATTTACTGGAACAACCATCACCACATGCTGCATGCCACGGAAAAGGTGACCGGCTCTGTGCTGTGGGCGAATTTGCATCTGCTATTCTGGTTGTCGCTGATTCCCTTTACCACCGGCTGGCTGGGGGAAAACCATTTTGCCACTCTGCCGGCAGCGGCCTACGGGGTGGTGTTGTTAATGGCGGCGATTGCTTACTGGATTTTGCAGCAGCGCATCATCGCCTCGCAGGGGGAGCATTCTGTTCTCAAGCAAGCCATTGGCAATGACTGGAAAGGCAAGGTGTCGCCGGCTTTATACGCCCTTGCCATCGGACTGGCGTTTGTGTCGCCGTGGTTGGCAATAGCCATTTATGTGTTGGTGGCGTTGATTTGGGTGGTGCCTGATAGGCGGATTGAGCGGTTGTTGGGGTAGTTTCTTTATCCACTCAAGGTAAGCGATCACTTTCCGGGTATTCAATTCTGCAGGCCGGGGGCGCCCGGCAGCGCCTCCCTTTCTTTGTTTCGCCAAAGAAAGGAAGCAAAGAAATGCGACCCGCTATTCGCTGACATCCCCGTATTTGAGCGGGTGGGTGCGGGCGGCTGCGCAACTCGCCCTGGACAGGGCACACACCCCGTGCCCTGCTGCGGAGCTCAGACAGTGCTCGCCGACTTCCCCCGCACCCACCCGCTCAAACCCGGCAGCGAATAAGGGGGAGTTTAAAAGCAACGGCAACACCCAAACCGTCTGCAAATCGCCTTCGCTGATAAAGTTGGATACGGCAGGCGCTCAGAGGGTTTAGTTTTT
>JAJZTZ010000105.1 GCA_021847305.1 Pseudomonadota bacterium | reverse complement strand
AGCAGGCGCAGCAACGCCAGCGCCGTTTCACCAACAAAAGCCAGCATGGCGACCACCTGCTCCAGATGGCCGACAAAACCGCGTCCCAGCTGCTCCAGCCACGCCATCGGCGCGGCTTTCGCCACGACCACATCTTTGGCGCGCACCATCGCAAACAATTCCGCGAGCTCAGGTCGAAGCCCGCTCAGCGCCACACTGCGCCCGTCCGCCTCAAGCGTCCGCACCGCCCGCGCCAGCACCCACGCCCCGGCCGTGTCGAGCGCCGTCACCCCGCTCGCCTCAATAAACACGTCACCCGCCGGCCAGACAAAACCGGCCAGCCGACGCTGCAGTTCGGCGGCATTGGCTAACACCCAGGCCCCGTTTATCGCAACCTCACTGCGACCGGGGCTCAATACGGCAGAATCGATAAAAGGCAATGGCATATCAGGATTGTGGGCAGATAATGCCCGAAGATCAAGGGACAGTTACGGCACTCGACCTGTTAACAGGCCCTAATAGAAAAATTCGAATGAGAACGCGATCGCGCCAAACACCATCAGCAGCAGACCCAGCATAAACGTGTTGTCAGCCCAGTTCTCCAGCGCCGCCGCCCGATGCACCGAGCGGATCGACAAATATGACATAAACGTGCTGGCAAGAAAAAACACGCTGTCCGCCGCCAGAATCTTGTCGATCACGTGTCCCACAGAGCCGCTGTGCAGCACCTTGATAATACTGATAACCGTCATGCACACCCCCACCATGGTGGCCGAAGTGGGCATGATGTGACTGGGCAAATTGCGCACGGGTGCGCGCGACATAAGTTCTTCTTCCGGCATAGTCCAATACCTGTCACATTGGCATGTTAATCTGCACATAGCTTACCTTGCAGCGGGATCGCCCGCCCCGCAGGCCTTCCGCGCCATACTGGACATAAGACTTTTACCGCAGCCAACCGGTTCCTGCACTGCAGGCGGAAAATCGTTACAAGTTGTTAATGACTTCCTGAAAGGGTTGCCTCTTGAAATTTGCCCCCCTCGCCACTATTATTAGCACTCGTCAGCGATGAGTGCTAACAAACACAGCACTGTTGGCATCCGCCAGACACCGAAATTTGCTTTGCCCGCCGCGGCGGGAAGATAAAACGCTTCAATACGGTAAATTCATTAAATCAGGAGAACTTACGATGAAAATTCGTCCCTTGCATGACCGCGTAATCGTTAAACGCATGGAAGCCGAAGAAAAAACCGCTTCCGGTATCGTTCTGGCCGCTACCGCGACCGAAAAGCCGGACCAGGGTGAAGTCATCGCCGTTGGCCCGGGCAAAAAAGACGACAGCGGCAAGACCATCGCCATGGACGTTAAAGTCGGCGACCGCGTACTGTTCGGCAAATACGCCGGCCAGGCCGTTAAAGTAGACGGCGAAGAAGTACTGGTTATGCGCGAAGAAGACATCATGGGTGTTCTGGAAGCCTAAACTGCTTCCCTTTCCCTCTACAGACAAGATCAATAGGAGTTAGAAATGCCTGCAAAAGACGTAAAATTCGGTGATTCCGCCCGTGCCAAAATGGTTGCCGGTGTTAACACCCTGGCCAACGCCGTTAAAGTCACCCTGGGCCCGAAAGGCCGCAACGTGGTTCTGGATCGCTCCTTCGGCGCCCCGACCATCACCAAGGACGGTGTATCCGTAGCCAAGGAAATCGAACTGAAAGACAAGTTCGAAAACATGGGCGCACAAATGGTTAAGGAAGTGGCTTCCAAGACCTCCGACGTGGCCGGTGACGGTACCACCACTGCGACCGTTCTGGCGCAATCCATTCTGAACGAAGGCATGAAGTTCGTTGCCGCCGGCATGAACCCGATGGACCTGAAGCGCGGTATCGACAAAGCCGTTATCGCTGCCATCGAAGAACTGAAGAAAATCTCCAAGCCTTGCACCACCACCAAGGAAATCGCTCAGGTTGGCTCCATTTCTGCCAACTCCGATACCTCCATCGGTGAAATCATCGCGACCGCGATGGAAAAAGTGGGCAAGGAAGGCGTCATCACCGTTGAAGACGGTTCCGGCCTGGAAAACGAACTGGACGTGGTAGAAGGTATGCAGTTCGACCGCGGCTACCTGTCCCCGTACTTCGTCAACAACACCGACAAGCAAATCGCTGCACTGGACAACCCGTTCGTTCTGCTGCACGACAAGAAAATCTCCAACATCCGCGACCTGCTGCCGGCCCTGGAACAAGTTGCCAAAGCTGGCCGTCCGCTGCTGATCATCGCCGAAGACATCGAAGGCGAAGCACTGGCTACCCTGGTTGTGAACAACATCCGCGGCATCCTGAAGACCGTTGCCGTTAAGGCTCCGGGCTTCGGCGACCGTCGTAAAGCCATGCTGGAAGACATCGCTGTCCTGACCGGCGGCGTGGTGATCGCTGAAGAAGTCGGCCTGACCCTGGAAAAAGTAACCCTGAACGAACTGGGCCAAGCCAAGCGCATTGAAGTGGGCAAAGAAAACACCACCATCATCGACGGTGCTGGCGATGCCGCCACCATCGAAGCGCGCGTTAAGCAGATCCGCAAGCAGATCGAAGACGCCACCAGCGACTACGACCGCGAAAAACTGCAGGAACGCGTGGCCAAGCTGGCCGGCGGTGTTGCCGTGATCAAGGTTGGCGCTGCTACCGAAGTGGAAATGAAAGAGAAGAAAGCCCGCGTGGAAGACGCGCTGCACGCTACTCGTGCTGCCGTTGAAGAAGGTATCGTTCCTGGCGGTGGCGTTGCCCTGCTGCGTGCCCGCGCTGCCGTTGCCAAAGTTAAAGGCGACAACCACGACCAGGACGCCGGTATCAAGATCGTTCTGCGCGCCATGGAAGAACCGCTGCGTCAGATCGTATCCAACGCCGGTGACGAAGCTTCCG
The DNA here is from genome assembly GCA_021847305.1 of Pseudomonadota bacterium. Classification (GTDB taxonomy): domain Bacteria; phylum Pseudomonadota; class Gammaproteobacteria; order Burkholderiales; family JAJZQI01; genus JAJZQI01. The sequence goes on along the minus strand of JAJZTZ010000105.1, from coordinate 5,171 downwards.
TGATCGTTAACAAGGTTGAAGAAGGCTCTGGCAACTTCGGTTACAACGCTTTCAGCAGCCAATACGGCGACATGGTTGAAATGGGCGTACTGGATCCGACCAAGGTTACCCGTACCGCACTGCAAAACGCCGCATCTGTGTCCGGCCTGATGCTGACCACCGACTGCATGGTTGCCGAACTGCCGGAAGAAAAACCGGCTGCCGGCGGCATGGGCGGCGGCATGGGCGACATGGGCGGCATGGGCATGATGTAATCGCCCGGCACGCTGTAACGCCAATGAACAAAACCCCGCTCCGGCGGGGTTTTGTTTTTGCAGCGCAGCAATTGACTAAACAACAGCAAAACAGATAGAATTGCGGACTTCGTTGATCGCACTAGCAGTTGACGTGTTGGCCAGTTAGCTCAGTTGGTAGAGCAGCGGATTGAAAATCCGCGTGTCCGTGGTTCGATTCCGCGACTGGCCACCAGATTCCCAAAAAGCCACCTAACGGTGGCTTTTTCTATTTCCGCCTTCCCCTTAACGGCTCCAGCAACGCTGTCAAACCGTTGTGATCCAGCTCATGCATCAGCGCCAGCAAACGGCCGATTTCTCCCGGCGGAAAACCTTCCCGGGCAAACCAGTTAAGATAATTCCCCGGCAGGTCGGCGATCAGCCGGCCTTTGTATTTGCCAAAGGGCATTTCACGGGTAACCAGTAATTGAAGTGCTTCGGGACTCATGCGATTCCGGCAAAATATCAGTCAGATCATTATATCGCTGTGTCTCCTGAGACTGTAACCCGGCTAACTCTCGGCTAATTTTCGCTTGCTACCTTACAACCACGCGAATATCCGCGGTTTACACAGGAGCAGTCATCATGAAACGCAGCACCTATCTGGCCACTCTGGCAACCCTTTCTGTTGTTGCTCTCGGCAGCGCCTACGCTTCCGGCATGCAGGAGAACGATGCGCTCAATATCACTTCGGCCAAAATCGGTTTGGGTCAGGCCGTGAGTGCTGCCGAGCAGCATGTAGGCGGCAAGGCTTCCCGCGCCGAATATGAGCAGCACAACGGCAAATGGGTATATGACGTGGAAGTGGTCAAGGGCAAGGAAGTCATGGATGTAAAAGTGGATCCTGCCAGCGCCAGGATTGTGGCCGCCAGCAAGGATGAAACCGATCACGACGATGGCCACGACAAGGCCGACTGATCAGCCAACCGGCTGGGGCGAGCCAAGCCGCCCCGGCCACTTTACCGCGCCCCGGGAGAACATTCATGAATACACAGTCTCAGCCGACCCTGCTGCGGCAGGCAATCAACAAGGTACCGGAAGTCACCCTGGTTTTCTGGCTCATCAAGATGATGTCGACGACCGTAGGTGAAACTGCCGCCGACTATCTGAATTTCGATCTGCATTTCGGCCTGGTCGGCACATCCATGGTGATGGGCCTGTTACTCGCCATCACACTGTTTTTCCAGATTCGGGCCAAACGCTACACGCCGGCTCTGTACTGGATTGCCGTGGTGTTTATCAGCGTGTTCGGCACCCTGATCACGGACAACCTGAGTGACAATCTCGACGTACCGCTGGCCGCCTCGACACTGAGCTTCAGTATGGCGCTGATAGCCACTTTCGCCATCTGGTACATGCGCGAGAAAACCCTGTCCATCCATGCTGTGGACAGCGTCAAACGGGAACTCTTTTACTGGACGGCGATTCTGTTCACTTTTGCGCTGGGCACCGCCGCGGGCGACTGGGTGGCCGAAGGGCTGAATCTGGGGTATGCCCATTCCGCGCTGCTGTTCGGCGGGCTGATCGGCGCGACAGCTCTCGCGTATTATGTTTTCAAGGCAAATGCGGTGACCAGCTTCTGGCTCGCTTACGTGCTGACCAGGCCCTTTGGCGCCTCATGTGGCGACCTGCTGTCGCAACCGGTGGAAAACGGCGGCCTTGGCTGGGGCACCACGGGAACCAGCGCGCTGTTTCTGAGCCTGATTATTCTGTTGGTGACCTATTTATCGCTGACGCGGAAAAATGCCCTGCAACCGGAGACAAATGCATGAACAAAACCATCGAAAACACACTCAGCAAAGTCCCGGAAGTGACCCTGGGATTCTGGCTGATCAAAATTGCCGCTACCACCCTGGGCGAAACCGGCGGCGATGCGGTCTCCATGTCCTTGAACCTTGGGTATCTGCTCAGTACCGGCATTTTTGCCGTGATTTTTGCACTTGCGGTACTCACACAGATCAGAGCGCAGAAATTTCATCCCTGGTTGTACTGGATCACCATTATCGCCACGACCACAGTGGGCACCACCCTGGCCGACTTTGCCGACCGTTCACTGGGCATCGGCTACGCCGGCGGCACAACTCTGCTGCTGAGCTTGCTGCTGCTGTCGCTGTTTGTCTGGTACCGCACCCTAGGCACGGTAGATGTCGCCAGTGTCAGTTCGCCCAAATCGGAAATGTTTTACTGGCTCACCATCATGTTCTCGCAAACGCTGGGCACGGCGCTGGGTGACTGGACTGCCGATACCGCCGGACTGGGTTACGCCGGCGGCGCACTCTTGTTCGGTGCTTTGTTGCTGGTTCTGGTTGCGGCATACTACTGGACAAAACTGTCGCCTATCCTGCTGTTCTGGGCAGCCTTCATTCTGACCCGGCCGCTGGGCGCGGTAGTCGGCGATTTTCTCGACAAGCCGGTCAGCGCAGGCGGAATGGCGCTCAGTCGCTTTGCGGCATCCGCCGCGCTGCTGGCTTTTATCACGCTGAGCCTGATGCTGTTCCGCCAGCGGGCCGCGACACGGGCGCATTAGGGAAACGCTGGTTTATCAGCATTTCCCTGGCGGGCGAGATTTTTCCCGGCCGCTCAATGACACCAGTGATTGAAAGCGTGAAGTTGTGCGGGCAGGTGCTGCGCAACCGTTGTGCTGATTTATTTCCCGAATGGAATAAATCAGCATTTAAAACCTGTTTCAGCAGGCTCTTGGTCAGGAACCCATAGCATGCGTATTTTGCTGGTTGAAGACGATACCATGATTGCCGACGCGGTCACCGTGGCACTGCGCGACGCGGCGTATGCGGTGGACTGGGTGCAGGACGGCATGAGCGCCAGCCGCACGCTGACGCTCGGCGAGCACCAGCTGGTGCTGCTCGACCTCGGCCTGCCGGGGCGAGATGGGCTGGAAGTGCTGCGCCGCCTGCGCCAATCCGGCAATACCGTGCCGGTGATCATTCTCACCGCACGCGACCGTCTGGAAGACCGCATCACTGGATTGGATCTCGGGGCCGACGACTATCTGGTCAAACCGTTTCAGGTACCGGAACTGCTGGCGCGTCTGCGCGCCGTCACCCGCCGGCAGAGCGGCCAGGCTGCACCGCTGCTCGGCAATGGCCGCATCACCCTGGACCCCTCTACCCATGAGGCGCACGCAAACGATACGACTGTGCTGCTCAGCGCACGGGAATTCTCCCTGCTGCAGGCCCTGCTGCTGCGGCCCGGCGCCATCCTTACCCGGCGGGAACTGGAAGAGCAGATTTACGGCTGGAACGAAGAAGTGGAGAGCAATGCCGTCGACTTTCTCATTCACGGTATTCGTAAAAAACTCGGGGCTGACAGCATCAAGAATATCCGCGGCGCCGGCTGGATGGTGGAAAAATCATGATGCCGCCCTCTTTGCAGCGCAAACTGTCCGTCTCGCTTGGCGCGGCCATTTTGCTCGCTGCGTTGTTGGCCGGCGCCATCTCGTTTTTGCTTGCCTACTCGGAAGCCAAGGAATTTCAGGACGACATGCTGCGCCAGATAGCCGTACTGGCCGACACGCGCGGCCAGTCCACCGCACTGACCGGCAAAGGGCTGAGCGACACGGAATCGCGCGTAACGGTGATCCGCCTGCCAGGCGACCCCATGCCCGACTGGCTGGCGCAACCGCTTGTGCCGGGCCTGCACACGGTACGCAATGGCGAAGATGAGCTGCGCATCTACATTCGTGATGCCGCACAGGGCGAACGGATTGTCGTCGCCCAGCCGACTGATACCCGTGATGAACTGGCAGGCAACAGCGCCCTGCGCAGTATTGTGCCGCTGATTCTGTTGCTGCCGCTAGCGGCCTGGCTGATTATCCGCAGCGTGCGCCGGGTACTGGCCCCGGTTGCCCGACTGGCAACCACCCTCGATGCGCAGCGGCCGGACCAGCTTGAGCCATTGGCAGACCAGGATACGCCGACGGAAATCGCGCCATTCGTTCACGCCATCAACCGGCTGCTGCAACGCGTCAACGTGCTGACCCACCAGCAGCGCCGGTTTATTGCCGACGCAGCACATGAACTGCGCTCGCCGCTCACCGCTCTGTCGCTGCAGGCGCAAAACCTGGATAAGGCGCAAACGGCAGAGGAATTGCGCGAACGTATTCTGCCCTTACTCGCCGGCATCGAACGGGCTCAGACTCTGACAGAACAACTGCTGAACCTGGCACGCATTCAGGCCGCCAGCGAGCAGAACCAAATAATCGACGTCTCGGCCCTGGCGCGAGAGCTGATTGCCGAATGCCTGCCTGCAGCAGAAGCCCGGCAGATCGATCTGGGCCTGAATGAAACCGCCCGGCTGCAACTGCAGGCCACGCCCGAAGCGCTGCGTTTAATCATGAAAAATGCGCTGGATAATGCCATCAAATATGCACCAGCCGGCTCTGCCGTCACATTGCAGCTACGCGAAGAAGCAGACGCCGCGATAATAGAAGTCATCGACAATGGCCCGGGTATTGCCGCCGAAGAACGCGAACATGTATTCGCGCCGTTTTACCGCCTGCCGGGCAGCGCCGCCAGCGGCAGCGGACTGGGCCTGTCCATCGCTCGGGAAGCAGCGCAGCAACTGGGTGGGGAAGTCAGCCTGCACGATACGCAATCCGGTCACGGCCTGCTGTTCCGCTACCGGCAAATCCGTACTGCACAGGAACCGGATAGCGCAAATCCAGTCTGACAGAAAACCTGGCAGCAACCCGGCCCAGGCACTAAAACAGAATATGTATTCTGATTAGTCACGACTTTCAGCCAAGGCTACCACTGGATAAGAGGGGTTCCCTTTTATTTGTCGCCGAGTGGCTGGATTTCTGGCGGGGGATTACGGCGAGTACTGTTCGAGTTCCGCAGTGGGGCACGAAGTGTGTGCCCCGCCAGGGCGAGTTTACTC
>JAJZTZ010000104.1 GCA_021847305.1 Pseudomonadota bacterium | reverse complement strand
TCTGACCGTGCCCGCACCCGCCTGCCAGCAGTGAGTCAGGCTGTCATTAAAATCACCACCGACTGCCTGAGCGCCTGGGCCTTGCTGCAACCGCGTTTACTGAAAGCCCCGCCACCGCTGGCCGCTGACCTGAAAGAACAGCTCGGTCAGCTGGTGTTCAAAGGCTTCCTCTCCGCCACGCCGTGGCAGCACCTCACCCACCTGCCGCGCTATCTCGCTGCCATGCACAAACGACTGGACAAATACCCCGGCAACGCTGAGCGCGATGGCAAACACACCGCCAGCCTCAAGCAGTGGCAACAGCAATTTTCCACCCGCCAGCAGGCTCTGCGCAAATCCGGCCAGAGCGACCCGCGCCTGACGGATTTTTACTGGATGCTGCAGGAACTGCGCGTGTCCCTGTTTGCGCAGGAGCTGAAAACGCCTTACCCGGTATCGTTCAAGCGGATCGAGAAGGCGTGGAATGATATGCGATAGCGCTAAGTTTCTTTATCTACCCGCGCACAAGTTCAAACTGACTATACTCATAGCTGTGCACCCAATTCTCGATCAGCAAAATTACTTCTCAGTCAGTGCTCAGGTTTTGCAGAGGGTAGAAGCATGAAATCATTAAAAGCAACGCTGGCCCCCCTGACAGTTCTCTTAGCGCTTCTGCTCTCTGCCTGCAGTTCAATGAATAGCGGTACGCCCCCCTCTCTGGAAACCGTTACTCCCCGGTATATCGGTACAGCAACAGTGCCCAAGCACCCGATCAAAGTGGGAGACAACCTTGAACTGACCGTCCAGAAGCTGGAGATCGGTCAATTTCCCTGGGGCAAAAGCCGCTTCTTCGCCATGCAACTGCCGGCAAGCAGTGAGCCGTATTACCTGGTGCTGAAAAGCTATTTTGTCTCGCCCGTCACCAACTGGAGATACAGTCAGGCAGAAACCGGAACGTTTTGGGGGCCGAGTGTCTTTTTCCCCTATCTGGTGTTCTTCGACAAAGATATGAACGTCATCAGCCACAGTCAGACTGCCGATTTTCAGGTGAATGCCAACATCCACAACGAAATGTTGATCGGTTTTCGCGGGGATACTTGGCTTCAGGGGGCATTTCCCGTGTTGTCCTCGGCAAGTCCCAAGCCGGCATATGCCATCTTCTCGAGTTCATCAGACTATGTGGGCAAAGTGGGGGCCGTACCTAACTTCTATTGGCCTTATCCGGATCACTACTGGATGCCACGCATTATTTATGCGCCCAAGCTCGATCCTGTTCCGACCTACAAGGGGCCCATGAATTACGTGCGTTACGGGAATGTGGGAGAAATACAGGTTCAAGTAGTCAGGCCGCAGGAGCTACTGGAAACCACTTATGGCAAAAAACTGGAAAGCCCGGTACCCAAAACCATCCTCAGCCCGGGAACAACCTTCCATAAAGAAAAGCTCGTAATTAAATCACCCAACGCCGACGGATATGGCGTAGAAGATGCGTCTTCTGATAAAACGGTAAACATGGTTTTCACCAAGTCTCTGAACGCAGGACAAGGCTTTGTGACTATGTTCGCGCAAGCGTTTCATAGCAGAAATCAAAACAGGAGTGCAGACGAGCGAATGCAATTCTTGGTTGATGATGCCATTAAGGAACATTCCGTCGCACTTGTCGACTTTACTTCACAAACTCGGGCATTTTCTGGCCTCACCGGCCATTGCAAGCGAATAGACTTTGCAGGCAAACAACCACGTTCGTTTCTGGGCACGATCCAAGGCTATGACATCATTTGCGCCGACGGAAATTCCGACTTGGCGATTCGTATTGGCGCCAGCATTTTAAGCAGCCCGGCCTATCCGGGACATAAGGCATTGCCGGTTGAAGCCGCAGACTTTGCCGCAGGGATTTCTCTCACGCCTTAAACCACGGCCAAGCCACAGTCAGCCCTGCAGACTCTCGCCGATTTGCTGGCAATAGTGTTGCAAACTGTCCGGCACACCCGGCGGGCAGCTGCCGCAATCGCGATTGCCCGGCACGGCGTAATCGATAAAGCGCGGATAAGGCAGATTGAGATTGCGCATGATTTCGACGAATTCGGCCAGACTTTTCTCGCCGCCCAGGCGCGGGTTGCGGTTTTTCTCCTGCGCGATGCTGGAAACGCGGCGCCCGGTGTAATCGTGCCCGGGATAGACCAGCGTATCGTCCGGCAGGCTAAACAATTTTTCATGCACGCTGCGGTATAAGGTCGTCGCGTCACCGTTCTGAAAATCGGTCCGGCCGCAGCCGTCGATCAGCAGGGCATCGCCGGTCAAAACCCGGTTGTCCGCCCGATAGGCGTGGTGTCCGTCTGTGTGCCCCGGAGTAAACAAGGGCTGCAAATTGATGCTGCCCACTTGCAGCGGCCGCCCTTCCGCCAGACTGATATCCGCACACTCAAGCCCGTCAATTGCCGGATGCGCGATCCGGCTACCCGCTTCCTGTTTCAGTTTGCGTGCGGCCGTAATGTGATCGGCGTGAATATGGGTATCGACGGTATAGACAAGGCGGAGCCCGAGTTGGGCAATTTCCTGCAGATCCCGCTGCCAGGTTGGCAGCACGGCATCTACCAGGACGGCCTGCCCGGTTTCTTCACAACCGAGCAGGTAGGTATAAGTACTGGAAACCGGTTCAAACAGTTGCCGGAAAATCATGCTGCCTCCTTTCACACCACGACAAACGGGGCGCTTCAATTCAGCATAGCACTCCGCAGAACGCTTACTTTACCTTGCAACTGCCGCCGCTGAACGGAGAAAACGGACACCAGCCGACGATACCGGACAGCAGAGGAATCACTCCCAGCCAGGCGATCGGCTCAAGCACGCGGGTAGCTGCCAGGGTCACCAGCACCATACCGAGGATAATGCGTATAATGCGTTGGGTTTTGCCGGTATTGCAGGTCATGAGAAAAATCCGTCAATCAGCCAAAATTGGCATCATACGCCAAAAGCGCACCCGCTACAGTGACAATCCACCCGGTCATACTGGATCACGTTAAAAATTGAGCACGCCCACACACTCTATTGCTGTTGTCATCGGCGCGAGCATTGCCGGTCTGCTTGCCGCCAATGCACTTGCTTCACATTGCGAAAAAGTCATCATCCTGGAACGCGATACGCTTCCGGATTCCCCGATACAACGCAACGGCGTTGCCCAAGGCAGCCAGGTGCATATTCTGCTGCAGCGCGGCCTGATCGAACTGGAAAAGCAAGTACCCGGTTTTACGCATTTGCTGACGCAACTTGGTGCAGTGCGGCTCGATCCGCTTAACGATTTTTATCTGAATTTTCCGTTTGGCGTATTTGTCCGCACGCCAACTGAAATGAGCGTTCTTTCCGCGGAGCGCCCGGTGATTGAATACGCCTTGCGCGCGTTGATACTGCGCAGGAAAAACATCCAGCTTGTCCAGCAAGCTCGCGTTGTTAAGGTTGACCTCAGCCGTGCGGCCGTCCCGCGTGTCACGTTCAGTCAGGCCGATGCAGCAGAGAACAATACACTGCATCCGGACTGGCTGATTGATGCCTCGGGGCGCAGCAGTCGGGTGATGGAATGGCTGCAGCAAAGTGAAATGCCGTTGCCGCAGGAAGAACACACCAAACTGTCGATCAATTACGCTTCCTGTCTGATCAAAAACCCGACTTTCCCGGCACAACTCAAAGCCAGCTACATTTTGGCCCGTGCCCCGCATGACAGGATGAGCGGTCTGATTCTGCCGGTACACAGGGATGGCACGCATCTGGCAGCCTTGCAGGGTTTTGGTACGGATATGCCGAGTGATTTTGCCGGCTTCCGCGCTGCTTTTCAGCGTTTGCGTGACCCGTTGCCGGGCGAGGCCCTGTCTACCGCGACAGCCGTAGATGAGGTAAGACGTTTCAACAAACCCCGCAATCACTTCCGACACATGGGCTTTACCGCGGACTGGCCGCTGCATTTCCTCACAATCGGCGACAGTATTGCCAGCATCAACCCGATTTATGGCCAGGGAATGACCGGTGCCGCATTGGCAGCACGTGTGCTCGGCGAGCGCTTTGGCAAAACCGCCTCGGGTTCGCTGCAACGCAAAATTACCCGGCAGTACCGGACATTGTGGGAAATCGCTTCATCGGAAGATTTGCGCTGGCCAGAAACCACGGGCAAGGCAAAAAATCTCCCGGTGGCCTTGGGTCATCTGCTCGGCAACAAGGTGGTCAAGGCAGCGACCCGAGAAAAATCAGTCGCCCTGGCTTATGCCGAGGTGATGCATGTGCTGCAACCGCCCACGCATCTGTTTAAGCCGCACATAGCACTGAAATGGCTTTTCGAGCGGCTTCCCAGAGACTAATTGGCCGTTTTTGCTGTCGCCAACGCCGTCACGACGGCCGGAGCCGCATTCACCTGAACGGGTGCCTTTAGCGCCAGACCTTCAGCCCGGGCAATGGGCAAATGGGACAGTAGACCCACAATAATGATCCCGGCGAACCATTTGACTGATGCATTCATGATGACCTCCTGTCGGGTTTAATCGGGCGTCCTTACCCGTTCACACGCCATCAATAATAATGCATCAAAATATTAAAATCTCTTTATTTTACATAGTGTTACACAGTCTTACAGAATGGTAACAGTTTCACTCACATACAGAAACATCTGTTTCAGGTTTGCTCCCCCTGAATGGGTCCGGACCTCCGGACCCATAGCCGATTTTAGTAGTCCACGCTAATTCTGAAAGTATTGAACACCATGTCCTCGGCTACATTCTGGGCCGCATGATGGACTGCCTCGAGAATCTCGCCATCAGACCAGCCCAGCGCATGCAATGCATCCAGACGGGACTTGTCCAGTTGCTTGGGAGCCTTGAGTGCATCCAGGACATACAGCAGCATGGCCTTGTCCTTTTCATTGAATGGCACACTGGCAGGATCTTTCAGTGCCGCGGCTATCTGATCATGTGTCCAGTCCGCATGATTGATCAGCATGGCTTCATTGAACCCCACGCAGTATTCACATTCCTGCTTGGCCGAAACCAGCATGCGTATTGCCGCCAGCAGCGGGAAACTCAGCGACGGATGCTGCATGTAATAGGAAATCTGGTTCCAGATGTTTTCCAGCAGGGTGGGGCTGCTGCTGTAGGTTTTCATGGCATTCGGCACAAAGCCAATTGCGCCACTGATGTGGCCATACACTTCGGCGACCTTTCCCTGTGCATTTTCCGGGGATACCGTTGCAATCATCGTCATCACACTTCTCCTTAGCATTGAATACCGACCAGTCGGTATGTTACTTCGCACAAAAAAAACAGCCTTGCGGCTGCCTCTCACCTACTTTGTGTTGCGCAAACCAGCCACATAGTCGTGCAGCTGCTGCATGCAAGCCCGGAAAACATCGTTGGACTGCATATTCTTGGCCACGCCGATACACCCTTCCCAGGCTGAAACGACGAACAACGAGGCTGCCTTGCAATCGACGCTGGCTCGGATTTCGCCCTGCTTCTGTCCTTCTGCCAGCGCCCAGGCAACCGTTTCCTGCCACTGCAGCAGAATCCGGTTCAAATGCGATTTAAACTCCTGATCCAGCGCGCTCATTTCCTGCACAAGATTATTCAACGGACAGCCCTGCTGAACAAAATCCGTTGGCACCATCTGATCGACATGCGTAATCAGATACAGCAAAGCATCCACCGGTCGATCGCTATTTCTCACCGGGTCAAACAGCAGCTGACCAAGACGTACACCAATCACCTCATCAATCACCGCCAGCCCAAGCGCCTGCTTAGTGGGGAAATGATGGTACAACGCCCCTTTGGTCAGGCCGGTATCCTGCAGGATATTGGCGATACTCGCTGCCTGGAATCCCTGGCGGTGAATTTCGCAATAAGCGGACTGCAGAATCGTGCTGCGGGTTTGATCGGCTGATTTGTGATCCATGCCGCCATTAGATACCGACCGGTATGTATGTGTCAATACCTAAGGAAACGCTGATTTATTCGCGTTTCCGTGCCGGGCTGATTTTTCGCCCGGCCGCTCAATGACGAAAGTCATTGAAAGCGTGAGGCTGTGCGGACATGTGCCGCGCAGCCGCCTTGCTGATTTATTCCCAAATGGAATAAATCAGCGCTTCCCTAAAGATCAGCAGGACGGATGAGCGGCTGGGCAAACAACTTGCCCAGCGTTTCCCCAAACCACTTCAATCATCATCGTCTTCATGATGCCAGTGGCGGTAGCGGTCGCCGCCTTCATAATAGCGTTGCGGCCCGCGGTAATCGTGCCACTCGCGCCGGTCATGGTCGTGGCGCCAGTAAGGCGGGTATTCAACATATTCACGGTAAGCGGGAACCGCCACATAGCGCACCGGGGGATAAGCCGGGACTTCGACCACGCGCACCGGAGGCGGCATACCGACATCCATGCCAAACGCCACGCCGCCGCGGCCGACATGAATATCGAAACTGTCTGCCCTGGCGGCAGAAAGGTGGCTCATGCCGCCGACCAGCATGATGGCCATAAACCATTTAACAGATGCATTCATTTTCATTCTCCCATTCATCGATTGGGCATGGCGGCAACGCGCCGCCATACCGGGAAAATCAATGACCGACGGACTTGCTCAAGGCATTTTCCTGCTGGTTCAGCGTGTGCTGCTCCTGCTTGGAAATGTGGCCATTGTTCTGACTGGCCATATCGCGTTCTTCCTGACGAATCTGGTGGTCTTGCTGGTAGAGCGCCTTGGCCTGTTGCTTGCTCATATCGCCTTCTTTGACTTCGGTATGAACCCGCTGATCAATGTGCTTCAGGCGATCATTCACCTGGTCGCGGCGGGGATGCGTCTTGCTCCAGTCGCTTTCCGCAAATGCAGCGGAAGAAGCGGTAATGGCAATGATGGAAGCCGCAGCGGCCAGCATGGATTTATCAAGGTAACGCATACATCTCTCCTGTGTAGTTGTGCTGGGCAGCTCGACTTTTCGCGGCTGCCTGGCCATTTAACACCAGAATAGGCGGTCGAGTTGACTGCCAGGAGGGATCTTTACCTGTCTTTACGCTTGCGAAAAAAGCTGTAACAAAGCAGAAACAGAAACGGGGCAAATTGCCATTCGGAGAGAGCGCCCGCGGTTGCCGCGGGCCGAGGAAAAGCGCTTATTTGGCTTTGATTTTGCAGGTATTGATACCCAGCAGCGGATACAGCGGACACCAGCCGGACAAGCCAACCAGCAGCGGAATCACGCCGAACCAGGCCATCGGCCCCAGTACGTGAGTAGCGGCGAGGGAAATGAAAACCACTCCGATGGTAAAGCGGATAATGCGGTCAAGCTTGCCGGCATTACAGGTCATGACTAAGGCCTTCACTGATTTTATTAAGGAGACCTAATTATGACGTCATAATTTTAGTTTGCCCATCTATTATGATTTAATAAATCAATAAAATTCCGCCGCGTTGCATTTATGCCAAAGGAATGTTGCTCAAGCAGTGCGCGCCAGCCGCCAAAGCGATGTAATTTCCCTGCTCCGCGCCTGATGCAGCGGGTCGCCGGGATCGCTGGCCTTGGGGTGATGCGGCCGCGTGTCGAGCCGCGCCAGCACTTTCAAACCGGCCGACTCAATGGCCTGCAAAAGAAACTCACGCGAACGCAGTCCCAGATGTTCGGCCAGGTCAGACAGGATCAGCCAGCCTTCGCCCGCCTCAGTGAGGTGTTCTGCCAGACCATTGAGAAACCCCAGCAGCATGCGGCTGTCCGGGTCATACACAGCCAGTTCAACCGGCGAACTGGGCTTGGCCGGTACCCATGGTGGATTACAGACGATCAGCGGGGCTTTACCCGGCGGGAAAAGATGCGTTTCCAGCAGTTCAACCTGCTGCATCAGGTCAAGTGCCGCGAGGTTGTCGCGCGCACATTGCAGCGCCCGCACATCGGTATCCGTCGCTACCACCCGTTTCACGCCCCGGCGCGCCAGCACGGCTGCGATTACCCCCGTGCCAGTGCCGATATCGAAGGCCACTTCGGTAGTCGGCAACGGCGCCTGCATCAACAGATCGATATATTCGCCGCGCACCGGGGAAAACACGCCATAGCAGGGATGGATACGCGCTCCGAGGGCG
>JAJZTZ010000103.1 GCA_021847305.1 Pseudomonadota bacterium | reverse complement strand
CTAGAGCGTAGTTTTCGTCGTTTGCGACTATTTGTTTCCAGATGGATTTACGAGGTAACTGGGCCTCGGTATGCCCTGCGTTGCTTTGCAATCTACGTCGAAACCAAGTCGGCCCCGGTATCGTTTACTGCTGTGTAAGATTCTATCAGATTGGAAAAAGTTCCCCTAATGCTTGTTGCGGCAGCCCGGCTGAACCGGCTTGCCGCAAGCATGCTTCGTATATGGGGGGAGCCCCTGGCCATTTCAAGGGTTTCCGGAGAGAAAATTACAGTTCGAAGCGCTGGTGCAGTTCCGGCATGATCACGTTGGTGTCGTGCAATTGCAGAGAGAACTGGCGCATGGTGTCCGGTTCGCCGTGCACGAGAAAGGTTTTTTCTGGACTACCCAGTTGTTTGTGCCAGGCCAGCAGCTCGGCCTGATCCGCATGGGCGGAGAAGCCGTTGATGGTATGGATGCGGGCGCGCACCGGGATGTCTTCGCCAAAGATGCGCACGTGCTTGACGCCGTCGATAATCAGCCGTGCCAGGGTGCCTGCGGCGGCAAATCCGACAAATACTACGCTTGATTCGCTGCGCCAGAGGTTGTGGCGCAGATGGTGGCGGATGCGCCCGCCGGTACACATGCCGGAGCCGGCCATGATGATTGCCCCGCCGCCGATGCGGTTGAGCGCGGCTGACTCGGCTGTCTCGCGCACGAAATGCAGGCCGGGCAGGTGAAACAGGTCGTGTCCCTGGTGCAATGCCTGGGAAATATCGGTGTCGTAGCAGTCAGGGTGGTGCTGGAAAATACTGGTGGCGGAAATGGCCATAGGCGAGTCGAGAAACACCTGGGCGGAGCGCGGGATGCGGCCCTGCTCACTGCCCTCGCGCAGGTAGTAAAGCAGTTCCTGCGCCCGCTCCAGGGCAAAGGTCGGGATGATGACATTGCCGCCGCGGCGGAAGGTTTCATTGACCGCGTCGTACAGCTCCTCGACCGAAGGCGCGATGGCCTTGTGCAGGCGGTCGCCGTAAGTGGTTTCCATGATGACGGCGTCGACGTCGCCCGGCGTTTGCGGGGGGCGCAGCAGCGGTCGGCCGGCATTACCGATGTCGCCGGAAAAGAACACCCGGCGGCTCGTGCCGGCTTCGTTCAGTTGTAGCAGGATACTGGCCGAACCGAGTATGTGGCCGGCATCGTAAAAGGTTGCGGTGACTCCGGGGGCCAGTTCGAGAACCTGGTTGTATTGGGCCGTGCGACCAAACTGCTCGGTGCTGTTGAGTGCGTCGAGTACGGTATACAGCGGTTCGGGCATGTGTTTGGACCCATGGCGCACACGTTTGCGTGACTGATAGCGCGATTCCTCTTCCTGCAGGTGGGCGGCGTCGAGCATGACCAGTCGGGCCAGCTCGCGCGAGGCGGCTGTAGTAATGATTTCGCCGCGGAAGCCGCGCTTGCACAGCAGCGGAATGCGACCGCTGTGGTCAAGGTGGGCGTGGGTGAGCAGCAGAAAGTCGATTTGCGTCGGGTCGAAACCGAAATCGGCGGCGTTGTCTTCGGCCAGTTCATGGCCGCCCTGGTACATGCCGCAATCGATGAGAATTTTTTTGCCGTTACACTCAATCAGGTGGCAGGAGCCGGTGACGCCCCGATCGGCACCGTGAAAGGAAATATGCATTGCTCCTCCCTGTTTGTGTTGTGCGCGGCGCCGCGGTAATGTGTCCTGGCGCCGCAGTACTGCTGTTCAGTCGTGTGCCAGCAGGTAGCTGAGGATGTCGTGCGGCTGCGCAATAATGGCATCGGCACCCCAGTTCTCCGGCTGGTCATCCTTTGACAGGTAACCCCAGCCGGCTACCAGAGCCGGCATGCCGGCAGCGTGTGCAGCTTCGATGTCGCGCTCGGCATCGCCGATATACAGGCACTGCTCCGGCGTCAGGCCCATTTCATTGCAGGCATGCAGCATGGGCGCAGGATGCGGCTTCGGCTGGGCGCAGGTGTCGCCGGATACGACCGTGGCGGCGTCGTCCGCCAGGCCCAGAGCCTGCATTAGCGGCAGGGTAAAGCGTGCAGGCTTGTTGGTGACGATACCCCACAGCCGGTTTTGTCCGCGCAGCTGCTGCAAGACTTCCGGCATACCGGGAAACAGCGGGCTGTGTCGGTGTTGCAGGTCTTCGTAAAAGCGCAGGAATTCGTTGCGCAGACGGTTGAAATCGTCCTGTTCCGGAGCGCTGCCGAAACCGAGTTCGAGCAGACCGCGCGCGCCGTGTGAGGCGACCGGGCGGATTGTTTC
This sequence comes from Pseudomonadota bacterium, assembly GCA_021847305.1. GTDB lineage: Bacteria > Pseudomonadota > Gammaproteobacteria > Burkholderiales > JAJZQI01 > JAJZQI01. The sequence goes on along the minus strand of JAJZTZ010000103.1, from coordinate 5,857 downwards.
GTGTGGTAGCGGCAACAGGCCGTACGACTCGCGCAGCAGGTTGAGTGCCAGCCCCAGATCGGGGGCCGTGTCGGCAAATGTGCCGTCCAGATCGAACAGAACGGCGCGGATCATGCCGAGGGCTGGCAGTACATCATGTAGTTGACGCTGGTGTCCGCCTCCAGTTTGTAGGTCTTATCCAGCGGGTTATAGGTCAGCCCGGTCAGATCACGCACATCCAGTCCGGCGTTGCGCGCCATGCGCGATAACTCGGACGGTTTGAGGAATTTGGCGTATTCGTGCGTGCCTTTGGGCAGCATGTTGAGCACATACTCGGCGCCGACAACGGCAAACAGGTAGGCCTTGGCGTTGCGGTTGAGGGTGGAGAAAAATACAAAGCCGTCCGGCTTGACCAGCCTGGCGCAGGCGCGCACCACACTCTCCGGGTCGGGCACGTGTTCCAGCATTTCCATGCAGGTTACAACGTCAAAGCTGGCCGGGGCCTCTTCTGCCAGCGCTTCCACGGCCTGCAATCGGTAGTCCACCCTGTTGCCCGATTCGAGCAAATGCAGCTTGGCCACCTTGAGCGGCTTTTCCGCCATGTCGATGCCGGTTACCTCGGCGCCCCTGGCAGCCATGCTTTCAGACAGGATGCCGCCGCCGCAGCCGACATCGAGCACGCGTTTGCCGCTTATTTTAGCGGTGCTGTCGATGTATTCAAGGCGCAGCGGGTTGATGTCATGCAGCGGCTTGAACTCGCTGTGCGGGTCCCACCAGCGGTGAGCCAGGGCAGAAAATTTGTCCAGCTCCAGCTGGTCGGCATTGAGAGTCGGGATTTCGGTATTCATGGGCGGAATTAAAGCATAAAACTGGACTGAGGTGAAAGGACTGAGGGCTGAGTAAATAAACCGATTGACCCGGTCGGGTGCGGGCGGTGAAATTTTTACAGTCCTCAGTCCTCAGTCCTCAGTCCTCAGTCCTCAGTCCTCAGTCCTCCCAGATGGTGCGGCGCCAATCGCACTTGCCAGCGGGCTGCCAGGGTATGCAGCTCAGTCTGGCTGATCCAGGTCGGCTGGCGGTCGTGGATCACCTGCCGGCCATTGATCCAGACCTGGCTCACGTGTTCGCGTCCGGCGGCATAAATGAGGTGAGACAGCGGATCGAAACAGGGGCGAGTCTCGGGAGTGTCCAGGTTGATGGCGACAATGTCGGCGGCTTTGCCCGGCACCAGTGAGCCGGTGCGTTCCGCCAGTCCCAGTGCCTTGGCCGCGTTGATGGTTGCCATGCTCAGGACTTCATGAGCCGGCAGGGCTTCGGCAAAACCGCTACTGCCTTTGGCCAGCAGGGCGGCAAGGCGCATCTCGGCCAGCAGATCAAGCCGGTTGTTGCTGGCGGCGCCATCGGTGCCCAGGCCGATATTGATGCCGGCCTGCTGCATGGCGTACACAGGGGCGATGCCGCTGGCCAGTTTAAGGTTGGAGGTCGGGCAATGGGCGATGTTGACGCCCTCGCGGGCCAGTACGGCAATTTCTTCGTCGCTCAGGTGTACCGCGTGGGCCATCAGCAGACCGGGGCTTAACAGTCCGAGGTTCTGCAGGCGCTGCAATGGCCGAAGCCCGTGCTGGGCGATGCTGTCGGCGATTTCCTGGGCCGTTTCGTGTACGTGGATGTGGATCGGCAGATCAAGCTGGGCGGCATAGGTCGCGATCTTGCCGAATGTGGCATCCGATACCGTGTAGGGCGCATGCGGAGCGAGGCAGAAGCTGAGCAGGGGGTTGTCTTTCTGCGCGTCGCGCAGGGCAAGGCCGTGGTGCAGGTAGTCGTCCGGGTCATTGGCATAGCGGGTGGGGAAGTCGATTACCACCATACCCAGCGCTGCGCGCATGCCCGCGGTCGAGCACGCTTCTGCTGCGGCTTCGGGGAAGAAATACATGTCGGCAAAGCAAGTCACGCCGGCGCGCTGCATCTCGGCGCAGGCCAGCAGTGTGCCGTCGGCAACAAAGTCGTCGTGCACCCACTTCTGCTCGGCGGGCCAGATATGCCCTTTGAGCCAGTCCATCAGCGGAATGTCGTCTGCCAGGCCGCGCATCAGCGACATGGCCGCATGCGTATGCAGATTGATCAGGCCGGGAATCAGCACGTGCTGGCCTAAGGTGTGGCTGTGCCGGGCGGAAAACTGCTGACTCAGTTGTTCTGCCGGTTCGATAGCGATGATTTTTCCCTGATCGATGGCAATGCCGTGATGCTGCAGAACGGTATGTTTGGGCTCGACCGGGATGATCCAGTCGGCAAAAATGAGGGTGTCGATGTGCTTCATGGGCTGAATTGTAAATAAAAAACCCCGCCGAGGCGGGGTTTTTAGTCGGGTGGACCGGCTTAGTTCTGAACTTTTACGCGGATATCCACACGGCGGTTCGGCTGCAGGCATTCAACCAGTTTCTTGTTGTGACGGGTTGCTTTGCCTTTTACGTCGTCGCAGGCTACTTTCGGATCAGCTTCGCCTTTGCCTTGGGCTTCCAGGCGGTTGGAGGCAATGCCTTGAGCGATCAGATAGTTTTTCACGGCGTCGGCACGCTTTTCGGACAGCTTCTGGTTGTATTTTTCGCTGCCGATGCGGTCAGCATAACCAGTGATCATGACCACTTCCAGTTCCGGGTGGTCTTTCATTTTGCTGGCCACTTCCTGATCCAGTACGGCTTTACCGTCGTCGCGCAGCACGGCTTTGTCGAAATCGAACAGGGTTTCAGCTTGCAGGGTGATTTTCATTGCCGGAGCAGCCGGGCCGGACGGAACGTCTTCAGCCTTCTTGGCAGCGGCCGGAGCTACACCGCCGTCGCACTCGGAAACAGCCATGGCCGGGGTCCAGTAACCGGTATGCCAGCACTGGCTGTAGCTGTTGTGAACGATACTGCCGCCGGTTTCGGTCAGGTAACCGTTGTTGGCGGCCATGGATGCACCTGCGGACATCATCAGGGCAACGGCAAGCGAACTGAGAATGGCGATCTTCTTCATATGTTTTTTCCTTCTGGGCAGAGAGATGGAGCTCGAAATTTGTTGTGGCCAGTGTGTTTAAGTTTACTTGTGACTTCAGTTAAAACCCGTTTAGCCCGACTGATGCGGCGATGCGATGCCTGGGCATCGATTGGCATGTTGCCAAGCTTGTAAAGCAATTATAGTCGGTGCGCTTTTAATTTGTTCACGACTTTGTTTACAAATTTCAGTATACACGGTGTCTTAATACAATTCAACCATATAGAACATCGGGGTGTGGCGGTCAAGCAACATTTTCCGGGCATTTGGATGGGGGGTGGGTTCATGTTAGAATCGGGCGTTTATACCTAAGAAAATAAGCGTCGTTCTGAATATGGAAGTTTTCGCTAAAGAAACTCTGCCGGTCAGTCTCGAGGAGGAGATGCGCCGTTCCTATCTGGATTACGCCATGAGCGTGATCGTGGGGCGCGCACTGCCGGATGTACGTGATGGTCTCAAGCCGGTGCACCGCCGTGTGTTGTTTGCGATGCACGAGCTCAACAACGACTGGAACCGTGCTTACAAGAAGTCGGCGCGTATCGTCGGCGACGTGATCGGTAAATACCACCCACACGGCGACTCGGCGGTGTACGACACCATCGTGCGCATGGCACAGGATTTCTCGCTGCGGTACCCGCTGATCGACGGTCAGGGTAACTTCGGTTCGGTGGACGGCGACAATGCCGCCGCGATGCGTTACACCGAGGTGCGCATGGCGCGCATCGCGCACGAATTGCTGGCGGATATCGACAAGGAAACGGTCGATTTTGGGCCCAACTACGACGGCTCGGAAGACGAACCGCTGATCCTGCCGGCCAAGATTCCCAATCTGCTGGTGAACGGCTCGGCCGGTATCGCCGTGGGTATGGCGACCAACATTCCGCCGCATAACCTGAATGAGATCGTAGATGCCTGTCTGGCGGTCCTGGGCCGTCCGGATATCGACATCGAAGAACTGATCGAAATCGTCCCGGCACCGGATTTTCCCACTGCCGGCATCATCTACGGCGTAGCCGGCGTGCGCGAAGGCTACCGCACCGGTCGCGGTCGCTGCGTGATTCGTGCCCGCACCCACTTCGAAGACATCGGCAAGAATAACGATCGCCAGGCCATCATCATTGACGAGCTGCCCTACCAGGTGAACAAGGCCCGCCTGCTGGAGCGTATTGGCGAGCTGGTGCGCGATAAGGTAGTGGAAGGTATTTCCGACCTGCGCGACGAGTCCGACAAGTCCGGCATGCGCGTGGTGATCGAATTGAAGCGCGGCGAAATCGCCGATGTGGTGCTCAATCAGCTGTTCAAGCACACCGAAATGCAGACCACCTTCGGCATGAACATGGTGGCGCTGCTCGACGGCCAGCCACGCCTGCTGAACCTGAAGCAGATTCTGGAAGCCTTCCTGCGCCATCGCCGTGAAGTGGTCACCCGCCGTACCGTATTTGAGCTGAAGAAGGCGCGTGCCCGCGGGCATGTGCTGGAAGGTCTGGCGGTGGCCCTGTCCAATGTGGACGAGGTGATTGCGCTGATCAAGGCAGCCGAATCGCCGGCTGTGGCGAAAGAGCAGTTGATGGGCCGCGCCTGGCGTTCCGCGCTGGTTGAAGAGATGCTGGCGCGCACCGATATTACCGCTTCGCGGCCGGAAGACGCGCCACCGGGTGTGGGTTTGCAGTCGCAGGGCTACTTCCTGTCTGAAGTGCAGGCGCAGGCGATTCTGGACCTGCGTCTGCAACGCCTGACCGGTATGGAACAGGACAAGCTGCAGGCGGAATACCGCGAAGTGATGGCGACTATTGTTGATCTGCTGGATATTCTGGCCCGTCCGGAGCGTGTCACCCAGATCATCGGCGACGAACTGACTGCCATCAAGTTGCAGTTCGGCGATCCGCGCCGCAGCGAGATCATGGAATACGGCGGCGATATCAGTCTGGAAGACCTGATTACCCCGGCCGAGATGGTGGTGACGTTGTCGCACGAGGGCTACATCAAGGCCCAGCCGCTGGCGGACTACAGCGCCCAGCGTCGTGGTGGTCGCGGCAAGCAGGCGGCAGCGACCAAGGAAGACGATTTTATCGAGAATCTGTTTGTTGCCAACACCCACGACTACCTGCTGTGCTTCTCCAATGCCGGCCGTGTGTACTGGATCAAGGTATACGAAATTCCGCAGGGCAGCCGCATTTCCCGCGGCAAGCCCATCGTCAACATGCTGCCGATCGTGGAGGGCGAGAAGATCAACGCCGTGCTGCCGATCAAGGCTTTCGACGACGAACATTTTGTCTTCATGGCCACCAGCATGGGTACGGTGAAGAAAACCCCGCTGTCAGATTTCTCCCGTCCGATGAAGCGCGGCATTATCGCTGTGAACCTGGACGAAGGCGATTACCTCATCGGCGTGGCGGTCACCAACGGCAACAGCCAGGTGATGCTGTGCTCCGATGAGGGCAAGGCAGTACGCTTTGACGAATCTGACGTGCGCCCGATGGGCCGGGTGTCGCGCGGCGTGCGCGGCATGAAGCTCGGTACCGATGCCAAGGTGATTTCGCTGATGGTAGTGGAAAGCGAAGAGCAGTTCGTGCTGACCGCTACTGAAAACGGCTACGGCAAGCGTACCGCTGCCGGTGAATACCGCCACAGCGGTCGCGGAACGCAGGGCGTGATCGCCATTGATACTTCCGAGCGTAACGGCAAGCTGGTGGCGGCTACTCTGGTGGACGGCAATGAAGAAATCATGCTGATTACCAATGGCGGCGTGCTGATTCGCACCCGTGTAGCGGAAATCCGCGAAACCGGCCGCAGCGCCCAGGGTGTGCGCCTGATCAATCTGGATGAGGGCGAGAAGCTGATTATGCTG
>JAJZTZ010000102.1 GCA_021847305.1 Pseudomonadota bacterium | reverse complement strand
GTGACGATTTCGCACTGATAGGTGTCTTGCAACCACTTCAGGATAACGGAAGTATCCAGGCCGCCCGAGTAGGCGAGAACGACTTTTTTAACAGAACTCATTTTGACTCCAGTGAGGGGTACGACGTGAAGGGTGAGGCGGAGGGATGCTCAAACGCCTCGTGGCTTCACAGTTTCAGGGGTTAACTTTGCCCAGCATCAAATATTCCATGAGCGCTTTCTGAGTATGCAGCCTATTCTCCGCTTCATCCCATACTACGCTGTGCTTGCCGTCGATGACGTCGGCGGACACTTCCTCGCCACGGTGGGCGGGCAGGCAGTGCATGAACAGGGAATCGGGCTTGGCTACGCGCATCATGTCGGCGTCGACTTGCCAGTCTTCAAAGGCTTTGCGACGTTCTTCGTTTTCCGCTTCGAAACCCATGCTGGTCCACACGTCGGTGGTCACCAGATCGGCGCCACGGGCGGCTTCCATCGGATCGGCAAATTCTTCGTAGTGGTCGGTGCCGTACAGGCCGGCGCGTTCCGGTTCCACTTCATAACCCGGCGGGGTGGAAACGTGCACGTTGAAGTCGAAGATTTCCGCTGCCTGCAGCCAGGTGTTGCACATGTTGTTGGAGTCGCCGATCCAGGCCACGGTCTTGCCCTTGATCGAGCCGCGCTGCTCGATATAGGTGAAGATGTCGGCCATGATCTGACACGGGTGGTATTCATTGGTCAGACCATTGATCACCGGCACACGCGAGTTGCCGGCAAAACGCTCGATGATGTCCTGCTCAAAGGTGCGGATCATGACGATATCGACCATGCGCGAGATCACCTGGGCCGCGTCTTCCACCGGTTCGCCGCGGCCCAGCTGGGTGTCGCGGGTGTTGAGGTAGATGGCGGCTCCGCCCAGCTGATGCATGCCGGCTTCGAACGACAGGCGGGTACGGGTCGAGTTTTTCTCGAAAATCATCGCCAGGGTACGGTCGGCCAGCGGGTGGTAGGGTACGTAGCGCTTGAAGCGGTCCTTGATCCAGGAAGTACGGGCAAATACATATTCGTATTCGTCCAGGGTCAGGTCCTTGAATTGCAGATAGTGTTTTACTGTCATCGGGTATTCCGTCCTCCCCACAGGGCGACGGCTCCTTCTTTAGCTTACTGAAAAAGCCGGTTGGCCGGTCCAACCGGGTTGCCGGCACAAAATGTTGCGTGCCGGCCTGCATTGAATTATTCCGGGAATTATTCCGGTCAATGCGGCAGGGCAAAGCCCTGCGGGAGCGAACTGCTGTCAGGCCCCCAGAAATTTGCGAATCTGCGCCGCGAGAATCTGTACCAGTTGCAGCGCTTCTGCTTCGTTCATGACCAGCGGCGGCAACAGACGCACTACCGTGTCGGCGGTGACGTTGATCAGCAGGCCGGCATCGCGGCAGGCCGCCACCAGGTCGCCGCAGGGGCGGTTCAGCTCGATACCGATCAGCATGCCGCAGTTCCGTACGGTTACTACGCCGGCCACGCCTTGCAGAGCCTGGGTCATTTCACTACGGATCAGATCGCCGATCTTGCTGGCGTTGCTGCACAGCTTGTCCTGTTCGATGGCGGACAGTGTCGCCAGCGCAGCCGCGCAGGCGAGCGGGTTGCCGCCGAAAGTGGAGCCGTGATTGCCGGGCTGGAACACATCGGCGGCAGCGCCGCGGGCCAGACAGGCACCCACCGGCACGCCGGAGCCCAGGCCTTTGGCCAGGGTCATTACGTCGGGCATGATGGGGCTGTGCTGGAAGCCGAACCATTTCCCGGTACGGCCGATGCCGGTCTGCACTTCGTCGAGCATCAGCAGCCAGCCGTTCTTGTCGCATTTTTCGCGCAGCTGGGTCAGGTACTGGGCATCAGGAATATTGATGCCGCCCTCGCCTTGTACCGGTTCTACCAGAATGGCCACTACGCTGTCGTTGTGTTCGGCGATCTGGCGAATGGCTTCCATGTCGTTATACGGTACGCGGGCAAAGCCGCTGACTAGCGGTTCGAAGCCGGCCTGCACCTTGCGGTTGCCGGTGGCGGTCAGGGTGGCCATGGTGCGGCCGTGAAAGCTCTTTTCCGTGACGATGATGGTCGGGTTCTCGATGCCCTTCTTGTGGCCGAACAAACGTGCCAGCTTGATCGCGGCTTCGTTTGCTTCGGCGCCGGAGTTGCAGAAGAACATCTTGTCCATGCCCGACAGAGCGGCGAGCTTGTCGGCCAGTTCCTCCTGGCGCTGTACGTTGTACAGGTTGGACGTATGGATAAGCTGTTTGGCCTGTTCGCAGATCGCCTGGGTCAGCTTCGGGTGGGCGTGTCCCAGACCGTTGACGGCTACGCCGGCAACGCCGTCGAGATATTTTTTGCCCGCAGTGTCCCACAGCCAGACACCTTCACCATGGGTGAAGGTGACCGGCTGCCGGGCATACGTATTCATCAGATGCGTCATGGTGTATAACCTAAAAAACAAAACACACGGCTGGACCGTGTGCAAAAAAACACTATACCGCAAAGTCGGCTTTTGGGGTAGGGTGCCGGCTGAAGGCTGTCGGATGGGCCGTTTATCGGCAGCTTGAGGGCAGTATTGTGCGGCTATTGCGAAGGCGTGCAGTTTGGCACACCACATTGGCAGCAGACTCTGCTAGAATACAAACAGTGCAACTCACAAAAATAATGCCATGTCTGCTATCACCACAGATGATCTCGTAATTAAGGGCGTTACCTCTGCTGGCCGTACTTTCCGGCCAAGTGACTGGGCCGAGCGCCTGTCGGGCGTGCTGTCGACTTACGGTGACGACCATCGTATGAGTTATTCGCCCTATGTGCGGCCGCGAACGCTGGATGGCGTGAAGTGCGTGATTGTCGACAAGCGACTGCAGGATGCCGATCCCCGTGCTTATGACTTCGTGATGAAGTTTGCTCAGAGCAATGATCTGCAAGTGGTCGACGGCGGCGAGTTCTCCGGCCGCTAAGCCGTACTTGATTCAGTTAAAAAGCCCACGCTTGCGTGGGCTTTTTATTTTTCATTACAGCAACCGGCAGCGCCGCCAAGCTGGATAGGCGGGCAGGGGACGCTGCCGTAAGAGCAGTAGACGCAGCAGTCGCCGGGTTTGGGGCGCAGCAGGGTGTGGCAGGCCGTACATTCGTAGAACCACTGGCAGGCGTCAGTGGGCATTTGCTCGGTTTGGCTGTGACCGCAATGCGGGCAGGTCAGGGTTGAGCGGGTAATGATCTCGGGTTTCATGGCTGCCGCCTGATGATTTTGGCGGGGTAGCCGGCTTCGAACGTTGCGTCCAGCAGCGCATTTTCATTTGTTTTTTGGTCATCGTAACGCACCATCGCCTGATGTGTCTCAAGCTTTACCTGGGCCTGAGTCACCCCGTTCACATGTTCAAGCGCTTTTTTTACGGTGATGGGGCAGACGGGGCAGGTCATGCCCGATACGTCCAGCACCACGGTGTGCTGACTGGCGAACGCTACGCTACTGGTCAGCTGCGCGGCGAATAAGAACAAGATATAAGCAGGTTTCATTGCAGCTCCTTGTTGGGGGTGTGAAGTAAGTGTTAACTGGCTCTAGTAGAAAAACGGGGCATACCAGGGGAAAAACAGAAGTAGCAGCAGAAGTGGTGTGCTCAGCCAGAACAGGCCTTTCTGCCAGCGCATGTAACGGGGGTTCGAGCAGACCCGGTTCGGTTCGCAGTGTGCCGGCTGCCGGTAAAGGCTACGCCAGGCGCGATAGATGAAATAAAGGGATAGAACAAGAAACAACGGGCGAGTTGCTTCCAGGCGCGTCAAGTCGGCAATCCAGCCTCCGCTAATACCGAGCATGACGAGTACAAGCGGTCCGGTGCAGCACAGTGATGCGCTTAATGTGGCGATTCCGCCGGCAATCAGGTTATGTTTGAAGCGCATGGAGGTCCTTTCCTTCACAAGATGCTTGCTATAGGATAAGGTCCGTACATAAGTACGGAGTCAAGTGGATGGAAGGGTTGACGATTGCAGGGCTGGCTGCCGCTGCCGGGGTGAATGTTGAAACGGTGCGCTTCTACCAGCGCAAAGGCTTGCTGCCGGAGCCGACGCGTCCTCCTGGCGGCATAAGGCGCTATGGCGGCGCCGAGGTTGCACGTATCCGGTTCATCAAGGCGGCCCAGCGACTGGGGTTTGTCCTGGACGAAGTGGCTGAGCTGCTGTTATTGCAGGACGGCATGCGTTGCAGCGAGGCCCGTACTCTGGCTGAGGAAAAACTGGCAGTGATAAGGCGCCGGCTGGAAGATCTGAAAATGATGGAGGCGGCGTTGCAGCAGTTGGTGAGCCGATGTCATTCGCGGGTTGGCGAGGTGGCCTGCCCGTTGATTGCCGCGCTGGATGGGGGTGGGGTCTGAGGGCAACAAAAAAGCCACGCGATGCGTGGCTTTTTTATTTGGAGCATCACTCGCTGTATCAGGCCATGGCCTTGATTGCAGCAGACAGACGGCTCTTGTGACGAGCTGCCTTGTTCTTGTGAATGATTTTCTTGTCTGCGATGCTGTCGATGGTGCTCATCGAAGCAGAGAAGACGGTTTGAGCCGCGCCCTTGTCGCCCGCCAGAATAGCTTTGCTAACTTTCTTGATAGCGGTGCGCAGTTCGGAGCGCAAGCTGGCGTTGTGAGCGCGCTGCTTGTCGTTCTGACGAGCGCGCTTGCGTGCTTGAGCGGTATTGGCCATGAAAACTCCTGCTGTTCGGGTATTTCGTAAAACGCGCAATTATACGGATGGAAAAGCCGTAGTGCAAGCGCTTATTTGCATCTGCTTTGCTAGGGAAGCTCTGAACAAGTTTTCATTGTCACTGGCCTTTGGGGCGGTTTGCAATCAAGGCGCGCTTTTGAAGGCATGCCGGGGCCTGTCGAGAAAGCGCAACGCCGAGTGCGAGCCGCCCCAAAGGCCCCGAAGGGCGGAGCATGAAGCAGTGGCGATGGAAACTTGTTCAGAGCTTCCCTAAAGTCCGGGCCGGGTTCAGGACAGGTGCAATAAACCCAGCGAACTGAGAATGACGAGGCCGCCGCCGACCCAGCGTTTGAAGGCAACGTCATTCTGCATGATCTTATGATGCGCTTTCAGCCCGGCAAAATGGCCGATGGCGGCGACCGGCAGCAGGCCGATGGCAAACGGCAGATGCAGGTTGACCGACAAGACGACGAATGTGGTCATTTTAATGCTGACCAGCACAAACCAGAGTACGAACAGGGTGTCGCGCAGCATTTCCGCTTTTACGTTGCGCATGTACACCGCCACCATCAGTGGCGCGCCGGTGAGCGAGGTGCCGGCAATGTAGCCGCCCACCATTAATAGAACTTTGTCGACCCAGTTGTGCTGGCTGGTGATGGCACGGTTGAGCAGCCAGATCACGCCATAAAACAGCGTGACTGAATAGATGAACAGATTGAGCCACCAGGTGGGCAGATTGACCAGGCCGAAAACGCCGACGATGGCGGTGGGTACTATATATAAGGAAGAGCGTCCCAGATAGCGCCAGTCGACATTGTGCAGGCGGGTGCGCAGCGTCAGGCCGGAAAAGAACAGTAGATGCAGGCCGATCACCGGCAGCCACAGCAGCGGCTGGTTGTTGACGAACAATAACAGCGGCAGGCCCAGGGCGGCGCCGCCGAAGCCGAGGCCGGTGCGGACGAACCCGGTCCAGACGAACAGCAGGGCGGTAAGTACGTATTGGCTGACAGTGAAATCGATGGGCATGGTGACAGGCGGCCGGGCAGGTAAATATATTTTGCCGAATGCGGGCGGGAAACAGGTAAGATTATGCCATTCCTGATTCAGTTTCGCTTTCCATGAATTTGCTTCGAGCGCTGGCCACGGTCAGCAGCATGACTCTTTTGTCCCGCATTATGGGCTTTGTGCGCGACACAATTGTCGCGCGCGCCTTTGGTGCTGGTGCGTTTACCGATGCCTTCTTTGTCGCTTTCAAGATTCCCAATCTGCTGCGGCGCATGTTTGCCGAAGGGGCATTTTCCCAGGCTTTCGTGCCGGTGCTGGGCGAGGTCAAGGAGCGGCGCGGCGAAGCGGCGACGCATGTGCTGGTCAACCACGTGGCGACGCTGCTGGGACTGGTGCTGGTGGCCGTTACCGCGCTGGGCATGCTGGCGGCACCGTTTGTCGTGTATGTCTCGGCACCGGGGTTTCACACTTCGCCGGACAAGTTTGAGCTGACCGTCAAACTGCTGCGCATTATTTTCCCTTATATCTTCTTTATTTCCCTGGTGGCGCTGGCAGCCGGGGTGCTGAATACCTTCCGGCGCTTTTCCGTGCCGGCCTTCACCCCGGTTCTGCTTAATCTGGCGATGATCGGCAGCGCCTTGTGGCTGGCCCCGCACTTCGATCCGCCGGTGCTGGCACTGGCCTGGGGGGTGTTGATTGGCGGGGCGCTGCAGCTGGCATTTCAGTTGCCGTTTCTGCGTCAGGTGGGGTGCCTGCCGAAATTCGATCTCAACTGGCATGACCCGGATGTGCAGCGCATTTTCAAACTGATGCTGCCGGCCCTGTTCGGCGTTTCCATCGGTCAGATCAGTCTGCTGATCAATACCATTTTTGCCTCTTTCCTGCAGACCGGCAGTGTGTCCTGGCTGTACTACGCCGACCGCTTGATGGAGTTCCCCTCCGGTATGCTGGGGGTGGCGCTGGGGACGATCCTGTTGCCCAGTCTGTCGAAGCACTATGCCGACAAATCGACGCAGGAATATTCGCGGCTGCTCGATTGGGGCTTGCGCATGACGCTGATTCTGGCGCTGCCTTCGGCAGTCGCTCTGGCCGTGCTGGCGGTGCCTTTGCTGTCAACCCTGTTTCAGTATGGCCAGTTCACCGCAACCGATGTATTGATGTCGCGCGATGCGCTGGTGGCATACAGCGTCGGGCTGCTGGGGCTGATCATGGTGAAAGTGCTGGCGCCCGGCTTCTATGCCCGGCAGAACATCAAGACACCGGTGAAAATTGCCCTGATTACGCTGGCGGCGACCCAGTTGATGAACCTGGTTTTTATCGGCCCTTACAAGCACGCCGGTCTGGCCCTGGCAATCGGTCTGGGTGCCTGCGTCAATGCCGGCCTGCTGTTTTACAAGCTGCGCCGCCATCAGATCTATCAGCCGCAACCGGGCTGGAGCGTTTTTCTGCTCAAGGTGGTGCTGGCTGTCAGCGTCATGGGCGGGGTGCTGTGGTTCGGCGCCGGTCATGACGTCGATTGGCTGCACAGCGGTTTCCGGAGTCGTCTGCTGCATTTGCTGTGGCTCATTCCGGCCGGCGCCGGGGCGTATTTCGCTACGCTGTTTGTGCTGGGTTTTCGGCCGGCGCATTTTGCCCGGCGCGAAGCCTAGGGCGTGTTAACACGCCCTAGAAAAGCCCTGAACCGGTTGCCGCCGTCAGTGGCATTTCGTGGCGCGTGTCGGTTCAGGTAAACTAGTGTCTTTTGCGTTTTTAAAATAGAGCGTTAATGCGTATTACGCACGGCATGCCCAGGGTGGACGGCCCGACGGCGGTGACAATCGGCAATTTCGATGGTGTTCATCTGGGGCACCAGGCCATGCTCCGCCAGTTAGTCGATGCGGCGGCGGCACGCAAGCTGACGCCTGCCGTGGTGACGTTTGAACCGCACCCGCGTGAGTTTTTTGCGCCGGACAAGGCGCCGACCCGCCTGACCAGTCTGCGGGAAAAGCTCGATCTGCTGCGTGCGCATGGCGTGCAGCATGTGCATGTGTGCGCCTTCAATCACAATTTTGCCGGTGTGGCGGCGGAAGCGTTTGTCGAACGCTATCTGTGGCAGGGCATGCAAACCCGCTGGTTGCTGGTGGGCGATGACTTCCGTTTTGGCGCGCGCCGTGCCGGGGATTTTGCGCTGCTGCAGCAGATGGGGGCGGCTGCCGCTGTGGAAGTGGTGAATCTGCCCAGTATCTGTGTCGGCGAAGTGCGGGTTTCCAGCACGGCCGTGCGCGAGGCGCTTGCTGCCGGCAACATGCGTCAGGCGGCTGCCCTGCTGGGGCAGCCCTACAGTATCAGCGGTCGGGTCATGCATGGCGACAAGATCGGCCGGCAGATCGGTTTCCCGACTGCCAACGTACAGATGAAGCACAACCGTCCCCCGGTGGC
>JAJZTZ010000101.1 GCA_021847305.1 Pseudomonadota bacterium | reverse complement strand
CGCCGCGATACACCAGGTAAGGAATCGGCAACGCGTAGCTGTGACTCTGGTCGGCACCGCGGTAATCGGGCATGCTCACCACACCGATCCCAGCGCCCGCCTCCCACAGCGGTTTTTCCACAGCCCCGGCATTGCCGGCCAGCACACTGCTTAACAGCAGCAATAATTTGCCCGTTCCCTTCCCCGTCCATTTCATTGACCGCTCCTTCCTTAGCCTCATTCATTCTAACGGGTGTTGCCGCGGTTAAGCCGTTTTTGTGTAAAATGAAGTCATGCTGAACGAACGTGCCAAAATTCTGCTGAAAACGCTGGTTGAGCGCTACATTGAAGAGGGCCAACCGGTTGGCTCGCGCACGCTTTCTCGCTATTCCGGTCTCGACCTCAGCCCGGCCAGCATTCGCAATGTCATGGCCGATCTGGAAGAGATGGGCCTCATCACCAGCCCGCATACCTCGGCTGGCCGGATCCCCACCCCGTTGGGCTACCGCCTGTTTGTCGACACGCTGATCCAGGTCAAACCCCTGGAACAACTGGAAATCAGCCAGCTGCAAAACACTCTCAGCCCGGACGACCCTACCCGGCTGGTCAACGCCGCTTCGCAAATGCTGTCCGAACTCACCAGTTTTGCCGGCATCGTCGCCATCCCGAAAACCCGCGGCGCGGTGTTCCGCCAGCTCGAATTCATGCGCCTGGCGAGCAACCGCCTGCTGCTCATTCTGGTCACCGACGACGGCGAAGTGCAAAACCGGGTGATCGTCACCGACAAGGACTACACGCCGGCCCAGCTGGTCGAAGCGGCCAACTATTTCAACCGCAATTTCGCCGGTCAGAGCCTCACGACCGTCAGCGACAAAATCCGCGAAGAGCTGTCGCAGCTGCACCAGGACATCGCCGCTCTGGTCAACGTCTCGCTTACCGTTGGCGAACAGACTCTCAGCGCCAAACGCGAGGAATACGTCATTTCCGGCGAGCGCAAACTGCTGCACAGTACTGATCTGGCTGCCAACATCACCAGTCTGCGCAAGCTGTTTGACGTATTCGAACAGAAAACCCAGCTGCTGGAAATTCTCGACCAGGCCGAGCAGGCCCAGGGCGTCAAAATCTTCATCGGCGGCGAATCCGGCACGCTCCCGCTGGATGAATGCAGCTTCGTCACCGCCCCCTATGAAGTCAACGGCCTGGTGGTCGGCACGCTCGGCGTAGTCGGCCCCACCCGCATGGCTTACGAGCGCGTGATTCCCATTGTCGACATCACCGCGCGCCTGCTCTCCAACGCACTGTCTTACCACTAGGAAGGTCTGTGATGAAATACTGGGCGCCCCTGCCATACAGCCACGGCACCTCTGCCCGCACCGGCGTGCTGCTCATCAATCTGGGCACCCCGGACGAACCCACCAAGGGCGCATTGCGACGTTATCTCAAGCAATTCCTCAGCGACCCGCGCGTCGTGGAAATCCCGCGCGCCGTCTGGTGGCTGATTCTTAACGGTATCATCCTCAACACCCGACCGGCCAAATCCGCCGCCAAATACGCGCAAATCTGGCGCCAGGACGGCTCGCCGCTGAAAGTCTTTACCGAACGGCAGAGCAAACTGCTGCAAGGCTATCTGGGCGACAAAACCGGCGCCGACATTCTGGTACGCTACGCCATGAGCTATGGCAGCCCCGCCATTGACGACGTACTGAAAGAAATGGCCAGCGCCGGTTGCGATAAGATTCTGGTGGTACCGCTCTACCCGCAGTACTCCGGCGCCACCACCGCCAGCGTCATGGATGCGGTATACGCCAGCGTGGCGCGTTTCCGCAACCAGCCGGCCCTGCGCAGCATCAAACACTACCACGACCACCCCGGCTACATCGCCGCGCTGGCACAGAGCGTGCGCCAGTACTGGCAGCAAAACGGCAAGCCGGACAAACTGCTTATGAGCTTTCACGGCGTGCCGCGCCGCACGCTCGACCTGGGCGACCCCTACCACTGCGAATGCATGAAAACCGGCCGCCTGCTGGCTGAGGCCCTGCAACTGAACCCGAACCAGTACCAGATCACCTTCCAGTCGCGCTTCGGCAAAGCCGAATGGCTCAAGCCCTACACCGCCGCCACGGCAGCGGAACTGGGCAAAGCCGGCACCGGCCGCATCGACGTCGTCTGCCCCGGCTTCGCCTCAGACTGTCTGGAAACGCTGGAAGAAATTCAGATGGAAGTCAAAGCCGACTTCCTCAATGCCGGCGGCAAGGATTTCCACTACATTCCCTGCCTCAACGACCGCGAAGACTGGATCCACGCCCTGGCCGACCTGGTGATCGACAACCTGGGCAGCTGGGCCGCCCCGCAACCGAATGCAAAAGCCGAAGCCGAACAAAGCCGTTTGCGAGCCATGGCGGCGGGTGCAAAACAGTAATCAACCCATCCGGTGCAATGCCCGTTGGTTATTGCACCCTACCTGGACTCGCGGACTTCATTTCGGCAACGTCGTCATCTTGTAATCCAGCGGCACAATAAACAATTCCGGCCGGTCGGAAATCTCGTCTACCTGCTGCAGAACCCGTGACAATCCATTGGCGTAATGCATTTCCAGCGGCATGCCGGCCGCGTATTCCTGCCCCGGTTGCAACACCTGCAACTGCAGATCGCAGGTCTGCCGCTCGTCATTCGGGGTGGCCTGCCAGGTACGCCATTGCGCGGCTACCAGAATCTGGCGGAATTCACGCAGTACGTCGGCCACTTCAGGATGCTGCGGAACACTGATAACCCGGGCGCAGACAGCCGGCTTAAGCAATACCTGGCGCTCACTCGCTCCCTTGCCGCGTGCCGGCGTCGGGGTATCGATCTGAGTGACGGGCAGCCTGGGCGCTTTGTGCAGATCGACCTTTTCTGCCGCAATGGTCAGCACGGCGCGCTGGTCGTGCTGTACTTCAAAAATTTCCTGTTTTTTCCGGTCGAGGATAAGGAAATCGTCCTGGTCCTTGCCCTGATCGATGCGTACGTATTCCGGGGTAATGATGTAACGACTGAGGTACGGCAGGCTGCCCGGCTCCTGGTCTTGGTACACCACCTGCAGCATGGTGGCCGATGAGATTGCTGGCAGCAGCATCAATGCTGCTGCCAGCAGCTGCCGCATCAATCCAGCCCCCGCGCCAGGTCGCGCTTGATGTCGTCGATGTTTTCCAGCCCCACTGCCACGCGCAACAGACCGTCGCTCACGCCGGCCGCATCGCGCTGTTCCTGCGTCAGGCGGCCATGGGTGGTGGTAGCCGGATGGGTGATGGTGGTCTTCACGTCGCCCAGGTTGGCGGTAATGGACAACAGCTGGGTGTTGTTCACCACTTTCCAGGCTGCATCCTTGCCGCCTTTCACCTCAAACGCGACAATGCCGCCACCGGTTTTCTGCTGCTGCATGGCCAGTGTGTGTTGCGGGTGCGACGCCAGGCCGGGGTACAGCACGCGCTGCACATTGGGATGTGCTTCCAGCCATTTGGCCAGTTCCAGCGCATTGGCGGAGTGCGCGTCCATGCGAATCTTGAGCGTTTCCAGCCCCTTGAGCAGCACCCAGGCATTGAAAGCGGACAGCGTCGGCCCGGCGGTGCGCAGGAAGCCGTACACACCCTCGAGCATTTTCTCCCCGCCCAGCACCGCACCGCCGAGCACGCGGCCCTGGCCGTCGATGTATTTGGTAGCGGAGTGCACCACAATGTCGGCGCCCAGTTCCAGCGGCCGTTGCAGAATCGGAGTGCAGAAACAGTTGTCCACCACCAACAGGGCATTGCTGGCATGGGCCAAATCGGCAATCGCGCGAATGTCGCAGATTTCCGTCAACGGGTTGGACGGCGATTCCAGGAAGAACAGCTTGGTATTGGCTTTCACCGCCGCCTTCCATTCCGCCATATCGGTAGCGGAAACGTAAGTGGTTTCGATGCCAAAACGCCCGAGAATATTGGACAGCAGCTGCACGGTAGAACCGAACAGCGCGCGCGAAGCGACAATATGGTCGCCGGCCGATAGCAGCCCCATCACGGTAGCCAGAATGGCGGACATGCCGGAAGCAGTGGCCACGCAGCGTTCGGCCCCTTCCAGCGCCGCCAGGCGTTCCTGGAAGGCGGTGACGGTCGGGTTGGTGAACCGGGCGTAAATATTACCCGGCTCGGCACCGGTAAAACGCGCCGCAGCCTGCTCGGCGCTGGTGTAGACAAAGCTGGAGGTGAGAAACATTGCTTCGGAATGTTCCTCAAACTGGGTACGGTGAATGCCGCTGCGAATCGCCAGCGTTTCCGGGGCTAACTTGTCATCCATGGAATCTCCTTTAGTGCCGCAAATCTTTACAGTGTCGGTGCGCCTTCGTGGGCATACTGAGTGTCGTGTTTTTCCTGACAGGCAACGCAGCGTTCCGCCACCGGGTAGGCTTTCAGGCGGGCAAAGCCAATCGGCTCGCTGCAATCGATGCATTGGCCGTAGCTGCCGTCCTTGATACGCTTTTGCGCTGCTTCAATGGCGCGAATTTCCCGAATCTGCCGGTCAATGGTGGCGGCTTCCAGATCCACCAGCGCATCCGCTACGGCTTCGTCGCCCTGATCGAGCACACCGGCCAGTTCGCGCGGGCTCTCCTTGTCCATGCCGAGCAGCTCTTCGCGAATTTCCTGGCGCAACGCCTTGTTGCGCGTCTGCATGAGTGCGGCCAGTTCGGCCAGTTGGGCTTCGTTCAATCCATTCATTTTCTTATACCTTCAGTGTGTCTGTGGCCGTATGGCCCCTTTGCCCATTCTACACCGTCTGCAACTGCCGCAGGTCATCCAGCACATCGCGCGCATGGCGATCCACCTGCACCTTGAAATAGCATTTCCGAATATGGCCATGGGGATCGACAAGAAAGCTGAAACGGCGCGCCAGCCGCACAGGACCGACACGCAGCAGCGCACCATACTGCAATGCCACCTCACCTGTGGGGTCGGACAGCAGCGGGAACGGCAGGTTCTGCGCCGCGGCAAACTGCTGGTGACTGGCCGCGTTATCCAGGCTGATTCCCAGTACGCCGGCATTGAGACGCGCAAACTCGCCCCAGCTGTCGCGCACGGCACAAGCTTCACGCGTGCACAGCGGCGTGTTGTCGCGCGGGTAAAAATACAGCAACAGCCAGCGGCCGCGATAAGCCGCCAGCGAGTGCGGCTGGCCATTGCCATCGAGCAGGGTAAAATCGGGCGCCGCACTGCCGCTTTGGCAGCGTGTTCGGCCAAGTACAAACCAGGGCTGTCGCATGATTGATCCGGCAGGCAAAAACGCTGAGCATATCACGGCGAAAATAGGCGCAGAAACAACTGCCCCAGACAGGCCGGGCGCGCGCCGGCATTTATGTTGTAAAATAAGCGCTGGCGTGTCCCTGTAGTTAAATGGATATAACTTTCCCCTCCTAAGGGAAGATTACAGGTTCGATTCCTGTCGGGGACGCCAGTTTCATCCTCAACCTCGCCTTACCTATTGCGCTGATACACCCCCATCAGTTCAGCGTGCTCCAGCACATGCCCATGCATCACCTGTTCCAGCACAGCCTTGCTCGGATTGCGCAAGTCAGGCAGCACCGTGTCCAGCGCATACAGCTTGAAGAAATAGCGATGGCTGCCAACCGGCGGACACGGGCCACCGTAGCCGATGCGTTTCCAGTCGTTCACCCCCTGCAGTGTCCCGGCGGGCAAATCACCGTTATTCACGCCTTGAGCCAGCCCCCCCGGTTTGGCCGGCAGGTTATACAGCAGCCAGTGCACCCAGGTCATTTTCGGGGCAGCCGGATCGGGCGCATCGGGGTCATCCACAATCAGCACCAGGCTGCGCGCCTGCTCCGGCACGCCAGCCCAGGACAAGGGAGGCGAAAGGTCCTGCCCGTCGCAGGTGAACTGCCGGGGAATCTGTCCGCCCCCGGCAAAAGCGGTAGAAACCAGTACCAGAGACATCGACTCTCCTTTGGCTGCCGCCGGCTGTGCCAGCAGCACCCACAGCAGTGGCAAAAATACGGCAGACAGTACAATTCGCACGCAACGCGGCCTATTTGACAGGCACAGTCTTGGCGTTGTTGCCGCCCGACTTGGGCAGGCGCACGGTCAGCACACCGTCGGCGCAGCTCGCTTTGGCCTTGTCAGCATCGACATTGCCCGGCAGCGGAATAACGCGCTGAAATGAACCATAGGCGCGTTCCATGATGTGATAGGTGCTGTCATGGCTTTCCCGCTGAAAACGTTTCTCGCCGGACAGGCTCAAGCGGTTACCTTCTATCACCACCTGCACGTCATCTTTGGTCAGCCCGGGCACTTCCACGCGCACGAGGATTTCACCGTCGGTTTCTTCCACTTCGCTGACAATCAACCCCCAGCGCGGCAGCGGCTCAATACTGCTCTGCTCCTGCGGATTTTCGTCCTTGTGGCGGACAAAATGTGTCAGGGCGTCATTGCTGCGGCTGAGCACTTCACGCCAGCCTTCCGCCAGATTTTCCCAGGCGCGGTTGAATTCCTTGCGGATGTTTTTGCCTGCTTCCTTCAGGGTATCTAGCATGTCCATATCTCCTTAATAAGGTTTACTGTCTAAGGAAACGCTGATTTATTCGCGTTTCCGTGCCGGGCAGATTTTTCGCCCGGCCGCTCAATGACGCAAGTCATTGAAAGCGTGAGGCTGTGCGGACATGTGCCGCGCAGCCGCCTTGCTGATTTATTCCCAAATGGAATAAATCAGCGCTTCCCTAAGTATAGGAACGGATCGGCTGGACGCCAAACCCTCAAAACGCTAGCATAAGCGCCTGTTTTGACGACTTAATTACCACCATGTCCGATCTGCGCCAGCTGGCCCTGGAAGCCCTGATTGAATGCGACCCACTGCAAAAATGCCGCCTGGTGCAGCAGATGGAGCTGAATGACCGGCTTGACCCGCAGGCGCAGCTGACTCCCTCCGCCGCCATTCCCGGCCGGCCGGCGCAGCCGCAGCTTGTGCCGCCGGCCCAGCTGCAGCAGCGCAAGCTGAGCACGCGCGAGGGCCGTGCAGTCATGATCCATGCCCTGGCACATATCGAATTCAACGCCATCAATCTGGCGCTCGATATTGTCTGGCGCTTTGCCGGCCTGCCCGAGGCGTTTTATCGCGACTGGCTCAAGGTGGCACAGGAAGAAGCGCTGCATTTTCAGCTGCTGCGCGGCCATTTGCTGACGCTGGAGCACGACTACGGCGACTTCCCCGCCCACAACGGGCTGTGGCACGCCGCCGAACGCACCCGCCACGACCTGCTGGCGCGCCTGGCACTGGTACCGCGCACGCTGGAGGCGCGTGGTCTGGATGTCACCCCGGGCATTCACAAAAAACTGCTGCAGGCAGGCGACATGACGGCCGCCGGCATTCTCGACATCATCCTGCGCGATGAAATCGGCCATGTGGCGAGCGGCAACCGCTGGTATACCTGGCTGTGCCAGCAACAGGGAGTTGAGCCGGAACAGCGCTACCGCGAGCTGGCGCGCGAATACGCCATGCCGCTGCCCAAAGGCCCATACAATCAGGCCGCGCGCGAACAGGCCGGCTTTAGCCCAGCCGAGCTGACCAGCTGGCAAGCGGGTTGATTCGCCTGTCAACGCGGCTTGCGCTATAGTGTTTGGCATCCACAACCAAACCTGCCCCGCCCATGACAGTTACCCTGCAACCGGTTCTGGCGCAACTGAACAGCATCATTCTCGG
This sequence comes from Pseudomonadota bacterium, assembly GCA_021847305.1. Taxonomy (GTDB): domain Bacteria; phylum Pseudomonadota; class Gammaproteobacteria; order Burkholderiales; family JAJZQI01; genus JAJZQI01. The sequence continues at coordinate 557 of JAJZTZ010000101.1, read as the reverse complement.
CAAGCAAAGTTCCGTCAGACTTGCTGTCACCTGCCTGCTGGCACAGGGACATCTGCTGATCGAGGACCTGCCGGGCGTGGGCAAGACTACTCTGTCGCACGCCATAGCCCGCACCCTGGGACTCAGTTACCAGCGCATCCAGTTCACCAGCGACCTGCTGCCCGCCGACATTCTCGGCGTGGCCGTATTTGACCGCCAGCAGGGTGGTTTCCAGTTTCAGCCCGGACCCATTTTCGCCCAACTGGTACTGGCCGATGAAATCAACCGCGCCACGCCCAAGGCGCAAAGTGCCCTGCTGGAAGCCATGGAGGAGCGCCAGGTCACCATAGAAGGCAAAACCCGCCCGCTGCCGGAGCCGTTTTTCGTCATCGCCACGCAGAATCCGGCCCACCAGATCGGCACCTACCCGCTGCCGGAATCGCAGCTTGACCGCTTTCTCATGCGCATTTCCCTCGGCTTTCCTTCAGCTGAAGCCGAACGTGAACTGCTGCGCGGCACCGACCGGCGTGAGCTGCTGCAACAGTTGCCGGCGCAACTGAACGCCGCCGAGCTGCAAG
>JAJZTZ010000100.1 GCA_021847305.1 Pseudomonadota bacterium | reverse complement strand
TATGACACCTATGAGTTCCATCGTGTGGCTCAGGGACTGCAGCATTTCTGCTCGGAAGACCTGGGAGCGTTCTATCTGGATATCCTGAAAGACCGCCTCTACACCATGCATGCCGAAACTGCCGGTCGTCGTTCGGCGCAGAACGCGCTGTATCACATTGTTCAGGCCATGACCCGCTGGATGGCGCCGGTGCTGTCCTTTACTGCAGAGGAAGTGTGGGAAGTGCTGCACGGCAAGGATGACGACAGCGTGTTCTTCCACCTGTGGCACGCTTTTCCGCAACAGGACAGCAATGAACTGTTCGCGCGCTGGGAAGCCATCCGTGCGCTGCGTGGCCGTATCACCAAGGAAATCGAGGCGGTGCGCGTGGACGGGAAAATCGGTTCGTCGCTGGCCGCCGACCTGGAGCTGCAGATCAGCGAAGCGAGCGGTTACTCTGCCCTGGCGGCGCTCGGTGACGAGCTGCGCTTCGTCTTTCTGGTGTCGGCGGTGCGTCTGCTCCAGGCCGATTCGGATGCGGCCGAGCGCATTGTTGTCACGCCAAGCGGCGAACAGAAGTGCGAACGCTGCTGGCATTACCGTGCTGATGTCGGCAGTCATGCCGAGCATCCGACGCTGTGCGGCCGCTGCTGCAGCAATCTGAGCGCGCCGGGAGAGACCCGCCATCATGCGTAATACCCTGCGCTGGCTGGCAGTGGCGGCGCTGGTGCTGGCGCTCGATCAGTGGACCAAGCAGCTGATCCTGCAGCACTTTGCCGATGGCGAAGTGCTGCCGCTGACGTCCTTTTTCAATCTGACCTTGCGCTATAACCCGGGCGCCGCGTTCAGCTTTCTCAGCGACGCCGGCGGCTGGCAGCGCTGGTTTTTCACCGGCATTGCCGTGCTTGTATCCGGCTGGGTGATCTGGAGCCTGCCAAAGGCGCGCGGTTTGTATGCACTCACTTTGAGTTTGATCATGGGCGGCGCGATCGGTAATGTGGTGGACCGGCTGCAGTACGGTCATGTGGTCGATTTTCTCGATTTCTATGTCGGCAACTGGCACTGGCCGGCCTTCAATGTGGCCGATTCGGCGATCACCGTGGGGGTTATTCTGCTGGCGCTGGACGGGCTGAGGAAAAAGTCGCATGAATGACGCCGTGAACGATCCGCAGGATGATGCGGCTGTACAGCTAGTGACGCCGTTCGACGAAGTGACTGTTCACTACAGTCTCAAGTCGGCCGACGGCGAAGTGCTGGAAAGCACTGCGGGTGAAGAGCCCGTCACCTTCGCCATCGGCACCGGCTACTGGCCGCAGACGCTGGAAAACACGCTGTGTGAGCTGGAAGTGGGGCGGCAGTATGTGTTTGTGCTGGACGCCGAAAATGCTTTTGGCGAACCTGACCCGGCATTGGTGCAAGAAGTGCCGCGCGCCAGTTTCAGTGCCATGGAACCGCAGGTGGGCAATCTGATCGAATTTACCGATGAGCAGGGGCAGGCCCTGCCGGGCTGGATTCGCGCCGTTGACGCGCAGACGGTGACAGTCGATTTCAATCACCCGTTGAGCGGTTGTACTGTTGTATTTGAAGTGAAGGTGCTGGAAGCTCACCTCGCTCCATAAAAGTTTCTGGAGAAACCCATGACGATTCAGATTACCCTGGCCAATCCGCGCGGCTTCTGCGCCGGTGTTGATCGTGCCATCGCCATTGTCGAGCGCGCCCTGCAGCTGTACGGTGCACCGATTTACGTGCGTCATGAAGTGGTGCACAACAAATTCGTCGTCGACGATCTGCGCAAAAAGGGTGCGGTGTTCGTGGAACACCTCGACGAGGTGCCGACCGGCAATACCGTCATTTTTAGCGCCCACGGCGTGTCTCAGGCGGTGCGCAAGGAAGCCGAAGCGCGTGGCCTGAAAGTATTCGACGCCACCTGTCCGCTGGTGACCAAGGTGCATATCGAGGTTTCACGGATGCGTCAGCAGGGCAAGGAAATCATCATGATCGGCCACAAGGGGCACCCGGAGGTGGAGGGGACGATGGGGCAGGCCGAAGGCGGCATGTATCTGGTAGAGTCGCCGGAAGATGTGACAGCTCTGCAGGTGAGCGATCCCGACAACCTGGCTTTCGTGACCCAGACCACCCTGTCGGTTGACGATGCCTCGCGGATTATCGATGCGCTGCGTGCCCGTTTCCCCAATATCATCGGGCCGAAGAAGGATGACATCTGTTACGCCACGCAGAACCGTCAGGATGCGGTTAAGGCGCTGGCGAAGCAGTGCGATGTGGTCATCGTCGTCGGTTCGCCCAACAGTTCCAATTCCAACCGCTTGCGAGAAGTGGCGGAATTGTCCGGCGCACGCGCCTACATGGTCGACAATGCCGGCGAACTCAAGTCCGAATGGGTCGCGAATGCCGCGCGCGTAGGCGTAACGGCCGGTGCCTCGGCCCCCGAGGTGCTGGTGCAGGAAGTCATTGCCAAGCTGCGTGAACTGGGCGCCAGCGAGGTGACGCAACTGGACGGTGTGGCCGAAGCTGTGACTTTCCCCCTGCCAAAAGAACTAGTCCAGGCTGGTTGATTTCTTCTCTTTCACAATTCTGTAACAAACGCTAAAGTGCCACAGGTTTCTGCCGATACTGAATCGATGGACGGCCGATTCTGGAGTAATGAACATGAGCAAGGCGTTCGTGAAGGAAGACGCGGCTGAAGACGACGAGTCACTCAGCCCGACCCTCGCCATCCCCGCCGGTGCGAAAAACTATATTACGCCGGCCGGATACAATCGTATAAAAACAGAACTGTTGCATCTGCTGGATGTCGAACGTCCCGAGGTGACGCGCACCGTTGCCTGGGCGGCCAGCAACGGCGATCGTTCGGAAAATGCCGACTATATCTACGGCAAAAAAAGGCTGCGTGAAATTGATCGGCGCATTCGCTTCCTGACCAAGCGGCTAGATAACGCTGAAGTTGTCGATAATGCCGGACGCGATACCGAACAGGTTTTTTTCGGCGCGGCAGTGACGGTGCTGGATCAGAACGGCAGCGAAGAAACCGTGACGATTGTAGGTATTGACGAGGTGGACTCAACGCGCAAGCGCATCAGCTGGATCTCCCCGCTGGCGCGCGCCCTGTTGAAACAGAAACTGGGTGACGAGGTGCGGGTAATGACGCCCGGCGGCTTGCGCGTACTGGAAATTATCGATTTGCATTATCCGCAAATTGACTAAAATCAAAATAGACTGAGATTAAGCAAATTGACCCGGCGGGTGGCTCCGGGGAGATGACAGAATAACGAGGGGGTAGACACCATGTTTAAATCCATAGCCAGCATTCGTACCAAGCTGCTGATTGCGACCGGTATTGCCAGTTTGCTGGTATCGATTGCCATGATCATCGCGCTGAACGGGATTTACCGTAACATCAAGATGTTCGACGAATTCATCAATGTCGACCAGGCCGAGCTGGTGGCGCTGAATTCCCTTTATGCCCAGGCCCTGCAGGGCGGACAGGCGATCCGCAATATTGTAGTGGACCCGCAGAATCGCAAGGCTTATGAGAACCTTGAAACTTCCACCAAACTGTTTCATGAGGCGCTGATAAAGGCGCAGAAACTGGCAGTGGATCAGGCAGAACAGAAGCTGCTGCAGGAAGTGGCGGGCAAGTGGGGCGACGTTGAGGCCAGCCGCGAAAAGGTAAAGGGGCTGGCGAGTACCGATCAGGCCGCAGCCATTGCCGTGCTGCGCGATGAGGAGACTCCGGCCTGGCGTACTGTGAGCGAAAATCTGCAGCAATTGCTTAAAGATCACACTGCGGCGGTGCGGCAAACCAAAGTCGAGATGAATGACAGCTCCATGCAAACCCTGATTACGGCTGCTGTGATTGGCGGTATTGCTGTGCTGTTCGGCGTGATCGTGGTGCTGGCGGTGGTCGAGGGGGTCAAGCGTTCGCTCGATCGTCTGGCTGCTTCCATGGCTGACATGGCCAGCGGTCAGGGCGACTTGACTCAGCGCATGCCAGTCGAAGGCAACGATGAAATTGCCCGCACTGCCACAGCCTTCAACCGCTTTGTCGATAATATGCGCGACATCGTTAAAGCCGTGTGCGACAACGCCCGCGAATTGAACGGTGCAGCTGAATCGCTGGCAAGCAACGCTTCGTCGGTTTCGGTGGCTTCCCACGAGCAGAATGAAGCTGCTTCGGCGACCGCGGCGGCAGTCGAAGAAGTGACCGTAGCCATCGCCTCGGTGGCCGATTCCGCTCACGAGGTGAAGGAAGTTTCCGAGCAAAGCCTGAAAAACAGTCAGCATGGCAACGAAAAAGTGTCTGAACTGTTCGGCGAAATTACTCTGGTTGAGTCGGCGGTGCAGGAAATTGCCGAGTCAGTGAATGCCTTCATGACCAGCACCCATACCATTACTGACATGACCAAGCAGGTCAAGGAAATTGCCGATCAGACCAATCTGCTGGCACTGAATGCCGCCATTGAAGCGGCCCGTGCCGGCGAGCAGGGCCGTGGCTTTGCGGTAGTGGCCGATGAAGTGCGCAAGCTGGCGGAGAAATCGGCCCAGTCGGCCAGTGAGATCGACTCGGTAACGCAAAAGCTGAGTCTGCAGTCGGAAAGTGTCTCTTCCGCGATTCAAAGCGGCTTGAGTTCGCTTGAGCGCAGTCAGAACGCCATCGAGGAGGTGGTCAACGTGCTGGCCGAGTCGAACGAATCTGTCTCACGCGCCAGCAGCGGTGTAAGTGGTATTACCGACAGTGTTCAGGAACAGAAAACCGCTACCACTGACATTGCCCGTAATATCGAGCGCATTGCCGAAATGGCCGAGCGCAATGCAGAAGCGATTGCATCTACAACCGAGCTGGCTGAATTGCTGCGCTCCCAGGCACAGCAGCTGCAAGGTATCATGGGCCGGTTCAGAACCTGAGCCTGTTGAACCGGAAAAAAACAAAAAAGGGCCAACGGCTCCTCAGCCAGCAGGCAAACCGCTCCTGTGCCGCCTGCAAGGCCGGGCAAAGCCCGGCTCTTAAGGAAGCGCTGATTTATTCCATTTGGGAATAAATCAGCAAGGCGGCTGCGCGGCACATGTCTGCACAGCCTCACGCTTTCAATGACTTGCGTCATTGAGCGGCCGGGCGAAAAATCTGCCCGGCACCGAAACGCGAATAAATCAGCGTTTCCTTAATGTCATCACATGATTTTGCAGTCTGCTTCCATGTCCCCACCCCTCTTATCCCCGCCCGGTGGGCGGGGAGGTGCAGATTGACGGCGTTGTTGGCTGAAGATTCGAATCAATGCGGCTTGCCGCGCTCCTGTACCAGAACCCAGGGGGCCACCACTACAGCCCAAAGTTCCGGATTGCGGCTGGCCCAGTCGGCTGCCATGGCATCATCCAGCTTGCCAACCTGACCGGCCTGCATCCACTGGTTTACCGAGGTCTTGTCGTCCTCGGAAAAAGTCAGGGCAACTTCGATCAGATCGAGTTGCGGAGCGACATGGATGACGATGCCGCGGGCAAAGAACAGCGCCAGATCACCCCAGGACAGTTGCGCCGTCTCGCCGTTGATTTTGGCGCGCAAGATTTCGCGGGAGTCGTCCATCAGGCACGCCCCACGTTGCTGTCGTGCACGCTGTGGTAGTAATCGCTTTCTTCGGCGAATTCGCGCATTTCCTTCAGCAGTTCACGCATGCGCTGTTCCGCGGTGGACACTTCGCTGCAGGATTCGCAATATGGGTCGCCGCACGGTTGGCGTGAATACAGCCAGAACTGAACGGCGCCGGCCAGAATGCCGGATGCGACGTCCCAGGGGTCGGCATCGTGATGTTCTTCCATGATCCGGTTGCCCAGTTCGACGACGGCGGTCGCGGCCTGGTCAAACAGCGCGTCGTTGGTTTCATCACCAGTGTGCATCATGATACTACTCGCAGGGGGGAGGGAAATAATGCGCCATTTTACTCCACCGAGGGGGAATGCCCAAATGGCTGGACTGCAATGCCAGTATCGTGACGTCCTGTTGCGGCTGGCAATGACGGTGGTTTTTTATAAGGAAGCTCTGAACAAGTTATCATCGTCACTGGCCTTTGAGGCGGCTCGCAATCAAGGCGCGCTTTTGAAGGCATGCCGGGGCCTGCCGAGAAAGCGCAACGCCGAGTGCGAGCCGCCTCAAAGGCCCCGAAGGGCGGAGCATGAAGCAGCCATCTGCGGCGTTACGCTTCTTGCCAAGGGCTACGGCCATTGCCGGCGAAGCGCGTCTTGCATCTGACTGCTTCATGCACCGCAGTGGCGATGATAACTTGTTCAGAGTTTCCTTAAATGAGGGCGCCCACATTGGAGCTTAATTGGCTATAATTCTGCCATGTCCGCCCAATTCCAGACCGTTGCCCTGATCGGCCGCTATAACACACCGGAAATCGCTGAGCCGGTGCTGCAACTGGCTTCTTATCTCGAACAGCAAGGCTACCGCATTGTCATCCCGGTACAGACGGGGGAACGCATCGGCAATCCCTCCTATGCCATGGCAACTTTGCATGAAATCGGTGAAATCGCCGATGTCGCGGTGGTGCTGGGGGGCGACGGTACCCTGCTGAACGTGGCTCGTGCCATGATCAATTTCAGCGTGCCGCTGATCGGCGTCAACCAGGGGCGGCTCGGCTTCCTCACCGATGTGTCGCGCGACAACATGCTGGAGACCATCAGCCGCATGCTGGCGGGAGAATACACCACCGAGGATCGCATTCTGCTGCACACTGAAGTGTATGGCCACCACGAAAAACTGTTCGAGTCGTGCGCCTTCAACGATGTGGTCATCAGCAAGGGTAGCACCGGGCGGATCATCGAGATCGAAACCTTTATCGACGGCGAGTTCGTCAACAGTCAGCGTTCCGACGGCCTGGTAGTGGCCACGCCGACCGGGTCAACAGCCTATGCCCTGTCTGCCGGCGGACCGATCCTGCATCCCACGCTGGAAGCCATTGCGCTGGTGCCGATTTGCCCGCACACGCTGGGTGCGCGGCCGATTGCCGTAAACAGTCACTCCAAGGTGGAAATTCGCGTTGTGCGCGCCGATGACTGCCAGGTGCATTTCGACGGACAGCGCCGTTTTGATCTGAATATGGACGACAAGGTGATTATCGAGCGGGCCAAGCACCCCATTCACCTGTTGCATCCACACGGTTACAGCTATTACGACATGCTGAGACAGAAACTCCACTGGGGCGAGAAACTCTGATGCTGCTGTCCCTGACTGTTCGCGATTTCGTCATTGTCGACCGGGTTGAGCTTGAGCTGGCCTCCGGCTTTACCGTGCTGACCGGCGAGACCGGCGCCGGCAAATCCATTCTCATGGATGCCCTGGGCCTCGTTCTGGGCGACCGGGCCGATGCCAGCGTGGTTCGGGCCGGTCGCGAGCGGGCCGAGATCAGCGCCGAGTTTGCCATTGACGCCATGCCCGAGCTGCAGGCCTGGCTGGAAGAGCAGGAGCTGGCGGACGAGCCGGGTATATGCCTGTTCCGCCGTGTCATCGATGCCAGCGGTCGCTCGCGCGCTTTTATCAACGGCCGTGCCGCTACCTTGCAGCAACTGCGCGAGGCGGGCGAACAGCTGGTGGATATCCATGGTCAGCATGCACATCAGTTGTTGTTGAAGGCGGATGCCCAGCGCGATGTGCTGGATGGCTACGCCGGCGTGACAGATGCCCGACGCAGTGTGGCGGCAGCCTGGCGTGAGTGGCAGCAGCTGCGGCGCCAGCGCGAAGAGTGGGAGACCGATAGCGCGCGCTTTCAGGAAGAGCGCGAGCGGCTGGAATGGCAGTGTCGCGAATTGTCCGCCCTGCAACTGACGCCGGAAAGCTGGCAGGAACTGCAGGCTGAACATAGCCGGCTGGCCCATGCGGCCAGCTTGCTTGAGGGGGTGCAGTACGCCCAGACGGTTCTGGAAGACGGCGACGGCGCGTGCCAGTCCCAGCTGTCCGGGGTTTCCGCCCGACTGGGGCGGCTGGCCGAAATCGATCCGCAACTGAGCGAGGCGTTGCAATTGATTGAGTCGGCCGACATCCAGTTGCAGGAAGCCGGTCATGCCTTACGCCATTATGCGCAGCGCCTTGAGCTTGATCCCGCGGCGCTGGCGGATCTTGAGGGACGCATGCAGGCAGTGCATGACGCAGCGCGCAAATACCGCACCAGCCCGGAGGAATTGCCGCTTATGCTGGTCCAGGCGCAGGCCCGGCTGGACCAGCTGGAACAGCAGGGCGACGCTGCCGCTTTGCTGGCCGCCGAATCCGCGGCACAAGGACGTTACCAGCAGCAGGCCGAAGCGCTGAGCCGGCAGCGACAAAAAGCCGCCGGCGAGCTGGCTGGCAAAGTGACCGAAGGCATGCAGCAGCTGGCATTGGGCGGTGGGCGGC
>JAJZTZ010000099.1 GCA_021847305.1 Pseudomonadota bacterium | reverse complement strand
GGTCGCATTTCTTTGCTTCCTTTCTTTGGCGAAACAAAGAAAGGAAGGCGCTGCCGGGCGCCCCCGGCTTACAATAATCAAATCGTCAAAACACAGTTGCTATTGGGTGTCGACATGACCTTCAACTTTGACCAGATCATTGACCGTAACCATACCTCCAGCGTCAAATTCGACGGCAGAAAAGGTTACTTCGGCACGGAAGACGTGCTGCCCATGTGGGTGGCGGACATGGATTTTGCCGCGCCGGAGGCGGTGACGCGCGCTTTGCAGGCGCGGGCGGGGCATCCTGTTTATGGTTATACGCTTTACCCGGATGAGTTGTACGATGCGCTGACTGGCTGGTTGCAACGGCGCTTTGGCTGGCAGGTGAAGCGCGAGTGGATCATGTGGTCACCGGGTGTGGTGCCGTCGCTGTTTGCTACGGTGCGGGCCTTTACCCAACCGGGTGAGGCGGTGATTGTGCAGCCGCCGGTGTATTTCCCCTTTTTTTCCGCTGTGACGCAGAACGAGCGGCTTTTGCTGCAAAATCCGCTTGAATTACGCCAGGATCGCTACCACATTAATTTTGAAGAGCTGGAACAGCAGGCCAAGACGGCCAAACTGATGCTGCTGTGCACGCCGCATAACCCGGTGGGGCGGGTGTGGTCAGAGCAAGAGTTGCAGCAGGTGCTGGAGATTGCCCGGCGCAATGATGTGCTGGTGCTGGCGGATGAGATCCATGCCGATCTGGTGTACCCGGATAGCCGGCATATTCCGCTCGCGCAACTGGCCGAGAATGATCCGCGTGTGATGACCGCGGTGGCGCCGAGCAAGACGTTCAACATTCCCGGCTTGGGGTTGTCGGCGCTGATTGTGCCGGAGGCGGAACAGCGGGCGGCGCTGGCGGGGGTGTTCAACAGCCTGCACGTGAGTGCATCGAACCCTTTCAGCGTGGCGGCATTTTGTGCGGCCTATAATGAAGGTGAAGCCTGGCTGGATGGGTTGATGCAGTATCTGGACGAGACGCGCAGCCTGGTTTCCGCCTACCTGGCCGAACATTTGCCGCAGATCCGGTTGATCTGGCCGGAGGGGACTTATCTGCTTTGGCTCGATTGCCGTGGACTGGGTATGGATGACGCTGCACTGAAACAGTTTTTTGTCGAACAGGCAAAGTTGGGCATGAACCCGGGTACGGTATTTGGCGAAGGTGGCAGCGGTTTTATGCGGCTGAATATCGGTGCACCGCGGACAGCTGTGCGACAGGCATTGGAGCAAATCCGTACGGCCTGGTTAAGGCACTCCTGAATGCGGGGCGCCTGAATGAAAGTAAACTTAAGTAAAGATCGCCCGGCGCAGCTGAACTTGCGCTACAGTGCCACACTCCTACCGCTACATTGATTTCATGGAGCAAAGTGATCGATGTCCACTCTGACACGCGTCCTGTCCACCTCTGCCCTGCTGTTGGCCCTGGGAATACAGTCTGCCTGGGCGGCGGATACGCTCGATCCTTTCAACACCGATAATTCCCTCCATCCCCTTGCGGGGTGTGCCGCATTCCTGCCGGGCGAGGTGCTTAATCTGCCCCAGGTGGTTGATGGCGCGTTGTGCAACAACCCGAAAACCCGTGAAGTGTGGGCCAATGCCCGCTATCAGGCGGCGCAGGTCGGGGTTGCCAAGGCGGCCTACCTGCCCAGCCTTACCGGTACCCTGGCGGCCAGTCGCAGTCGTACCGAGGTTGCCGGCAGCACGGTTTCCGCAAACCAGCGCAGCGCTGTGCTGGGACTGAACTGGTTGCTGTACGATTTTGGCGGTCGGGAAGCTGGTGTGGACAGTGCCAAGGCACTGCTGGATGCGGCCAATGCCACGCAGGACACCACGGTGCAGACAGTGTGGCTGGCTGCCGTGCAGGCCTTTTATGGCGTGCAGGCCAAGCAGGCGGCGCTGGATGCAGCGAAAGAATCTGAAGCCGCAGCGGAAAAGAGCTATCAGGCGGCCCAGGCGCGTTACCAGGCCGGGGTGGCTACCCCGGCAGACAGCCTGCAGGCGAAGACAGCCTGGTCGCAGGCCATGCTCAACCGGATCAGTGCCGAGGGCGCCCTGCACACGGCCGAAGGCGCGCTGGCCAACGTGCTGGGGCTGGATGCCAACAAGCCGGTGCGGGTTGAGCCGGCAGCCACCCGCGTGCCGCCGCAGCGGATGGCCGGCGACCTGTCGGCGCTGATCGACCAGGCGCGCCGGGAACGTCCCGACTTGCGCGCTGCCGAGGCGCAGTTCAAGGCCGCGCAGGCGAATGTGACGGTGGCCAAGGCGGCCGGCCGGCCCTCGCTGTCGCTGACGGCCAACAGCAACGGTGTGGATACCCAGGGCAGCCCATTCACCCGCGGCAATACTGTGGGTGTGAATCTGACTATCCCGCTGTTTTCCGGTTTTTCCACCAATTACCGTATCCGGGCCGCCGAAGCGCAGGCGGATGCCAAGTCTGCTCAGCTGGAGACGCTGCGTCTGCAGGTGGGGCTGGATGTGTGGAATGCCTGGCAGAACCTGACTACTGCCACCCAGTCGCTGACAGCGACAGACGATTTGTATGCCAGCGCCCAGCAGGCCGATGAGGTAGCGTTGGGGCGCTACAAGGCGGGTGTCGGCACCATTCTGGATGTGCTCAATGCCCAGAGCGCGCTCGCCAGCGCACGGCAACAAAAAGTGCAGGCGGTATACAACTGGAACATCTCACGCGCTGCCCTGGCCCAGGCCATGGGGCAGGCTGATCTATTGCAACTTGCCGAGACGAAAGTCCAGCCATGAAATCTTCACTGAAAAAAGCCCTTTATGTTTTGCTGGCTGCAGCTGTTATCGGCGGTGGCGTGTATTTCTGGAAGCGTCACTCCGCCGTGCCTGCGGCGCAGCGTTTTCAGCTGCAGACGATCGAGCGCGGCGGACTGAGTCAGAGCGTTTCGGCGAACGGTACACTCAATCCGGTAACGCTGGTGAGCGTAGGTACCCAGGTGTCGGGTACGGTGCGTAAACTGCATGTCGATTTCAATGCCAAGGTGGAAAAAGGCCAGATATTGGCTGAACTGGATGATTCGCTGCTGCAGGCCCAGGTACAGCAAAGCGCCGCCAATGCCCGCAATGCCCAGGCCTCGCTCGATCTGGCGCGGGCCAACGAGGCGCGTATGCAAAGCTTGTACAAGCAGGAGTATGTGTCGAGGCAGGATCTGGATAGCGCGGTGCAGGCGCGTAAGTCAGCCGAGGCCCAGCTGGCCTTGTATCAGGCGCAGATGCAGCGTGACCGTGCCAACCTGAATTATTCGGTGATCCGTTCGCCGGTGGCGGGCGTGGTGGTGGACCGCTCGGTGGATGTGGGCCAGACCGTGGCAGCCAGTTTCCAGACGCCAACCCTGTTCAAGATTGCCCAGGATCTGTCGAAGATGCAGATCGACTCGGCGTTTGCCGAAGCGGATATCGGCAACATCCGGGTCGGTCAGCCGGTCAAATTTACCGTGGATGCTTTCCCGGACCGCAATTTCCGCGGCGTGGTGAAACAGATCCGCCTCAATCCGACCACTACCCAGAATGTGGTGACCTATGACGTGGTGGTGTCGGTCGACAACCCGGAGCAGATTCTGCTGCCGGGTATGACCGCTTACGTCAATATCGTCGTGGCCAAGCGTGAGGATGCGCTGCTGGTGCCCAACGCGGCATTGCGCTACCACCCCAGCGAAGCGCTGTTGCAGCAGGGCGGCGGAGCCGGACAGACGGCCAATGTTGCTGCCGGCGGCAAGAATGGCAACGGCAGTGGGATGGCTCCGGGCAAGCGCAAGAAACGTGACCTGTACAGCGGCACCGTGTATGTGCTGCGCGGCGACAAACTGCAGCCGGTTAGCGTAAAACTCGGCATCACCGACAACCGCAACACCGAAGTGGTGGGCGGCGCGCTGAAAGAAGGCGACCAGGTGGTGGTGGGTGAAAATCAGGCCGGCGACCAGTCGTCCAGCGGCGTGCGCATGAGGATGTTCTGATGGCACAGGCCAGCCAGGTCATACGCGTCGAGCATCTTTATAAGGCCTACATTACGCCCGTCGGGCCGTTTCCGGTGCTCAAGGACGTCAATCTGACGGTTGAGTCCGGCGAGTTCGTTGCCGTCATGGGGCCGTCCGGATCGGGCAAATCGACCTTCATGAACATTCTCGGTTGCCTCGATCGCGCCAGCAAGGGGCATTACCACCTTGCCGGCCGCAGCGTCGAGGAGCGTACGCCAGACGAACTCGCGGCGCTGCGCAACCGCACCATCGGTTTTGTGTTCCAGGGCTTTAATCTGCTGCCGCGCATGAGCCTGCAGGATAACGTTGCCCTGCCGCTGGTGTATGCCGGGGTGGAGCAGGAGGAGCGGCGTCAGCGTGCCCGCGAGCTGCTGGAACGGGTCGGTCTCGGCAAATATGCCGAATCGCTGCCCAACCGCATTTCCGGCGGCCAGCAGCAGCGCGTGGCGATTGCCCGGGCGCTGGTGAACCGGCCGGCGCTGATTCTGGCCGACGAGCCGACCGGTAACCTCGACAGCCACACCAGCCATGAAATCATGGGGCTGTTCGACGAGCTGAACCGCGAGGGGATTACCATTGTGCTGGTGACCCACGAACAGGATATCGCCCAGCACGCCAGGCGGCAGGTCCGCTTTCTCGACGGCCAGATTGTCCACGACGGCCCGACGGAGGCGGTGGCATGACCTGGGCGATGATGCAGGAAGCCTGGCGCGCCATGGGGGCCAACCGCATGCGCACCTTTCTCACTATGCTGGGCATGGTGATCGGCGTCGGCGCGGTGGTGCTGATGATGGCGGTGGGCCAGGGGGCGCAGTACCGCGTCAACCAGAGCATCACTTCCATGGGCAGCAATCTGTTTATTCTTCTGTCCGGCTCGACCACTTCGGGCGGCTTGCGTACCGGCAGCGGCGGGGTGAATACGCTGACCGTGGCCGATGCCAACGCGATTGCCGAGCTGCCGGGGGTGCAGGCCGTGGCGCCGCTGCATCCGGGGGGAGCGCAGGTCGTGTACGGTCCGAACAACTGGAGCACGCAGGTGTACGGCACCACGCCGGATTACCTGGAGGTGCGCTCCTGGCCTGTCGCCAAGGGCTACGCTTTCAGTGATTCCGACGTGCGTTCGGCTACCCGGGTGGCTTTGCTCGGTCAGACTGTGGCGAAGAACCTGTTCGGCGACGAAGACCCGATTGGCAAGACCATCCGCATCAAACAAAGCCCCTTTACCGTGGTCGGGGTTCTCGCAGTCAAGGGCCAGAGCCTGGATGGCCGCGATCAGGACGATACCATCATGATTCCGCTCACCACCGCACAGCGCAAGGTGTTCGGCACGCAATTCCAGGGTTCGGTGCGGCTGGTGATGATTCAGGCCACCAGCCAGGAAGTGATGCCTAAAGTGGAACGTTCCATCAATGAGTTGCTGCGCCAGCGCCATCACATTCGTGAGGGGGCCGACGACGATTTCACCCTGCGTAACCTGACTGCGCTGGCCGATTCGGCCGCGGAAATGACCCGCATCATGTCGTTGCTGCTGGGCGCCATTGCTTCCGTGTCGCTGGTGGTGGGCGGTATCGGCATCATGAACATCATGCTGGTATCGGTGACCGAGCGTACGCGGGAAATCGGTATCCGGCTGGCGATTGGCGCGCGGCAGGCCAATATTCTGTTGCAGTTCCTGCTCGAGGCCCTGATGATTTCCATCATCGGCTGCCTCATCGGCTTGCTGCTGGGGGTGGGCGGCGCGGTGCTGGTCAACGTGATTACCGGCATGACCGTGATCATTTCCGGCAGTTCCGTGCTGGTGGCCTTTGTTGTGGCTGGCGGTATCGGTATCTTCTTCGGCTATTATCCAGCGCGCAAGGCGGCCCGCCTGGACCCCATCGAAGCGCTACGCTACCAATAAAAATGGGGCCGTTGCCGGCCCCCAGATTGATGACGCAGTCGTGAATCTGCGCTTCCCCGCCCGCCGGGCGGGGATATGAGGGGAGGGGAGTTGAATTCAGACTGCGAAATCACTTCATCACCTCAAGGATCGGGCTTTGCCCGATCATGCATGCGCAAACGCACAATTTTGCCAGCAGTCTGAGGGCCAATTTTGGCCCCCAGGTGTTGTTTGTATTTTGTCTCCCGCCGTTCAGACGGGGTCGATCTTTCTTCGGTTATTTGCTTCCTGTTTTGAGTCCAACCGTGCGACCGGCAAAGCCGGCGGCGTCAAAGTAGCGCGTACTGCCAACCAGCTGGTAATTCAGCACGGTTTGCAGGTGATTGGCAGACGGCTTGGAGCGCAGCGACTTGTGTTTGACTTGCGGCAGCTTGCCGCCAGGGAAGGCCTCGCTCAGCACACGGCCCTGCAGATCCCCTTTGGCGGGGATATCCAGCTGCAGGATGTGCGCCAGAGTCTTGCCCACGTCGGCATTGCTGGACGGTGCGCTATCAACGAAACCGGTTTTGAAATCCGGCCCGATGGCGGCCATGAAATTGTAGGTATCGGCGCGGCTGAAGCTGCCGTGCATGCCCTGACCCTGCTGTAGACCGGTATCGGCGACTTCGGCGGCGCACAGAGTGGGCGTTTTGCAGCCGGTGGACACCGACTTGAAGTTCACCACCATGGCCGGCTTCGGCGTGATGGCAGAGCCTTTCAGGTTGATGCTGCTCATCGGCAGGGTGCCGGGGATGCTGCCCAGATCGTCGTTGACGAACACGCCGCTGACGTAATCCTGTGCCAACAGGGATTTGACCACTTTCGGCGCCATTTCACGGGCGTTGTCCTGCGGCAGGTAAATCAGATCCGAGCCGCCGCTGGCAGCGACCACGACATCAGGTTTGGCCGGATCGTTGCCGAGCAGACCGCTGCCTTTCTTGCTGTGCTTGCCAGTCAGGTAAAACACCGGTTCATTGTGTCCGTCCGGATCAAACAGCGGCAGATTGAGGCCATGCGCCAGGTCGATGGCCAGGAAGCCGGGCGGCAGTTCGCCGGCCGGTACCCCCTGGTAGCTTTGCTTGGCGGCGACGCTGTGTTTGCTTTGCTTGGAAATGGTGGAGAAGCCGTGATCGGCGGTGATGAAAATGTCAGTGCTGTCGGCCAGGCCGAGTTGTTGCAGGGCGCTGCGAATCGCCGCCAGGTTGTTGTCGGCATTTTTGATGGCGGCGCGTGAGGTCGGACCGTTGATGCCAGGTACCAGCTGGTTCAGACTGTCGCCCTGGTTATGCTGGCTACCGTCCGGATCACGCGACCAGAACACCAGTACGAAGGGTTTGCCAGCCTGTTTCAGGCGCGGCAGAACGACTTTTGTGGTGACGTCAGTAAAGAATTGCTGCTGACCGACATTGGCCTCCAGCGTGCCCGGTGTTGTGGCATTACCGGTTTTGCCGTTGGCGCCGCGTCCCGGGGTTACCGTCGGCAGGCCGGCCTGCTGCAGGGCGGTGGCGACGTCGGCTTGCAGCGGGAAACCGCCTTTATGGCCGGTGTGGTCGTCGACCACAATGGTATCTTTACCGTCATGCTGGGTGGACGACTGAATGCCCACCGGGCCGAGTTTGCCAATGGCGGCGGTGCTGTAACCGGCTTTTACGGCGGCGGCAAGCAGCGCTTCTTCGTCAAGGAAGTTGCCGCCAAAGTGTTCGTCGATATCGCCCAGCACGCCGTCGTCTTCCAGGAACGGCGTGACGGAGTTGTCTGCCGAAGGTACGGGAAAGCCGGTGTACACCGTGTTGGCGAAAACGCCGGAATCGCCCAGATAATGCCCGGTGGCAATGGCCGAGCTGTTCGGCATGGTCAGCGTGGGATAGAGCGAGTGGCTATTCTTGAACCACACGCCGGACTGGCTCAGCTGCAGCAGGGTCGGTGCGGAATCCTTGTTGACCGACAGGGCGCGCAGGCCGTCGGCTACAAACAGAATGACGTTGTGCGGGGCAGAGGGGGCTGCCGGGGCGGGGGCAGCCATGCCGGCCAGCAGCAGACTCAACAGCAGGGCGGAAACGCGGGCTTTCATCGGGGGCTCCGGAAAAGAAAACGCGATTGTCCTGTAGCCACATTGCTGTGGGATGAACGAGTCGTTAAATTATCTTAATTCAAGTCCGCTTGTGTTAAGGCCCAATTGTTGGAGCTGCGTTCGGAGAGGGGCAGGCAGGCACCCCTCTGGCTCGGCATTGCGTTGAGAAGCAGAGGGTCTGCCTCAGGCGCCGAATTCGATGCGTTCCTGCAAGGATTGCAGGGCTTTTTTGGCACACACTTCGTCCTTGTCGCCACCCGGCGCGCCGCTGACGCCAATGGCGCCAATGCGCTGGCCGTTGGACTCAACCAGCACGCCGCCCTGCATCATGATCAGACCGTCGATGTTGTCCAGTTCCATGCGCAGGTCGGCGCGGTTTTTCACCACGCTGCCGGAGTCGGCCCCGCCCATAATGCTG
>JAJZTZ010000098.1 GCA_021847305.1 Pseudomonadota bacterium | reverse complement strand
CAGCCAGTGCAGCGTGTTCCTGTCCTCCGGCCAGCCCAGCCCCGGCCCGTACTCCGTAGCCACCCCATTGCGATGGTCGGTGATCGTGCCCTGCAGAATGTAAACCGTACCCGGTCTGTCTACATGGTCATGCACCGGGCCAAACACTCCTCCCGGCTCAATAGTCACCTTGCGCATACGCAGCTGCCGCCCGGCCATGCCTTCTATCTCCGGCCCCAGGTCCACCGCTGCAAGCAACTCCACCGTCACCCCGCGGGTTTCCGGCGCCACTTCTTTCGTGCTCATGCTGTTCTCCTTTCAATCTGCCTGCGTGAATGTGCAGGGTGAAATGCGAGACTTGAGCTAAAAGTTTAGTTGCTGAAGGGGCAGGATGTAAGGTGGAAGGTGAGGGGAGAGGTGAGGCAGGCTATAGAGCCGTAGGGTGCAATAGCTGTAAGGCATTGCACCGCATGGAGGCTGCGTGAGCGGGTTTGCGCGAGCGATGGGGCGTGGTGAGGTTATTGACCAGAATCGCACATGGCACATGCCGCCGGATCAAACCAGTCGAGATCATCCATGCGGATGTTGCGAAGCGGCGCGGTCTGCAGGTGCATGGCGTACAGCGGTTCGGCAAAATAGCCAATCAGGATGGAGCGGCGACGTAGTCCGGTGATGTTGCAGCTGGCCGCATGCACCAGATCGGCATCAAACACCAGAATGTCACCGGCGTGGCCGGAAAGCTGAATAGAGCGGGATTCGTCAGTGAAGTCGAATGCCGGTTCCTCTGTTTTAGGGCGATGCGTGCCGGGCACAATGCGTGTTGCGCCATTTGCCGGGCCGAAGTCATCGAAAAAAGCCAGCACGCTCACCGTATCGCCGGGCCGCTGGGCCGATAAATCGCGGTGCAGTTGCTGATGACCACCGCCCTTTAGCGGCTCGCGCCCCTCCACCTGCGCCAGAAAAAACCGTTCGCCAATCAGTTCGCCAACCACTCCCAGCAGCTCCGGCAGGCGGCACACGGCGCGCACTCGCGGGTCAAGATCCAGCAGCGAATGACGCCAGTCGCCGCCGCGCGGAACGGGCCATTGATCAGACGGTATTACTCCGGTCTCGAATGCCGCGCGCAGCTCCTCCAGCCACTCGGTGGGGATCGCTTGCTTAAGCAGTGCATGGCCGTCCTGCTGGAGTTGCTTGCGTTCTGTCATGGTCTGGCAAGGCTCATCGTTCGCTAGGGTGGAAATTGTAAGGCCTGACCCCGAGGTTCCGTGTCGCCAGAGCCTAGGTCGTCTGCGATTTCGACTTGATGTAGTAAGGCAATGAATATCGGCTTCATAACCAACCGTCAGTTAAGCATGACGAATAGGCCCAGCGTTGAAGGTAACGGGTGCCCAAGCAGAAGGAGAAGCTTGCTGTTTGGGTACCCCAGTTGACCTCAGTGTTAGGCATAGGGCTCAAAATTACTGATTTGAACCGGATACATTGCAAACCATTTTTGATTGTAAACGGCCTCACGATCACGGGGTAGGTTTTCAACGGTTGTTAGTCCGGCGCCTGGTAACCCCGTTGTTTGGTTTACAACTATGCAAGTGAGCGGGGGAAGACCTTTTGAATCGCAGTAACTCATGATGCACCCAAGTATTTGGGCAAGAACTCCTGCGCCTTCAAACTCGAGATGATCGGCAATTTGTCCATAGGTAATGGTTTGCCGATTCTGGGCAGCGCTTACGAGGATCTGCCATACCTGCATTGCTCTTTCGCTTCGTGTCATCGTGATCCCCTTTGGTATGTGCCTAACGTTTAGCATGATGAGCGCTCCAACAGGCGGCGAAGCCGGCTGTTGGAGCGTCCCTCTCGCGCAGAAAACCCGGGGTCAGGCCTCACATCCCACATTGTCCTAAGGTGTAAATTGTGAGGCCTGACCCCGAGGTTTGCGCAACTCATGGGCATTTCCATTGATCGTCCTAACGTAGAGTTTTTCGACGCTGCACGGCTTTATCGCACAAAGTCCAGCGACCGAAGGGGGCGAGGTTGAGCGTTATGTTATGCATGATGTTTAGAAGGGGATCTCTTCATCTTTCGATTCTTGACGCTGAAGCAAAAATCGAGATTCGTTTGCTTCAATCCATGCCCACCCTGCGTCAGTAATTCGTACACCATCGTAGGACTCCCCATCACGCTCATTCCAGAGTTCTTCGATTTCAATGTACTTCTTTGCGGCGAGACGCCGAACCGCAAGATTGAATCCCATATTGGTTACTCCTGCGCGCTCAGCATCTCGCTTGGCACCCCACACGGCAACTGCTGTGTTTGGTAGAAAGCTGCTACCAGCGATGATCGCCAGGCCCATTACTTCTGGATGTGACAGCCCTTCAACCGGCACCACCGGGTCCGATTCAGCAATATTGCGAAGAGCCTCACCTTTTTCGATTAGTGCTTTCAATCGCGTTGTGAGTTTGTTTTTGAGTAAATCAAAGTCACTCGGAGAGTCTGCGTGGTAGGGAATAATTGTGCGATGCTGTATATCGAATGGATATTTTTTTCCGGTTCGTTCTTCTGAGCAAACCATCACAACAGGCCGCCCGCTTGCAAAGGCGAATCCGAGCTCGTACCACACGTTGGGGTTATCCGCAGTGATATCAGCAAGGCATATAGACGCTGCCCGGATTCCATCTTCGATTGCGTCAATAGGTACTGACACGCCGGGATCTTTGTCCACTCGGTAGGCTTCAAGGCCGGCTGCTTCGATTGCAGGTTTGTAAATATCGGCGAAGCGTTTATCAAATTTTCCGCCGTCAAACGGTTGAATTACAAAGCAGGTTGCCATGGATTTTCCTTATGTATAATGTGGAGGTCACCGGCGCTGCGCGGCTTTATCGCGCAGCGCCCGATGGACCGCACGCATATTGGGGTCAGATACCGTCTTGCAAAGCAAGCTCTTTGTTGCCGAAATTCGCATCAAAGGGTTGTCCCGAATGAATCACGCCATAAATTAAATGCGCCAGTTTGCGCATGACTGCGCCGACTACTGCCTTGGGCGCCATGCCCCCCTCGCTTAGCCGGTCTCCAAAGGATTTGAGAGCCGGATTGTGACGCCGCGCCACCAGCCCAGGCATGTATAGCGCATGCCGCAAAGCGGCGTGCCCGGTACGGCTCATCATGGTTCGCCCTCTGACAGAGCTACCGGATTCACGCTGGCGCGGGGTAACCCCAATAAAAGCAGCCAAGGCCTTGGCGTTGCGAAAACGCCTGACATCGCCGGCATAGGCCAGTACCTTGGCGGCCGTGGTATTGCCTATGCCGGGTATGCTGCCCAGCAAATCGGCATCCCGCTTCAAGTCCGGGTGGCGATCAATGTGATCGTCAATATCGCGCTCCAGTTGGGCAATCTGCTGTTGCAGCCAATCCAGATGTGTTTGCACGGCAGCCATCAGTTCTTGCTGTCCACCCGCCTCATACGCTTCCAGCCGGTTGCACTCCTGCTGGTGCATGTCCTTGAGCGCCTGCAACCGGTCAATCCAGGCACGCAGAATACGCCACTCGGGTGAAGGAGGTTCCCATGCGGCCGGGCGCATGGCCTGACAGAACCGCGCCAGCAATGACGCATCGGCCTGATCGGTCTTGTTGCGTAGCAATTCGCTCTGGGCAAATCCCTTAATTCGAGCCGGGTTGACGACACTCACCACCCAACCCGCATCCGCCAGTGCGGTTGCTACACCTTCACTATAGGGGCCGGTCGCTTCCAGACAGATATGCGTATCGACCTCAGCTGCGCCTCGTTCTGCCAACCACTTTTGCAACAGGCCATAACCTGCTGCGGTATTCTCGACCACCTTGGATTTGGTCTTGCCGTTTACCAGCAGCGCCACATCCAGTTTGCGTTTCGATACATCAATCCCTACAAAGTGAACCGCCTCGTTCATCGTTCTGACCTTCCTCGTATGCAGGTTCAGGCATAACGCCCCACCCAAGTTACCGTACGGCTTGATTGAACGAGAAACAGGCTGCAGCACCTATCTGACCCACAGGCTGTTAGCCTTAAGTCTCGTCGATGTCTTGCAGCCCGGCTTGCTCAACGGCATCATTGCAGTCGATGATGCAAACGCTGTCAATATACGAGGTCTCACATCTCACATCCCACATTACCCTAAGGTGTAAATTGTGAGACTTGGCCGCGAAGTTTATCCGACAGTATCTGCTCATTTCTTCTTTGGTATTGGGGCGGGAGGTGGTGCCGATGGTTTTAGTGATTCGGTTTGAGGGGGCTTTGTTTGTCCTTTTTCGATACCATCTTTAACATGACCCCGGGTTAATCCTTCATTAATTGGCTTCTTTTCCATTTGTCTTCTCCAATAGTTCAAGCGGGATAGCTTCAATAATAAATGATCCCCTAGGTTTTGATAAATATAGCGAAGGGATTGAGTAAAGTTCTGCAGATGTCTTATAGGTAAAAACAGTAACTTGCGATAGAACCATTTCCTGCATATCGTCAGCTTCAGAAAACGAAACGATTTTGCCTTGATAAGTTAAATTGTTTTCAATGTCACGGACATAAATCCAATGAATGTTTTGAGCGTTTAAAAAGAATGAGTACAGATTTTCGTCACCGTACTTGCTAGAAATGTTTAATATCTGTGCTGTCCTGTTTATGAGCTTATGGTTGATAGTAAAGGCTGCGATGGCAGCTACTGCTGGTGACAGGATGGTGGCCCCGAGCACCTCTGTTGGGGAAATTGAGACTTGCTGAGTTTTTACTATTGTCCAGACGTTTAGTACTGGCGATGCAATAGATGGTGTCGGAATGATATGTGAAGTAATCCAATGCCATATGAATGCTAGTGCTTGCAATACGACATAGCATAAGACGCCAAATATAAATGAATAAATACCATATTTAAAAGAGTCCCACTTTTGTGAGTGGGCTGTGATCTTGTCACAAATTACAGTGGAGATTAAGCCCGGGAAAAGAATTACGCCTACAGTAATTGCAAGTTGGTTCATATCTTAGCGTGAGCAAATATTAAGTTGGACAGTGTGAGCTTTTTCGGGGGGGCGCTACCACAATTAAGTTATCTAAACTTATTATTCTAAAAATAACAATATGTTATTTTTATTTCTTCCATTTTATCTCGACCTGGAGTTTCGTACACGAAGCCTCACATAGCGGCGTAAATATCCGCCTCACAGAGCCATACTACCTCCACCTTACATTTGTGACAAACAGGTGTTAGTTCTCACTTTTCTTCACTCGACTTGCGCACGAGCCGCCTTAAAGCTCAAGTCACCTCCCGTCACCGCCATAACCCGCGCTTTATAGTCTACGTAAACTGCAACACAGCTTGCCTTGCAGCTCCACAAAAACCGTTATGTTGTTTTAGGTAATAACGCTTACAATGCACTCTGACGATCACGCTGAAAGCAATACATGGCAGAGGACAAGGCGGCGCTGGGGCTGGCGATGCGGTTTGTGGATGAGGCGGGCAGTGGCAAGCGGGGCCGGGGGCGAATTGAGCTCTTGGAGAAGATTGCCGAGCTGGGGTCGATTTCGGCGGCGGCCAAGGCGCTGGGGTTGTCGTACAAGTCGGCCTGGGAGGCGGTGGAGGCGATGAACAATTTGTCGGACACGCTTCTGGTGGAGCGGGTGTCGGGCGGCCGGCATGGCGGCGGCACGGTGCTGACGCCGCGGGGGATTCAGGTGCTGGCGGCGTTTCGCCGGTTTGAGGAGGAATACAGCAAGTTCCTCGCCGCGTTGCGCAGCAATACGGAGTTTGGCGATTTTTACCAGATGATCAGGGGATTGGGCATGAAAACCAGCGCGCGCAATGAGTTTCTCGGCCGGGTGAAGCAGGTGAAAGAGGGGGCGGTGAATGCCGAGGTGGTGCTGGATATCGGCGGCGGTCAGGAGCTGGTGTCGATTATCACCAACGAGAGCGTGCGAAATCTGGAGCTGGCGGTGGGCAAGGAGGCCTATGCGCTGATCAAGGCGCCGTGGGTGATTGTGACGGCGGCAGAGCCGGCCATGAAAACCAGTGCACGCAATACCCTGTGCGGTGTGGTGTCGCGCTGCCAGGAGGGCGCGGTGAATGGCGAGGTGATTATTGAGCTGCCCAGCGGCAAGAGCGTGGCGGCGATCATTACCAACGAAAGCATCAAGAACCTGGGGCTGCGGGAGGGCGTGCCGGCCTGCGCGCTGATCAAGGCCTCGCACATTATTCTGGCTGTGCCAGCATGAAAGGGAAACGTATGAAGCTGAAGCAATGCTCGATGGGTTTGGCTCTGGCCATTGTCGGCCTGTCTGCTGCGCAGGCCGGTGAGGTGCAGGTGGCCGTGGCGGCCAACTTTACCGCGCCGATGCAGAAGATTGCCGCGGATTTCAAACAGGATACCGGCCACACTGCGCTGCTGTCGTTTGGCGCGACCGGCAAGTTTTACACCCAGATCATGAATGGCGCGCCGTTTCAGGTGTTTTTGGCGGCGGACGATGAAAAACCGGCGCGGCTGGAGCGCGACGGCATGACGGTGCCCGGTTCGCGCTTTACCTACGCCATCGGCAAGCTGGCGCTGTGGTCGGCCAAGCCGGGCTATGTGGACGGCAAGGGCGAGGTGCTGAAAAAAGGTCAGTTTGCCCACTTGGCGATTGCCAACCCGGCGCTGGCGCCCTATGGTCAGGCGGCGATTGAGACCCTGACCAAACTCGGCGTGCTGGCGGCGGTGCAGCCCAAGCTGGTGCAGGGGGAAAACATTGCCCAGACCTGGCAGTTTGTTGCCACCGGCAATGCGGAACTGGGCTTTGTTGCCCTGTCGCAGGTGATGGAAGACGGCATGCTGAAATCCGGCTCGGCCTGGCCGGTGCCGGCCGAGCTGCACACGCCGATCCGCCAGGATGCGGTGCTGCTGAAAAACGGCCAGGACAATGCCGCGGCCGTGGCGCTGATGAAATATCTGAAGGGCGATAAGGCTCGCGCTATCATTAAGGCCTATGGTTACGGTTTCTGATTTTTCCTGCTGTTTCGCCCGATGAGTGACGCTGACTGGAGCGCCATTGTCCTGACGCTGAAGCTGGCCACGCTGACGACGGTGCTGCTGCTTCTGCTGGGCACCCCGGTGGCGTGGTGGCTGGCCCGCACGCGCTCGCGCCTGAAAGGCGTGGTCGGCGCGGTGGTGGCCATGCCGCTGGTGCTGCCGCCCAGTGTGATCGGCTTTTATCTGCTGGTGCTGATGGGGCCGAACGGCCCGGTGGGCCAGTTTACCCAGTCGCTTGGGCTGGGGCTGCTGCCGTTTACCTTTAGCGGGCTGGTGATTGCCTCGCTGCTGTATTCCCTGCCGTTTGTCGTGCAGCCGGTGCAAAACGCCTTTGAGGCCATTGGCGAACGGCCGCTTGAAGTGGCGGCCACGCTGCGGGCCGGCACACTGGACGCGTTTTTTCATGTGATTCTGCCGCTGGCCAAGCCGGGCTATCTGACCGCCGCGGTGCTGGGCTTTGCCCACACGGTGGGTGAATTCGGCGTGGTGCTGATGATCGGTGGCAACATTCCCGGCGCGACGCGGGTGGTATCGGTGCAGATTTACGACCACGTGGAAGCACTGGAATACACCCAGGCGCACTGGCTGTCTGCCGGGATGCTGGTGTTTTCGTTTGTGGTGCTGCTGAGCATGCACTGGCTCACCAGCCGGAGGCGGGCGGCATGAGCGCACGCAACGTGACCGCACGCTTCCGCCTTGACCGGCCGGACTTTTCCCTGGATGTGGACCTGCAGCTGCCGGGGCAGGGGGTGACCGCCCTGTTCGGCCAGTCCGGTTCGGGCAAGACCACGCTGCTGCGCTGCATGGCGGGGCTGGAGCGGGCGACGGGCGAGTTCCGGCTGGGCGAGACGCTGTGGCAGGACGAGCGGACCTTTGTGCCGGTGCACCGGCGGCCGCTGGCGTATGTGTTTCAGGAGGCCAGCCTGTTTGCCCACCTGAACGTGCGCAAGAATCTGCAGTTCGGCCAGCAGCGGGTGCCGGAAAACCTGCGCCGCGTCAGTCTGGAACAGGCGATTGAGTTGCTGGGTATCGGCCATTTACTGGAGCGCATGCCGGCGCACCTGTCCGGCGGCGAAAAGCAGCGCGTGGCGATTGCCCGCGCGCTGGCAGTGAGCCCGCAGCTGCTGCTGATGGACGAGCCGCTTTCGGCGCTGGATTTTGCCCGCAAGCAGGAAATTCTGCCGTATCTGGAACGCCTGCACGACGAGCTGGATATTCCCGTGGTTTACGTCAGCCATTCGCCCGATGAAGTGGCGCGGCTGGCCGATCATCTGGTGGTGCTGGAAGGCGGGCGGGCCACCGCCCAGGGGCCGATTGGCGAAGTGCTGGCGCAGCTGGATACGCCGATCCGTCTGGGCGAGGATGCCGGGGTGGTGGTGGAGGCCTCGGTGGCGGAGCGCGACAGCAACTGGCATCTGGCGCGTGTGGAATTCGCCGGCGGCCAGCAGCTGTGGGTGCGCGATGGCGGACAGGCACTGGGGCAGCGCGTGCGGCTGCGGATTCCGGCCAGCGATGTCAGCCTGACGCTTGAGCCGCAG
>JAJZTZ010000097.1 GCA_021847305.1 Pseudomonadota bacterium | reverse complement strand
CCCTGCGCGTTAACGGTGAGACGCGCCAGGACAGTGACGTGAGCGACATGATTCTGCATGTGCCGCAGATCGTGCAGCAGCTGTCTACCCTGGTGGAGCTGCAGGCGGGCGATCTGATTTTTACCGGCACGCCCGCCGGCGTGGCGCCGGTGCTCAGCGGCGACCGGCTGGAGGCCACGGTGGCCGAGCTGGAAACCCTGACCATTACGCTCGGCTGAAACCGGTCAGGACTCGCCAGACTGCTCCGTCTGCTGCCTCTTGGTATTTGAGCGCATGACCGGCAGGCAGAACCAGAAGCTGGCGCCTTTGCCTTCTTCCGACTCGAAATCGATTATGCCATCCATACGCTGCACAAGTTCTTTGGTGATGGCCAGTCCCAGCCCTGTACCGCCTTTCTGGCGCGAGTCGGAAGAGTCTGCCTGAGAAAACTTCTGGAAGATACGGTTACGGAACTTGGCCGGTATACCCGGCCCCTCGTCGCGCACCGTTACCCGGACAAAACCGGTTTTCACCTTTGCACTAATATGCACTTGCCCCTGTTCGGGGGAAAACTTGATGGCATTTGACAGCAAATTCGACAGGATCTGCTGAAAGCGCATCGAATCAGTACGAATCATGACCTGCGGCACCGGCTCATCCAGCTCCAGCCTGACTTGGCGCTCCATGCCGTATGCGCGGTTTGCTTCGATGGCGTGCTCAAGCAACGGTGCAAAGGGTTGCACCTGCATGTCGAAATGCATTTTTCCGGCAACCAGTTTTTCCATGTCGAGCAGGTCGTTGATCAGGTAGCTCAGTCGATGGCTGTTGCTTTGGGCGATTTTCAGCATGTGGAGCGTGCCCTCGTTAACCGGCCCCAGTGCCCCGCCCAGTATCAACCCAAGTGAGCCGGAAATGGCGGTAAGCGGAGTACGCAATTCGTGACTGACCACAGAAATAAATTCGCTTTTCATCCGCTCGACCCGCTTGCGCTCGGATATATCTTCAATAATCGACCATATGTATGGCTTGCCCTTGGAGTCGTAAATACGCAAACCGCGCAGCAACACCGGGTAGCGGCTGCCATCCTTGCGTATGTATTCCTTCTCGTAGGGGCCGTAGTGACCCTGTGCACGCAGGTTTTCCAGCTGGATGACTTCCTGCGGCTCGTATTCGCGCGGCGTGATGTCCCAATAACTGAGGCGCACAAACTCCTCTTTGCTGTAGCCGCTGGGCGCTAGCAAAGCATCGTTTACTTCGATGAAATCCCCAGTTTCCATGTCGTTGAGCGCGATGCCGACGGGCGACAATTCGAACAGACCGCGCAAACGGGCTTCGCTATCGCGCAGCGATTCTTCGGCGACCTTGCGGGCCAGGATGTTCTCAGCAATGCCAAGATAACCGAGAATTTCCCCTTCTTCGCTGCGCATCGTCGTGACCACCAGGGATACGGGAAACTGTGCGCCATCTTTATGCACATAGGTCCACTCGCGCGTTTCCGAGCCGTATATTTCGGGTTGGTGCACAAACACCCGGAACCCTTCGATTGGCTTGCCGACAAGGCGACTCAGTTCAAGTCCACGTCGCTCCACCTCACTTGCCAGATGGAAAATGGCCGGGCTCTGCCGGCCGACCAATTCTGCCGCCCTGTAGCCAAGCATGCGTTCAGCACCGGCATTGAAAAGGGTGATGACCCCGTCCGTGTCTGTGGCAATGATGCCGAGTTCAGTTGCCGCATCCAGCACATTGCGTAACAGATTGGCGGCATCCTTGAGCCGCTGGTCTGTTTCTTTCTGGTGACTGATATCGACATGGGTGCCCACCATGCGTAGCGGATGCCCTGCTGCATCGCGCTCAACCACCTTGCCGGTATCCTGCACCCACACCCAGTGGCCGTCCTTATGGCGGACACGGGTTTCACAACGGAAGATTTCCGTCTTGCCTTGCCAGCATTCTTCCAGCAGGTGGTGGGCTGTCGCCAGATCGTCGGGGTGGAGTAAGCCGAACCAGGTTTCGACATGAATTGGCTCCAGCTCTTCCAGCTGATAACCGATCATTTTCGCCCACAGGTCGTTGAGTATGACTTCACCGGTTTGCACATGCCAGTCCCACACGCCCACGGCGGCACTGTTGACGACCAGTTCGAGCAGTTCGCCGACTTTGATGTCGTCCAGATGCCCCAGCTGGTTAGTCGCAATCCAGTGTTTCATTCTCAGGAACCTTGTGGTCTAGACACTGTTCATATTAGCGGAATGAGTAAGTTTGTCAGCCCTTATCTGGCCATTCATGGCCGGGCTTATGCGACCGATAACCGAAAGCAGCGGGAACTGGGGCCGGACGCACGGCCCCATGCCATGTCTCAGACACGGGCACTGTCGGGCAGGCTGGTCGGGCGACCGATTGCATAGCCCTGGGCAAACTCGACACCGATGCCGCGCAGAATTTGCAGAATGGCTGCATTTTCCACATATTCGGCAATTACCTGCTTGCCCATGAAATGGCCGATTTCAGTGATGGAGCGGACCACCGCCTGGTCCTCCGGATTTTTATCCAGATCCTTGACGAATACGCCGTCGATTTTGAGAAAATCGACCGGCAGGTTTTTCAGGTAGGCGTAGGAAGACATGCCGCTGCCGAAATCGTCCAGCGAAAAGGCGCAACCGGTGGCTTCCCTGACCCGGCGAATAAAGGCGGCCGCATCGGAAAGGCTGTTGACCCCGGCCGTTTCGGTGACTTCAAAGCACACCCGGTCCATCGGCACGTGCATACTGGCTGCCCGCTCGATAATGAAATCGGCAAACGATTCGTCATTCAGCGAGGCACCTGACAGGTTGATGGAATACAGCTGTACGCCGTCCACATTCCCCATTCCGGCCGCCAGCCAGGCAAACATTTTTTCCACTACCCAGCGGTCTACCGCCGTCATACGACGCAGATGTTCAGCGGCAAGAATAAACTCCACTGGCGAAATCAGCACGCCTTCGTCGTTACGTACGCCTAGCAGTATTTCGGCATGGTGGATGGTATGACCAGACGGCGTGATGCGGGCAATGGGCTGATAGCGCAGCTCCAGTAGCCCCTTGTCGAGCGCTTCATCGATGCGGGTCAACCACTTGGACATCTTCATGCGTTGCGACACCTGGTCGTTGCTCTGGCTGAATACCTGCACGTAGTAGCTGCCCTTGTCGCGCGCTGTGCGGCAACTGCTTTCCGCCGCCTGCAGCACCTCGCCATAAGACTCAAGCGGCGTGCTGACATCGACCAGACCGGCGCTGTACGTCACCGCCAGGCTCTTGCCGTCCTGCACAAAGCGGTACGCCTGCACCTGCTCGCGAATCTGATTCATGATCGCCAGACTTTCCATGCGGGTGGCCGGGTGCAGCAGAATGCCGAATTCATCGCTGTCGAGCCGGCCGACCACGCCGCGCTCGCCAACTTCCTGGCGCAGGATGGCCGCCAGCTCCTGCAGCAACCGGTTGCCGCCCTCATAACCGAACGCATTATTGACGACATTAAGCTGGCCAATATCCAGATACGCCACCACCCCGGTGGCATCCCCTTCATGCACGGCCTGATGAAGGATTTCCAGCTGGCGTTCAAATTCGCGCCGATTGATGAGGCTGGTGAGCGGATCATGCGTGGTTTCGTAGAGCAGTTCCCGATGCATTTTCTGCAGCATGGAATACTGCGCCCGGTCGAGCAGCGGTTCGCTGCCGTCGTCCATGACGGTTGCCGTACCGCTGTCGAGCATTTGCGCCAGCTCGACCGGCTCCAGCGTTTTGTTCAGCTTGCCCTTGGCATCGACAAAAGCAAAACGGTTGCCATTTTTGGCGCGCCAGGCAAGGCTCAGGCGATAGGGATGCGTGGTGGCGTCAAACAGCACGGCATCGCCAACCGACAGATGCTTCAGGCGTTTCAGCCATTCGCGCACTTCCGCGCTCAACGCAGTGTCATCCGCAGCGTTGTGCGGTTGAGCGGCCGTTTGCGCCTCATACGCCTCGCACTGGCGGATGACATCCCGTACATTCTCGCTGAACGCCTGCTGCTGGATGCGAACGATCAGACTCAGTTCCTGCACGACTTTATCGATTTCCGTCGGGCTCACGTGCTCCTTGCTCACCAGACTGTCGAGCAGCGCATTGACCCGGCTGCGGATGCGATGCTGCGAGGCGTCGCCTTCGCCGTAGAACTCCAGCTGCGCCAGTGTGTTGAGCAACTGGCGCGCCGGGTGCTGCAGATCAGAGAACAGCGTGTCGTCGCGGATTGCCAGCTTGAGCAGAGGGATGGACAGTTGCTCCAGCCAGGGACGGACACTTTCGGCCACCAATCTGTCCTGCACCACAGAATCGAGCAGATTGCCGGTGAGATTGAGAATGCTCGCCTCGCGCCCCGGCAGGCTGGCATGCACTTCGTCCACCGCCAAGTCAGCGCTGCCTTCTGACAGGCTGTCGAGCAGCATGGCATTGACCTCGGCGGCCAGATGATGGCTGGCCCCCGAGTGGCCGAACAGTTTCAGTGAAGAAAGCGCCGAGAGGATTTCATCAGCAGTGTATTCGCGTGTAGCGGCTGTAGCGGCTGTCGCAGCTGGCTGCGCCGTGTCAGCCGGCTGAGGCGCCACCGGCTCCTGCCGCGGCGCGTCCTGATCGGCCGACACCCTTCCAGCCCAGCCCGCTTCCGCCTCGTGCTGCAACAGTCTTCCCTGTTCCGTAACCTGGCTGCGCAGCTCCTGCAGCGACTGAACAATGCGATACCACTCTTGCGGAGTCGGCATGGGCGGAGCCATGGCCGCCCCCGCCACCGGCTCAGGAACTGACTGCAATGGCGCCGGCACTGCATGCTGTATGGCCTGAGCCGGCGCTGCTGCCGCCGTCGGCTCGGCCCCGCCCGGGGCATGGCTGCCCAGAGAAGCCGGCTCGGGGTGCGTATCATGCGCTGCAGTCGAAGATGGCCGTTTATTGAGTTTAAAACCCAACTCGGGCAGCACGCCAGCATCCGCCAGATATTCGTTCAGACTCTGGTAGATTTTTTCCGCCGCCGGCACCAGCACGGTCTGAAACACCTGGAATGCCGATTTGAGCAGAGCCGGCTCGACCTGCATGGCCGCAAACATATCCTGCAGTGCCTTGGCAAACGCATCCGGCCAGAACGGGTTGTCGCTCTTGTCGACGGAACGGCCCAGCAGTTTCTCCAGGCGTATGCCGAAATTGGTGAGATTCATGCGGCAGTCGGCTTCGACATTACGCGCCACATCGGCAACCAGCAGCCAGCTCTGGAATTCGTCTTCTTCCACCAGCGACAAACCATCGAGCGAGAACGCGGCTTTGCCCAATCCACTGGTGCCGGTATCTTCAACCGCCAGCTTGATCAGCCGATCGCGCATTGCGGTAGAGAATTTTTGCGCCAGCAAGGGCATGTCCGAATCGATCTTGCGCATGGCGTTGAAGCAGGCCTGGGATAGATCGCGGTTCTCGTTGGACAGATTGAACCAGCGGTCCTTGAGCGCTGGCCAGTAAGCATTCATCAGCTCCGGCAAGGCTGCCAGCACACGCTGGCGACAGCCCTGCAACAGTTCAGCAGGACTGGCACGCAAGGGCTGGCTGGAAGTATCCACCGCGGTGACATGGCGTTGCGGCACCTCGGCTTCGCGCAGATTCTTCACATAGGCATACAGCACCCGCAGAGCGGCCTTGTCGGGATCGATAAACGACAGACCGATGGAGCAGGAATCCACCCGTACAACCTTGCCGCTGAATTGCAGCGTGCTGGCCGAATGCCCCGGCAACAAACAGCGAACCGATATGATGGAATCCCTCGGCGGGGTACAGGCCGCGCCCTGCGCCACCTGGCCGTAGGCAAGCAACATGCCTCCCGGACAAAAATCCCGGATTTCCACCCGCGTCATGCGACCATCCGGACCGCTGGCTTCTCCATTTAGACGCACAACCTGTCGGGCAAAAGCACGCCTGTTTCTGAAATCTGTCAAACCACGCTCTCTGTCACTGACCCGAGTCCCCATGGACCCGGTTGTTCTATTATTTGACCGTGCCGCAACCAAAGTGTTGCGGCACAGTCTTATTTTATGCAAAAGCCCATCTTATTTCACATTTTATTTACTGCCCTGCCCGGATCAAGACTGTTTCCAAGCAGCACGCCGCCGCTGTATGGCCTTGCGCACTTCTTCCAGCAGCAGCATCGCAACGGCAAATGCACCGATCCAGAGCCAGACTGATGCCGGGAATATCGCCGTGCCAAACAGGCTATTTCCCTGCGGGGTAAAGACAATCAGCCCCAGCAGCGACAACTCCACGGCAATGCCGGCGAAAATGACCCGGTTGTTGAACAAGGGCAGTTGCGCGACACCCAGTCGTGCATCACGGCAAATAAACACATTGGCAACCTGCGCCACCACGATGGCGGCAAAACACGCCGTTGTCGCGGCCATATAGAGTGTATTGTCGTGAGCCAGTTCCATACCCGGCTTCCAGCCGCCCGCATAGAGCACCATGAAAAACGCCGCCAGAGAGGCAGCTGCCTCAAGCACGCCGAGAAAACCATATGCCCGTAACAGCAGGGCCGTATCCAGCAGGCGCTCGGTTTTGCGTCGCGGCGGCTCGTGCATCACCGTCGGCCCTGGCGGCTCGGCCCCCAGGCCGAGGGCCGGCAGCATATCGGTCCCCAGGTCCACCGCCAGAATCTGGATCACCGTCAGCGGCAAGGGGATCTTGCACAGTACAAATGCCAGATACGGCACGATTTCCGGGATATTGGAAGTCAGAATGTAAGTCAGAAATTTACGAATATTGGCATAAACCGCGCGTCCCTCTTCCACCGCGTTGACGATGGTGGCGAAATTATCGTCCAGCAGCACCATGTCGGCAGCTTCTCGCGCCACATCGGTCCCGCTGCGCCCCATGGCCACGCCGATATCGGCATATTTCAGCGCCGGAGCATCGTTGACCCCGTCGCCGGTAACCGCGACGGTTTCGCCCTTGTGCTTCAGGGCCTGCACGATGCGCAGCTTCTGCTGCGCCGTCACCCGGGCAAACACCAACGCCGGTTCTTCCAGCACAAACTGCAGCTGGGTGTCGGTCAGGTGCGACAACTCCTCACCCAGCACGACCCGGCCATTGCCCTCGGGCAACATGCCGATCTGCCCGGCAATGGCCCTGGCAGTCCCCGGATGGTCACCGGTAACCATGATGACGCGAATCCCCGCGCGGCGGCACATTTCCACTGCGTGCGGCACCTCCGCCCGGGGCGGATCCTGCAGTGCCACCAGCCCAAGCAGCAACAGATCCCGCTCCAGCTCATCGCGCGTACCGTTTTGCGCCACCGGGCGGCACGCCAGGGCAAGCACGCGCAAGCCGTTCTCGGCCATCTGCTCCTGCGCGGCCAGCAAAGACTGGCGTACCGTTTCGTCCAGCTGTTGTTCGCCATTGCCGCCAAGCACGGCGGTACACAGGGGCAGCAGCGCCTCCAGCGCTCCCTTGCTGTACAGCATGAGTCCATCCGCGTGGTGCTGCAGTGTCGACAGGCGGCGCTTTTCCGAATCGAAGGGAAAAATGGCCAGCCGCGTGCCGGCTTCGGCTACCCCCGCGCCGCTGGCGAAGTCATACAGTGCCGTCTCCAGCGGATCGCCGAACATCTTGCCTTCCACACGCTCGAGCGAGTGACAGGCCGACGCGACGCTGAAGAGCAATGGAAACGCTCGCGCCAACGCGCTGATTTCCTGTTCATTGGTCGCCGTGTGCCACTGGCCGGCGGCAAACACCTGCTGCACGGACAGCCGATTTTCCGTCAGGGTACCGGTTTTGTCCGAGCAGATGACGGTCACCTCACCCAGCGTTTCCACAGCCGGCAAATGCCGGATCAGGGCATTGCGCGCCGCCAGGCGTCTGGCTCCCATGGCAAGCGCCAGGGTAACGGTAGGAAGCAGACCTTCGGGCACGTTGGCGACGATGATGCCGACGGCGAACAGAACATTCGACCAGAACGACAGCCCCATGCTCTGGCCGATCAGGAAAAACACCAAGCCAAGCAGCAGCGCCAGTACGGCAATCAGCCGGCTGAGCCGGTGGATTTCCTGCAGCAGCGGGGAAATGCTGAGATTAACGCTCTGGGTCAGGTGCGCAATCTGGCCGAACAGGGAGTGCGCCCCGGTTGCAAACACCAGCGCCCGCGCCTCGCCGGACACCAGGGCAGTGCCGGCCAGCAGAATATTGCGCGCTGCCACCAGTTCGCTTTCCCGGCTCGCTTCCGCATCACGCACTTGCGGAACCGATTCACCGGTGATGGTCGCGTTGTTGACGCGTACGTCGAACGCCTCGATCAACCGGCAGTCCGCCGGTATCTCATCGCCCGCTTCCAGTGCAATCACGTCGCCCGGCACCAGCATCTGGGCAGGCAGCAGCTCCATTCGCCCATTGCGCAGTACCTTGACCTGTTTTGGCAGCAGCTTCTGCAACGCAACCAGGGCCCGCTCCGCACGAAACTCCTGCCAGAAGGAAAACAACCCGTTAATAAGGATCACGCCGATAATGGCAAACCCCAGTGTGGCCATACCCATGCCCGGCTCGCGCGACTCG
>JAJZTZ010000096.1 GCA_021847305.1 Pseudomonadota bacterium | reverse complement strand
ACCCTTTTCGACGACGGCCTCTGGATGGTAAGCCGGCAGCGGAAACCAGTACGAACGGGCTGCTGGACATCACTTCTCCGCCCATTATCGACCGCGACTTTGTCACGGAGCCCATGTATACCGGTAACAAGATCATCGATACGCTGGTTCCTGTAGGCCGCGGACAACGGCAACTGATTATTGGCGACGACGGTCTGGGAAAAAGCGCGCTGGCATTGGATGCCATCATTCATCAGGCGCGGCAGGGTGTTTACTGTATTTACGTGCTGGTCGGCCAAACCCGCTCCAGCGTAGCGGCCACTCTGGAAACGCTGCGCAGCCACGGGGCCATGTCGAATACAGTGGTCGTCGTGGCCGAGGCCAATGAACTGCCCGGTATCCGCTACCTGGCGCCATTTTCCGGCTGCGCCATTGCCGAAACGTGGATGCGGGCGGGCAGGCATACCCTGATTGTCTACGATGACCTGACCAAACATGCCCAGGCTTATCGTGAGCTGTCGCTGCTGTTGCATCGCCCGCCGGGGCGGGAGGCCTATCCGGGCGATATTTTCTATCTGCATTCCCGTTTGCTGGAACGTTCCACCATGCTTGCGCCGGCCAAAGGCGGGGGAAGCATGACGGCGCTGCCGATCGTGGAAACCAAACAGGGAGAAATTTCTGCCTACATTCCGACCAATCTGATTTCCATAACCGACGGACAAATCTATCTCGAACAAAAACTGTTTTCCGCCGGTACGTTGCCCGCGATTGATGTAACTCGTTCCGTATCACGCATAGGCGGGAAGGCCCAGCATCCGGCGATCAAGCGCGAGGCAGGGCGGATTCGTCTGGATTATCTGCAGTTTCTGGAGCTGGAAGTGTTTACCCGATTCGGCACCAAACTTGAACCGGCAATGCAGGAGAAAATCCGTCGCGGCCAGCTGTTGCGCAAGATGTTGCTGCAGGACCGGCTTGGGCCATTGTCGGCAACGTCGCAGCTGGCCTGGCTGATTGCCTATAACGAGCGCTTGCTGGATGACGAGGCGCCGCAAAATCTGCAACACCTGCTGCAACAACTGTGCGATTGTCTGGCCCAGTCCGACATGCCCCTCAGTGCGCCGCGCGAAAACTGGGTGGAAGCAGTGCGCCGCTGTCTGGAGATTGCCCGTGTCGCAGCGGCATGAAGCGGAGCAGCAACTGGCTTTGTACGGTGATCTCGGGGAGATCATGGGGGCAATGAAAAACCTTGCCCAGGTCGAGTTGCATCGGGTCAGTCGTCTGACACTGGCACAGCAGGTCTGCCGGCAGCACGTACGGCAGGCAATGGAAGTTTATGCTCTGACGCACGCTGTGCCACCGCTGCAGAAAGAACACCGGCAAATTTACATCGTTATCGGCTCTGAGCGTGGTTTTTGCGCCAGCTTCAATGATGCGCCCAAAAACCATGTCTACAGCCTGCTGGAGCGTGCCCCACGTCCTGCAATCATCCTGGTGGGCAGCCGGCTTGCTGTCTCATGCGGCAGTGCAGCGGATGGGATGCCGGTGGTGGCAGGGGCAAACACCGCGTTGGAAATTTCCGCTGTGCTTGAAGCGCTGGTTGAGCAGCTCGACCGCATCCTGGTGGCCGACGGTTTTTTTCAGGTCACGGTTGTTTATCCCTCGGCGGACGGTTTGCAACGCGAAAGCATTTTGCCCTTTAAGGCGGAGCCGCAGGAAAATGCCGCGCTCGTGCCTGCGCGGCTTAATGTGTCACCTGAAAGCCTGTTTGCAGCGCTCGCGCGACACTGGCTGTATCATTCCTTGCTCGCGGCGCTTTATATTTCCTTACAAACAGAAAATCACATGCGGCTGGGACAAATGGAAGGGGCGATTCGTCATCTCAATGATTCATCCGATGCGCTCAAGGTACAAATCAATCGCCTGCGACAGGAGGCAATCGTGGAAGAGATTGAAGTGATTTTCTCCAAGCAGCAGGGGGCCTGGTTGCAGGGAGACAGGTCACAATGAAGGCGTATCCCTGGCATGCAGTGGATGCGCAGTCCTGTGCCGAGATGCTGCACAGCGGCGCCGCTGGCCTGAGCTCGGTCGCAGCGACCGAGCGACTGGCGCGACTTGGCCCCAACCGCCTGCCTGAGGCCCGGCGTCCCGGCATGATCCAGCGCTTTTTGCGGCAGTTCGCCAGCCCTTTATTGTACGTATTGTTGGCAGCGGCCCTGGTCAGTCTGTTTATCGGCAAATGGGGCGATGCGCTGGTGATCTTCGCTGTCCTGCTGGCTAATGCGGTATTGGGATTCATTTATGAGGATCGGGCTGAAGCAGCGCTGGCGTCAATCAAGTCCCTGGTCGCCCATCACTGCAGCGTCATTCGCGATGGCCGCCACAGGCTCTTGCCGGTTGAGGAACTGGTTCCCGGAGATCGGGTCGTGCTGCAGGCGGGTGACCGCTTGCCGGCCGATATTCGTCTGCTTGGCGGGCGCGGGTTGCGTGCTGATGAATCGGCGCTCACGGGAGAATCGGTACCAGTCGACAAGTTCGACGGAATCCTGACTGAAACCGCGCCTTTGGCTGAACGCCATAACATGCTGTTTGCCGGTACGTTGCTGGTTGCCGGCCAGGGTGAGGGGGTGGTGGTGGAAACGGGATCTGCCACGGAGCTGGGCGGCATCACCACTCTGGTGGCACAGACCAAACCGGCCACCACGCCTTTGCTGGCACAGATGGACCGCCTGGCCAATGTCTTGTCCTGGCTCATTCTGCTTCTGTCGGTCGGGTTGCTGCTGACAGCCTGGCGCATCATGCATCTGCCGCTTACCGATACCTTTCAGGCAGCCGTCGCCATGGCAGTGGCCGCCATACCTGAAGGTCTGCCGGCCGTGCTGACAATCACCCTGGCTCTGGGGGTACACCGCATGGCGCGCAGTCGGGCAATAGTGCGCGAACTTCCTGCAGTGGAAACGCTGGGGGCCGTTACTGTGATCTGCAGCGATAAAACCGGCACGCTGACACAGAATCGCATGACTGTCGTACAAGCTGCGACTGCCGACAGTGTGTTCCGTATCGAGGGGGAAGGGTATGCTCCGCAAGGCGAAATCTACCGGCAACAGGAGGATCGGGCGCTCACCCTGTTTGACGAGCTGCGCGAACTGGCCCGGGCGGCAACGCTGTGCAACGATGCCAACCTGATCTTCGATGGTCAGCACTGGCTATTGGAAGGCGATCCGACCGAGGCTGCACTGCTGGCGTTTGCCGGGCGCGCCGGGGTTGATCACCCGGTTCTGGACAGCCAATACCCGCGCAAAGACGTCATTCCGTTTGATCCGGCCTATCAGATGATGGCCACCCTGCATCACGACCGTGCAGGGCATGACTACATCTACATCAAGGGGGCTCCGGAACAACTGTTGTCCAGTTGTATCTGGCAGTTGCAGGACGGTACCGGCAAGCCCCTGGATCGGGATTACTGGAACCGTCAGCTGGCCGAATTTTCTGCTTCTGGCATGCGCGTCCTGGCGGTTGCGATGCGACCACTGGAGCACCCGCTGACCGGGCTTGACTGGGGCGATGTGCAGGCCGGCCTGACCCTGCTGGGGTTCGTCGGGCTGAAGGATCCGTTGCGGCCGGAAGCCGGTCAAGCGGTGGCACGCTGTATGGCAGCAGGCATCCGGGTAAAAATGATTACCGGTGATCATCCCAGTACCGCGGCGGCAATCGGCAAGGAGCTGGGTATTGGCGCCAACGGTCTGGTACTGACTGGAAATGACATCGACTCCATGGATGACTGGCTCTTGCAGCAGCGCGTTCTCGACGTTGACCTGTTCGCCCGAATGAGTCCGCAACACAAATTACGTCTGGTGCGTGTCTTGCAGGCAGCGGGGGAGACCGTTGCGATGACCGGTGACGGGGTTAATGATGCACCGGCGCTTGCGGCCGCGGACATCGGCATTGCGATGGCACTGCAGGGTACCGCGGTTGCCCGTGAAGCAGCCAAGATGGTCCTGGCCGACGATAACTTCGCCACCATCGAACGGGCCGTGGAAGAGGGGCGGCGAATCTATGCCAATCTTAGCAAGGCCATTCACTTTTCCTTGCTGACCAATGGCGGTCAAAGTCTGGTTGTGATCGGCGGACTGTTTGCCGGCGGCATTATGCCGGTGACACCATTGCAGATTCTCTGGGTCAATCTGGTAATTTCCGTGTGTCTTGGACTGGTGTTTGCGTTTGAGCCCGCCGAAGCAGGCCTGATGCGGCGCGAACCAAGAAAGAAAACCGATCGGATGCTGACCTTGCAGTCGCTAAGACGTATAGCAGTTGCCTCAGTGCTGCTGACTGGAGTCACTTTCCTCGTTTACCGGATTGGCACGCTTGCTGGAGCCAGTCTCGAGGAAATCAGAGGTGGGAGCGTGACCGCGCTCGTGCTCGGACAGATTGCCTT
Source organism: Pseudomonadota bacterium (assembly GCA_021847305.1). Classification (GTDB taxonomy): domain Bacteria; phylum Pseudomonadota; class Gammaproteobacteria; order Burkholderiales; family JAJZQI01; genus JAJZQI01. The sequence goes on along the minus strand of JAJZTZ010000096.1, from coordinate 4,231 downwards.
TCTTTTTAACACGCGCTTCAGCCGCAATCTGCTTAACCGTGACCTGCTACGCGGCAACAGCATGCTGTGGCCGGCTATTTTGGCGCTGCTGGCTCTGCAACTTGTCTTGCTGGGTTATGCGCCACTTGCACAGGCCTTTGAGCTGGCTTTACCGCCCGTATTGTTGTTGTTTGCGGGGGCAGCAGGGGCGGTGCTGCTCTTTTTGCTCATGGAACTGCAAAAATGGCTTGAGCAGCGCATGGCACGATGATGATATGCGGCTACTTCAATGCCCGCTGTATCTGAATTTCCCGGCGATGGAGGCGGAAGATAGTGCGTTCCAGCCATTCGGTGACATGCTCATCCAGTCCGAACCAGTCAAATTGCAGCCGGTACAACCCGCCATCCTGAGGCTGGCTGCTGCCTATGCTGGCTGGCAACATGAGCGGTTGCGGCAGACGATGATCCAGATACAGTTCCACTATGCCATGCGCACCTTCATCAAGCTTCAACGAGGTAGAGGTAATCAGGCCTTTGGCAAACAGCTGGCAAGGTTGCATGTGCGGCCAATGCCCCTGCGTGTCCAGCAGTTGTGCCAGCATGCTTACAGCCATATCAATTTTGGCTTCCAGCCGTTCAATCTGGCGCTGCTGCGGGTCGGATGTGTCCGGCTCCCATTCCGCCGTGCTCTCAAGCGTGCTCAAGGCGCGCAGGACAACCGCATTGCGCCACATCCAGCGGGGAAAATCATTGATGGGCCATTCACTGACGGGTTTCCAACGCAGGCCAGCCTGCAGATTGACGCGGATGGTTTGTTGTTCTGGTGTCATGACTGTCCCCAAATTTTACCGGCTGCCAGCAGTGCTGCTCCGTAGGCCGCTTCTGTATGTTTTGCCTGCGTGACCGGAACACCCAGAAGGCGCTGGCGAATCCGGCTGAAAACCGGATTGTAACTGCCTCCGCCGGTCGATACCACATACTTTAATTTAGGCGCTCCAAGCCGTTCAAACAAGGCGTATCCCGCTGCTTCTATACGGGCTATGCCTTCGAGCAGGGCCTGGAGAAAAGCCGCCGGGTCAGATGGCACTGGTGTCATGCGCGGCTCGTAGGCGGGGTCACTGACTGGGAAACGTTCGCCGGGTTTGAGCAGGGGATAGTAATCCAGCGGTCCCGGGAGATCGGGGTCGATCTGGGCACTGAGCTTTTGCAACTCTGCCGCAGAGAAATAGTGTGCCAGAACGGCTCCGCCTGAGTTGGAGGCGCCACCTACCAGCCAGTAGCTGCCGTATTTGTGGCTGTATATGCCATGGTCGGCATCTTCGATACGTACCGGGCTGATTTGTTTGAGAACCAGTGTCGAGCCCAGCGAGGTGACACCCAATCCTTCCTCTACCGGGCCGGTTGCCATGAGGGCTGCCAGGCTGTCCGTTGTGCCTGCATGAACCAGACAGCCGTGAGCCAGACCGAGTTGCGCGTTCAGCTCAGCCTGTACCGGGGCAATGCGGCTGCCTGGCTCGACGACACGGGGTAACAGCCGTGCCTGCGGCAGTGCTTTTATCCATTCCGGGTAATCCGCCGCTTGCGGGTCATAACCGAGCTTGAGAGCATTGTGATAGTCGCTTACCGCAACGCCGCACAATTTTGCGCTCAGCCAGTCCGACTGGTGCAGCAGAACATGTGCTGCCGTGCTGCTGTTCTGTTTGCTTAACCACAGCAGCTTGGCCAGGCTGGACGTCGCCGATGCGGCGATGTGCTTGCCCGCCAGCTGTTCCAGTTCCAGCGCCTCCAGACGGGCCCGGCTGTCGTGATACCACAGCGGCGCAGATACGGGTTCCATCTGTTTATTGCATAGCACTACGGTAGTGGAGGTGCCGTCTATCGCAAGCGCGGCAATTTTAAGCCGAACGGCAGCAGGGATGCCAAGAATGAGCTGTTGCAGGGTGGTAAACCAGCTGTCGGGGAGAGCGGCATCGGTTACGACCGGGTGTGCCAGCCGATGTTCGGCTACTGTGAGGCCAGCGGGATCGATGACACAGGCGCGGGCGCCGGAGGTGCCAAAGTCGATCCCAAGGTAAAACAATCGGTTAGCCGCGGAAATTGGACTGATGCTCGAATTGCATCAGGTCGACGCGGGGCTGTGGTTGCCAGCCCGGCTTGCGATAATCGGCCACTACATTGGTGAAAATGCCGCCGCGTACGTAAAATTTTGCTGTCAGGCGCATGTAGCGGGGCTGGGTAACAGCGACCAGATCGTCGAGGATCTTGTTGGTTACTGCTTCATGGAAGGCGCCTTCGTTGCGGAACGACCAGATATACAGTTTCAGGCTTTTCAGTTCGACGCAGGTCTGGTCGGCAATGTAATCCAGATACAGGGTGGCAAAATCCGGCTGGCCGGTTTTCGGGCACAGGCAGGTGAATTCGGGGATTTCCATATGGATGTGGTAGTCACGCCCCGGATTCGGGTTGTCAAACGTTTCCAGCGCTTTGCTTGGTTCGGTAGGCATTCAGTTGTCTCACGAAACACGATAAAATGCTATTTTAGCTTAATTAGACGCGGATCACCGCGCCCACATCAATTTGCGCCTCACTTCAATAAAACTGGCCGGCTTCAAGTCGTTTGTCGACCCTGTCACCATTCCCGTACCGGGGCAACGTGTCGGCATTGTCGGGCCGAACGGCTGCGGCAAATCCAACGTGATCGATGCCGTACGCTGGGTGCTGGGCGAGTCTTCGGCCAAACAGCTGCGCGGCGAGTCCATGCAGGATGTCATTTTCAGCGGTTCCAGCACGCGCAAGCCGGTCGCGCGCGCCAGCGTCGAGTTGAACTTCGACAACAGCATGGGGCGGGCGCACGGCCAGTGGTCCACCTACAGCGAAATCCAGGTACGCCGCGTGCTGCAGCGTAGCGGCGACTCGACCTACTACATCAACAACATTGCTGTCCGCCGCAAGGACATTACCGATCTGTTTCTCGGCACCGGTGTCGGTGCGCGCGCCTATGCCATCATCGAACAGGGCATGATTTCGCGCATTATCGAGGCGCGGCCGGAAGATCTGCGGCTTTATCTGGAAGAAGCGGCGGGGATTTCGCGCTATAAGGATCGCCGCAAGGAAACCCAGGGGCGCCTGGAGGACACGCATGAAAACCTGCAGCGGGTGGAAGACATCCGTCAGGAACTGATCAAGCAGGTGGAACACCTGCGTGCTCAGGCGGAAGTTGCTGCCCAATACAAGCAATTGCAGGCAGAACTGGCGCATGCACAGTCTTTGCTATGGCTGGCGCGCAAACGTGATGCCGAGCGTGACCGCGAGAGGCTGGAAAAAAATCTGCGCGATCTCACCACTGACAACGAGGCCCGCCTGGCGCAGCTACGTGAAGTGGAAACCCGGCTGGCGAACGCACGCATCGGCTTTGATGATGCCAATCAGGCGCTTCATGCGGCACAGGCGGCCGTATATGAAAGCAATGCCGAAGTGGCAAAACTGGAGCAGCAGCTGCAGTTTCTGCATGCCACGCGGCAGCGTCTTGCCAGTCAGATTCAGGAACAAAAACAGTATTGCGAACAAGAGGCGCGCAACCAGCAACAGGCGCGCACCCAGCTGGCCGAGCTGGAACAGGCTCGTACCGAGGTGCAGGAACGCGTGGCCGAGTGCCGCGAACTGGCGGAAAACGCGCGTCTGAGCCTGCCGGAAGTCGAGACTGCCTGGCGTACTCAGCGCGAACGAATGCAGGCGCTGCAGAAGAAGCTGGCACAGGCAGAGCAGGGCTGGCAGCTGGAAGAAAGCCACAGCAAACATGCAGCCCGGACCGTGATGCAATTGCAGCAGCGTATCGAGCGACTCAAGGAAGAATCATCCCGGCTGCAAAATGTCGATCAGGATGAACTCGCCCTGCAACAGGAGGCACTGGCCGAACTGGAGCTGCAGCAGGAACAATTGCGTGAGGAATTGACGCAGCTGGAAGCCCGACTGGCAGAACAAGAGGCCTCTGCACGGGCTGCCCAGGCCGCTGTGGCGGCCCGTGTGGGGGATATTACCCGGCTGGAGGCCAACTGGTCGGCGCTCAATAATTTGCAGCAGCGCAGCGCCGCCAGTGGCGACCAGCAAAACATCCTGCGTCAGTTCGGGCTGGAGCAATTGCCACGGCTGTGGCAACAGATTCAGATAGCCGAAGGCTGGGAAATGGCTTTGGAGGCGGTTCTGGGGAATCGTTTGCAAGCCTTGTCGGTCGAGGATTTGGCCGGTCTGGCGG
>JAJZTZ010000008.1 GCA_021847305.1 Pseudomonadota bacterium | reverse complement strand
CCGATCTGGTACTGGTGTTCGACCCGGTGGAAAGCCTCATGCCGCGTGTTGCTAACCGGCATCGTTGGCAGTTGCTGATTCAGTCGGAGTCGCGTCAGGCCTTGCAGAAAATGCTGTTTCAGTGGGAGCCGCAGCTGTGGCGGATCGCTTCGCGCGAATTGCGCTGGAACATCGATGTGGACCCGCTGGAGGTATAGGATGGCCGTGGTGAAATTGGCGATTTCCCCCCGCTGGGTTAACATTAGCGGTTTAAAGAAACCGATCAAGGAATCAGTCATGTCTGGTCTGGACAAAGATACGCCGCGCCCGACTGAAATCAAGCTGCATCAGGTCTCGCGCAAGCTGGAAATCGCTTTTGACGATGGCAGCCGCTTTGAGCTGCCGTGTGAGTTTTTACGGGTGTATTCCCCCTCAGCCGAAGTGCGCGGTCATGGCCACGGCCAGGAAGTGTTGCAAGTAGGCAAAAAGAATGTGGAAATCACCGGTATCGAGCCGGTGGGGCAGTATGCCATCAAGCTGGTCTTTTCCGACGGTCACGACAGCGGGCTGTATTCCTGGGATTACCTGTACGAACTCGGCCTCAAGCAGGATATGCTGTGGGATCGTTACCTGCAGCAGATGCAGGAAGCCGGCGCATCGCGCGAGTCGCTGATCTGATCGGCGAGTAGTGAACGGTGAGCGGTAAGTGGTGAACAGCAAACAGCAGCGACTTGGGAATTTATTATGAGCGACGACAAAACCACACATTTTGGCTTTCAGACCGTGGCGGAAGCCGAGAAAGCCAAGAAAGTGGCCGGGGTGTTTCATTCGGTGGCGAGCAAATACGACATCATGAACGATTTCATGTCGGCCGGGCTGCACCGCGTGTGGAAGCACTTCACCATTGCCCAGAGCGGTGTGCGTGAGGGCAGCCGGGTGCTGGATATTGCCGGCGGCACGGCTGACCTGTCGCTGCAGTTTGCCAAGAAAGTGGGTAAATCCGGCCTGGTGGTGCTGACCGACATCAACAACTCGATGCTCACCGTCGGCCGTGACCGCATGCTGGATGCCGGTTACACCTTCCCTGCCGTGCAGGTGGATGGCGAAAAGATTCCGTTTCCGGATAATTTCTTCGATTGCGTGACGGTGGCTTTCGGTCTGCGTAACATGACCCACAAGGATCTGGCGCTGAAGGAAATGCATCGCGTACTGCGCCCCGGCGGTCGTCTGCTGGTGCTGGAATTCTCCCGTGTGTGGAAGCCGCTGGCGCCCGTGTACGATGCCTATTCCTTCAAACTGCTGCCGTTCATGGGCAAGCTGGTGGCCGACGACGCCGACAGTTACCGTTACCTGGCCGAGTCCATTCGCATGCACCCGGACCAGGAAACCCTCAAGGGCATGATGCTGGATGCCGGTTTCGAGCGGGTGGAATACCACAACATGACCGCCGGGGTCGTGGCGTTGCATAAAGGCTACAAGTTCTGATGACGCCCCCCTTTACCGCAGCGGTTGCCGTTGCCTTCATCAATCATGTGTTGAAAGACGCGCCCTCGGCGCGGTTACGTTTGGCTGCACAGGCGGGCAAGCGCATAGTCTTTGATCTGGCCGGTTTGGTGATTCGGCTGGAGATCGATGTGGCGGGGCAAGTGGCTGAAGCCGACGCCGAAAAGGATGTGCATACCACCATTTATCTGACGCCCGGGCAGTGGCTGCGCCTGGCCATGAAGGACGACAAGGTGCTGCGCGAATTGCACGTCGAAGGCGACATGCAGCTGGCCCAGACGGTGTCGCATCTGGTGGAAACCGTGCGCTGGGATATCGAGGAAGACTTGTCCAAAGTCATGGGCGATGTGGCCGCTCATCGGCTGGTGAAAACGGTGCGCGAGTGGCTCGACGCGCGCAAGGCCGGTGCCAGTTCACTCATGCAGGCTGCCGTGGAATATGCCGAGGAAGAGGCGCATATCCTTGCCAAGCGTCGCCAAATTGAGCAGTTCGTCAAGGAGGTGGACGAGGTGCGCGAGGCTGCTGACCGTCTGGAAAAACGCCTGCAGCTTCTTCAAAACAAGGCGAAGTAATGCGTCTTTTCCGTTTGTTCCGTATTGTCTGGGTCGGTTTGCGCTTCGGGTTGGACGAATTCCTGCTCGGCCATGACCGCTTCCGTTTCGCCCACATGCTGGTGCGCGGCCTGCTGTTCTGGCGGCCGATTTCTCAGCCGCGCGCGGTGCGCCTGCGCCTGGCGCTGGAAGCGCTGGGTCCCATTTTCGTCAAATTCGGCCAGATGCTGTCCACCCGGCGCGACCTCATGCCGCCCGACATTGCCGACGAGCTGGCCAAACTGCAGGACAAGGTGCCGCCGTTTGCCAGCAGCGCCGTACTGGCCACGCTGGAAAAAACCTACGGCAAGCCGGCCAGCCAGGTGTTTGTCCACTTTGAGGAACAGCCTGTCGCCAGTGCTTCGGTGGCGCAGGTGCACTTTGCCGTGCTGCCCGATGGCCGCGAGGCGGCGGTTAAAGTCCTGCGCCCCGGCATCGGCAATATCATCAGCAAGGACATCGCCTTGCTGGAAATCGGCGCCTGGCTGCTGGAGCGGTTGTGGTCAGACGGCAAGCGCCTGCGTCCGCGCGAAGTGGTGGCCGAGTTCGAAAAGCACCTGCATGACGAGTTGGACCTGACCCGCGAAGCCGCCAACGCCAGCCAGCTGCGCCGCAACTTCCTCAATTCGCCATTGCTGGTGGTGCCGGAAGTGTTTTGGGATTTCTGCAGCAACGACGTGATGGTGATGGAGCGCATGCACGGTACGCCTATCAGCCAGGTCGACAAGCTGCTCGAGCAGGGCATCGACATCCCCAGGCTGGCGCAGGCGGGGGTGGAAATCTTCTTCACCCAGGTGTTCCGCGACGGCTTTTTCCATGCCGATATGCACCCCGGCAACATCATGGTGGCGCCCGACGGCCGCTATATTGCGCTCGATTTCGGCATCATGGGTACGCTCAACGACATCGACAAGCAGTATCTGGCGCAGAATTTCCTCGCCTTCTTCCAGCGCGATTACCGCCAGGTGGCGGTGGCGCATATCGAATCCGGCTGGACGCCGGCGGACACCCGGGTGGACGAATTCGAGGCCGCCATTCGCGCCGTGTGCGAGCCGATTTTCGACAAGCCGTTAAAAGAGATTTCCTTCGGCAAGGTGCTGTTGCGCCTGTTCCAGACGTCGCGCCGCTTCAATATGGCAGTGCAGCCGCAGCTGGTGTTGCTGCAAAAAACCCTGCTCAACATCGAAGGGCTGGGGCGTCAGCTGGACCCGGATCTGGATTTGTGGAAAACCGCCAAACCCTTTCTGGAACGCTGGATGAGCGAGCAAGTGGGCTGGCGCGGTTTCCTGCAGGGTCTGCGCGACGAGGCGCCGCAATGGGGGGCCTTGCTGCCCAAGCTGCCGCGCCTGGCCTATCGTGCGCTCAGCCCGGACGGCAGCCAGTCGTCCGCCTTCGATGCCATTGCACAACAGCTCAAGTGGCAGAACCGCTTGTTGTTTTTACTCCTCACAGTCGTCATTCTAATGCTCGGTTTTCTCATCAGGGGCTAGTGGCTTTTATTCCATCCGGCTACAATAATGCCTGCAGCATAATAGAGTGCTAATGGACTTGGCGTAGACCAAGCCAAATAACGCAAATATTTTCTGGGGCATTAAAAATGGATGGGGTAATGGTGTGGCCGGGCTGGCTTGGCGGCGTGGCTGTGGGGACGTACGTCATCATCCAGCACTGGGTGAGCGGGCGTATGCTGGGTGTATCGAGCGGCTATTGCAATTTCATCAGCCCTTTTTCGCGGCTTTCTTTTTTCCAAAACGCTGAGCATGGCAGTTTCAATAGCTGGCGCTTGTGGTTCTTGCTCGGTCTGCCGATTGGCTCATTCATTGCAGCCTTTACCTCGCCTGGGTTTGAATGGCATCCGACGTTCGACATGGGACTGTACGACGATCTGCTGCCGACCGTCTGGTGGGTCAAATTGCCGGTGCTGTTCATCGGCGGGGTCGTCATGGGGCTGGGCGCACGGATGGCCGGGGGATGCACTTCCGGCCATGCCATCAGCGGAATCGCACTGCTGAATCCGCCCAGCTTTGCCGCCGCCATACTGTTTTTCGCCAGCGGTCTCGGCTTCGTGCAATTGCTGTTTTATCTGCTCGGCAGGTAAGTTATGAAATACAGTTTCATACTGTTCGGCATCCTATTCGGGTTTATTCTCAGTCGCGCGGGCGCTACCACATTCGATAATTACATCAACCTGTTTTTATTTCGCGACCTGCAATTGCTGTGGGTGATTGCTTCTGCGGTGCTTGTGGCGGGTTTCGGCGTGCAATTGCTCAGGCTTGCCCGTGCACGCGCCCTGTTCAGCGGCGAAGCGCTGACTTTTGTCGGCAAGCCGATGACGCGCGATTTGTGGTTGGGGGCGATTCTCTTCGGTGTCGGCTGGGGCATGACCGGTTCCTGTCCGGGCTCGGCGGTGGCGATGCTGGGTGAAGGCAAAATGGCCGTGTTGGCGACGATCGCCGGTATTTTTGTCGGCACCTACCTGTTTGCCTGGCGCGATTACCGGCGCGGCAAGTCGACGCCCTGCAACCGCAGCTTCTAGGCGATCAATAGTCAGCAAACCGGCCTTCAACTGGCCGGTTTTTCTTTTTGCCGCTTTTGTCCGCGGCGGTAGAGTAACAGCAACAGCACGCCGGCCGCGTTGGGGAACCACACCCAGGGATTGGCCCAGGAAATCCCGTCGAAGGAAATGTTCGACAGCGGCCACAGGATGGGAGTGGGGAAATAGGTTCTGGCGTGGAAGGGGGCGTCCAGCAGGATGTGGAAAGGCCAGGCCAGCATGGCAAAGGCGATATCCCGGCGCATCGGTGCCACCAGCCCGATCACTGCGAAGCTGATGATAAAGCTGTGGCCGATGCTGTAGCTGGTGAACAGCCAGGGCGGCAATGCGGTCAGCGGCGGCGGGCCGGGGTGGTAGCTGCCGTTGATCACGTGCAGCAGCAGGTAGATGCCGAACGACATCAGATCGGGCATGGCGCCGAAAAATAGGGCCAGCAGGGGGCGCGGCTTCTGCTGGCGGAAGCCGAACAGGCCGTAGCCCCAGAGTGCGTGACTGATGGTATCCACGGCAGCGCTTATTCGGTCAGGCCGGGTTGATCGTCCGGCATGCCGGTTGGGTAGCCGTCCAGGCTGACGCGGTTGCGATCATGCCAGTATTGCCGGACGCCGTCCGGCCCTTTCTTTTCCGCCCAGTCGTTCAGTTGCTCCCGTTCGCCGACATAATCGAAAAAGGGCACCGCGAAGCCGCACGACGTCTGCACCAGATCGACGGTCAGATCGTAAATTTGCCGTGCGCCCGGCAAATCCGGGAAATGCGCCAGCAGGGCGTGCCACTGCGGCTGGTCGGGCTGAATGGTGCGGGCCTGGCCGTACAGGCGAAGGATCAGCGGCTCGCCTTCAAAAGCGCAGAACATCAGCGTCATGCGGTCGTTTTGCCGCAGGTGAGCGGCGGTTTCATTGCCGCTGCCGGTCAGGTTGAGCCAGATCACCCGGTTTGGTCCCAGTACGCGCAAGCTGTCCGTTCCCTTGGGCGAAACGTTCACCCGGCCCGCTGCGGCTGCGGTGGCGACGAAGAATAGTTTCTGCCGGGCGATAAAATCCTGCTGCGCGGGTTCGATCTGGGTGAAGCGCTTGGCCATGCCCGAATCCTTTCAGTATCAATGTTTGACAGCCGGTGGAAAAAACCGTTGCAACAGCCAGTGCGTCGGCCAGAACACCAGCAGCGGCAGTGCCAGCAGCAGTAGAGCCAAATAAAGCAGCGGCGGCATCCACTGCTGTGCAGCGCTGTCGCTGGGGCCGAAAACGTAGTTGATGTTGACCGGCAAGGCCGGGTTGTCGGCCGGCGCGGGCGGGGCCGGCATGAAAAAATAGCATATCAGCAGCAGGCCCCAGGCGGCCAGTGTCCAGCTGACGAATGCGCGTTTGTCATACCCCAGCCGGTAGACCAGCCAGAGCAGAAACAGCGGCAGCCAGAAGTGGAAAAACGACAGGCTGCGGGTGAACAGCGGAATGGCCGGATTGAACATATAGGCCGTCATGCCGGTGAGCGGGTGGCCGGTCAGGCTGGCCAGGAAATCCACCATCCACAAAAGCTGCGGCAGCAAAATGCCGACCAGAGCGGCAGAAGCGGGCAAGGACCATTCGCGCCACAGTGCCGGTAGCGTCAGTAACAGGGCCACGTCGCAAAAATAGAGAAAATTGGTCGGGCCGTAGCTGCGCCAGTAATAGGGGATCAATACCGCCAGAAACAGGCTGTAGGCGAGTTTGACGATCAGCGGCAGGCGGCTTGGCCTCATGGCGTAATCCGCAAATAAATGAGCCCCAGCAAAGCCAGATTGCCGGCTGCAGTCAGCCAGAAGACGGTCCTGAACGGCTGCTTGCGGGTTTTATGACGTAACAGTCGCCGAGCCAGCAGCGCTCCCGGCCAGCCGCCTGCCAGGCCGACGGCATGCAGGGTGCGTTCGGCGATACGGTGGCGGCTTTCGCGGGCGGCGGTTTTGTCGATGGCGTACAGAATAAAGGCCAGCAGACTCAGCGCGGTGTAGAGCAGTGCGACTGTCATGCCGTGTTCCGCGGTACGGCAAAACGGTACAGCAGCAGACCGGCCGCGGTGATGCTCGCAAAGACGGCGCCGGCGGCAAAGGTGGCGAACGCCCCGTAGCGTTGCCACAACAGGCCGGCAATGAGGCTGGCCAGCAGCAGGGCGATGCCGCTGACCAGATGGAAAAGGCCGAAGGCGGTGCCGCGCATTTCAGCCGGCGCGGTGTCGGCCACCAGCTTGGACAGCAGCCCCTGTGTCAGCGCCAGGTGCAGGCCCCACAGGACGGCGCCGGCATATACAGGAGCGGGCGAATGGGCCAGTGCCAGCAGCACGTCCGAGGCGATCAGCGCGGCCAGGCCGGCCAGCAGCAAGGCGAACGGACTGCGGTGGTCGGAAATCTGGCCGGCAGGGTAGGCCAGCAGGGCATATACCACATTCATGATCACCATCACCAGCGGCACGTGACTCAAGCCGATGCCGCTATCCTGCGCGCGCAGCACCAGAAAGGCTTCGCTGAAACGCGCCAGGGTGAACACGCTGCCCAGCAGCGCCACCAGCCAGAAATGCAGCGGCAGTTCGCGCAGGGTAGCGGCGCTGAGAGTCATTTTTTTGCCTGTGGCCTGCCGGTGCTCCGGTTCGCGCACGGCGGTTGCCAGCAGCAGCACCGCCAGAATGGCGGGTACTGCGCCCAGCCACATCACTGTGCGCAGGTTTTCCGCCATCAGCGTCATGAGCAGCAGGGCCAGCAGGGGGCCGAGGCAGGCGCCGACCGAGTCGAGCCCCTGACGTAAGCCGTAAGCGGCGCCGCGCAAGGGGGGCGGGGTGATATCCGCTATCAGGGCATCGCGCGGCGCGCCGCGGATACCTTTGCCGATACGGTCGAGGAAGCGCGCGGTAAACACCCAGCCGATGGTATTGGCCAGCGGAAAAATCGGCTTGGTCAGGGCAGACAGGCCGTAACCGGTCACCAGGATCCATTTGCGCTTGCCCAGATAGTCGCTGAAAGTGCCGGAAAATACCTTCACGATGGCGGCCGTGGCTTCGGCAATGCCCTCGATCAATCCCACCGTCACCATGGACGTGCCCAATACGGTGACCATGAACAGCGGCAGGATGCTGTGGATGAGTTCGGATGACACATCCATCAGCAGGGAGACGAAGCCGAGCAGCCAGATGCCGGCCGGCAGGGAGCGCAGGGTTTGGGACAGGGGTTGGCGTTCGGCCACGCGGCTTATCCTTATGGTGATCCCGGCTGCCGCTGGCGTGCCGGGAAACGGGCTGTTTTCGTGCAGTATAGCGGGTATTCTAGCGCTGCAGATGGCGCAATACCCGAGTATTTTGCTATACTATTGCGCTGTCAAACTCACCCGATGATTTGTTTTCACAATAAGGAAAGCGCGATGACCTTTAACGAACTGCTGACCTACATGGGCGCCCACTGCAAATACGACATCATGGACGGCGCCGCCGCCGAAACCCTGAGCAAGGCACAGGCCGGCAGCCACAAGAACGAGACGGCCGGCCACATTATCCGCGAACTGTACGCCAAAACCGGCGTCGCTTCGCCGGATGCCGATCTGGACCGCGCCACTGCCATCAACTCCATGGGTCCCATGCGGCTGTTCTACATGAAAGACGATGCGCCGGTGGAAGGCTTCCGTCTGGTGGAGGACATGGTGCGTGAAATCGACGGCGCCTATAACGAAGAAGCGCTGAATCTGAAAGAACAGGGCTGATGTTCTGGGGCGAACTGCCCCTCTACCTCGGGTTGGGGGCGTTCGCCGGCTGGCTGGCGGGTTTGCTGGGGGTGGGCGGCGGGCTCATCATCGTGCCCGTGCTGGCTTGGCTGCTGGAAGCCCACGGTATGGACCGCGCGCTGGTCATGCACATGGCGCTGGGTACCTCGCTCGCCAGCATCGTCTTTACCTCCCTTTCCAGCGTGCGTTCGCATCACGCCCATCAGGCCGTGGACTGGCGTGCGGTCGCCGGTGTCACGCCCGGCATCGTGCTGGGCACCCTGGTCGGTTCGAAGTTTGCGGCAGGCATGTCTGGCGCCTCCTTGCAGCTGTTTTTCGTATTTTTTCTGTTTATCGTTTTTCTGCAAATGTGGTTTGAGCTCAAGCCGGCGGGGCATCGTACCCTGCCCCGTTGGTCCGGACTCGTTGCAGTCGGCAGCGTGATCGGCTGGGTGTCCAGTCTGGTGGGCATCGGCGGCGGCAGCCTGTCGGTTCCCTTCCAGCTCTGGTGCAATGTGAAAATGCCCCGCGCCATCGGCACCTCGGCCGCCATCGGCATGCCTATCGCCATATCGGGCATGGTCGGCTACATGTGGAATGGCTGGGGGCAGCCTGGCCTGCCGGCGGGCAGTCTGGGCTATGTCTATCTGCCGGCGCTGCTGGGCATCGTTCTGGCCAGCGTGGTGACGGCCACGTTCGGTGCCCGCATGGCGCATCGTCTGCCGGTTCGGCTGTTGAAAAAGGGCTTTGCCCTGCTGCTGTTGCTGCTAGGGGTTCGTATGCTGTGGTCTTTGCTGCAGTAAATCATTTAGAACCAATCTATTATGGCAATCAGTTAATTATTTTTATAAGCATTTCCGGCTTCAGGGTTCCTCACCTTCCGGGTTTGAGCTATAGTAGCTGTAATCAAACCATAATGATTACAAGGTGCGGTCAGACGCACCCATACTCCATACCCTTATATGCATGCACCGAGCCCGCTGGAGCGGGCAAAAAATTGGCTCAGCCGCCGGTTCATGACTGGCCGCATGCCTTTATTGTCGCTTTACCTGGCCGGTATGCTATTACTGACGCTGGGATTCATCCTCTACATCATGCAGGCATGGCAGGATGTGAAAAAGGAGAAACTGTCCGAGCTGCGCCACCAGAACAATCTGATGGTGGAGGTCACCCAAAACATGGTGGCGTATCAGCGTTCCATGCTGTTGTTGCTGGGCGAGCGGCTGGTCACCCTGAATAACCTCAACCAAAGCGAAGAAGCGCGCCGCCTGATCAATGTGATGCGCCAGGCGAACCCGGCGCTGGTCGGTTTTGGGCTTGCGCGGGCGGATGGCCAGCTGATTCTCGTTTCCAGTATTCCGCCCGGCAAACCCCTGCCCAATCTCCTGAATAACAGCGGTTCGGCCGAGTCTTTCCGGCAGGCCTTGGCCAGCAACGAAATGATGATGGGACGAACCTATAAGTTTTCCCTCTTCGGTCGTTGGATGGTGCCCTTGCGTTATGCCTTGCGTGACGCGGACGGCGCAGTCAAATATGTCATGACCAACGGTATTGCTCTGGAGCGCGGGCTCAATGGCTGGCTGGACATGCGCCTGCCTGAGCACGCCAATGTGGCGCTGGTGCGCGACGACGGTTATTACCAGTTTGTCAACCCCTTGCCGCACGAGCAATGGGAAAAGACCTACGGCACGCCGCTGACTGCCGCGCAGATGCGTTTTCTCACTAGCTCGATTGCCGCTGCCGGTCAATACTACGGTGCGGCGGACATGTGGGGAGGCAACCGGATCGGCGTGGCCAAACGTATCCCCGATCTGCACCTGACCAGTGTGCTGTCCATGCCGGTCAGCGCGCTGTATGGCACGCTTTGGGCGCGTATTCACCGCATTGCCTGGCTGTATGCCATGTTTTTGCTGGCGGGCCTGTTGGTCTACCGGCTGGCGCTTGCGCTGCAGCGGAATATGGAAAAAAATCGGGAAGAGGCGGCTGCGCGGCTGGTGCAGCTGAATCAGGACCTTGAACGTGTCGCCTTTGTCGATCCGCTGACAGGCCTTAACAACCGCCAGCATTTGATCGACCGGCTGGACAAACTCGAGGGATCTGCCGGCGGGGTGGTCGGGCTGATCGATATCAGCCATTTCTCCGATATCAACGTGGCATTGGGTACCACGATCGGCGACCGGGTCATCCAGATGGTGGCCAACCGCTTGCGCAACAATTTCCGTGTCTATAACGCGCCGGTGGTGCGGGTGGGGCCGGATATCTTCGCCGTGTTCGATGCCCGCGGGTTTATCAGCGAATCCGATCTGCTGCAGCAATTCGAGGCCCCCTTCATTATCGACGACCTGTCGCTGCCATTGACGGCATCTGCTTGTCTGGCGGATGTGGTGCCGGGCAAGAACTCCGGCGTTGAAACCATGAAAAATGCCGAGAGTGCGCTCAACCGTGCGCGCCACCTGGGGGCCGGTCATTGCGTCTATTACGAGTCCGGTATGTCGGACGCGGCACGCAAGCATTTGGATATCGTGGCGCAGCTCAAATCAGCCATCGCGCAGGAGCAGTTTGAGGTGTATTACCAGCCGCAGGTGGACCTGCGCAGTGGCAAATTGCTGGCGGTGGAAGCCCTGGTGCGCTGGCAGAAACAGGATGGCAGCTTCATCTCGCCGACGGAATTCATTTCCCTGGCCGAGCGCGTGGGTTTGATCGGGGCGATCGACGAGTTTGTCATGCGCACCGCCTGTGCCCAGGTGAATTTCTGGCGCAAGCAGGAGTTGCCCGAGCTGCGGGTGGCGCTCAATCTGTCGGCCGTGGAAATGCACGACCAGATCCTGGCCGATAGGATTTCCAAGATTTTGGTGGAAACGCGCCTGCCGGCCCAGGCGGTGGAGCTGGAAATTACCGAAAGTCTGATGGTGGGCGACATGGATGCCGCGCTGCAGAGCTTGAATCGCCTGAAACTGCTGGGAGTGAGCATCGCGCTGGACGACTTCGGTACTGGCTTTTCCTCGCTGTCCTACCTGCAGCAGTTGCCGATCGACTGCATCAAGGTGGACCGATCCTTCGTGCGCGGCATCGGCCTGTCGGTCCAATCCGAACGCATCGCCGAGGTGGTGGTCGCCCTGGGTCATACGCTGGGGCTGCGGACGCTGGTGGAAGGCATTGAAACCGAAACGCAGCTCAACGCCATGCTGCAATGGGGCTGCATGGAAGGGCAGGGGTATTATTATGCCAAACCCATGCCGGCCGCTGAATTCATTGCCTGGGCCCGGGCTCGCAACGCCGTCGAGACCCTGCCCGAATAGTGCTCGGGCTTGCTTACGCGCCGGTCAGGCGTTTGAACGCTTCGGCGTACTTGTCCGCCGTCACCTGGGCCACCTCGGCCGGCAATACAGGCCCCGGGTTCTTCTTGTTCCAGCCGGATGCTTCCAGCCAGTCGCGCACATACTGCTTGTCGAAGCTGGGCGGGTTCTTGCCCGGCTGATACTGGTCGGCCGGCCAGAAGCGGGATGAATCCGGCGTCAGCGCCTCGTCAATCAGGTACAGCTTGCCGGCATCGTCCAGGCCGAATTCGAACTTGGTATCGGCAATGATGATGCCGCGGGTGGAGGCGTAATCACGTGCTTCGCTGTACAGGCGCAAGGCCGCGTCGCGCACCTGCGCGGCCAGTTTCTTGCCCATCAGCCGCTCGGCTTTCTCGAAGCTGATGTTTTCGTCGTGGTCGCCCACGTCAGCCTTGGTCGATGGGGTGAAGATCGGCTGCTCCAGCTTGCTCGCCTCGACCAGGCCGGCCGGCAGGGGGATGCCGCACACGCTGCCTTCCTTCTGGTATTCCTTCCAGCCCGAGCCCACCAGATAGCCGCGTACAATCGCTTCGATCGGCAGCGGTTTGAGGCGCCTGGCAACTACGGCCCGGCCCTCTACCTGCGCTTTTTCATCGGCAGCCACGACCGATTCGGCAGCGTCGCCGGTCAGGTGATTGGGGATCACATGGCCGAGTTTGCCGAACCAGAAATTGGATACGCCCGACAGCACCTTGCCCTTGTCGGGGATCGGGGTGGGCAGCACCACGTCAAAAGCCGACAGCCGGTCGGTGGTGACAATGAGCAGACGATTGGCGTCCACTTCGTAAATGTCGCGCACTTTGCCCTTGTGCAGGAGCTTGAGGCTTTTGATGCTCGATTCGTACATGGCATGGTTCATGCTGAACTCCAATGACCTGATCTGTGTCTTAAAAGTGCAGGGCAGGCTACATGAATCGGCCTGCCAGCCGTTAAAATATTTATGCTTCCCGATTGAGGTACATTATGGAAATCACTTGTTACCGCGATACCGAATTGCAGCGGGGACCCCGTCATCTTCCTGCTGCCACTTACAACCTGGCCAAGACCCTGCTTTCCCATAGCCCGACCGGCGTGGTCTTCCTGCCCATCCGCTCGATGCAGTATCTGGCCATTCTAGACGCGGGCGAGATCGTTTTCATCGACGGCGTGAACAAAAGTCTGATCGACATCGCCTGGCAGAACTTTCATCCCAACCGGCGCGAGTCGCTGGAAGACCCGGTGGCTTACGAGCTGGTCTGCTATTCCGCGCGCGGCATCGAGGAAAGCGGCCGGCTGCAGAGCGAATTCCACAAGGCGCTGCAGCTGGTGGCCTCACGCGAAAAGGTCGAGGCACCGGCCAAGGTGCTCAAGTTCGAAATCCGCCATCAGCCTGCCTAAGTTCTATTGCCCGGACTCGAAGCGGGCCGGCCTCAGTCGTCGTCGCCCAGCTCCGGATTCCAGCCGTGATCGCGGCCATAGTGCATCATTTTTTCGTGGATGCGCGTGTGCTTCTCGCGCAATTCCGGCGGCAGGCGGCTGGGCATGTGGCCATACGGTTCCCAGGCGGCGTACACTTTTTCGTACAGCACCTGGATTTGCGTCGGCAACCAGCCCTCGCAGGTTTCCGTTTCCGGCAGCAAATCGAACAGCCAGGCATCCTTGATGATCATGGCAATGTGGGTCATGCCGCCCTGTTCGTCGTTATAGATCCCGACGTAGGTCTTCTGGTCTTTCATGGGTTTACCTCGGCTTTTCAGCCATGCCCTTCCTCTTCGTTGTAGGGGTAACGTACATGGCCGTAGCGGATCGCCAGCACAGCGATCGCCAGCACCAGAATGGCGCCGGTCACAGCCAGCATGCGCCATTCATCCATCGCTTTCATGTCCAGCACCAGATATCGCGCCAGCGCCACCATACCGATATACAGCGGAAAGCGCACCGGCAATTTGCCCGACCGGTAATACAAGCTGACCATGGTCAGCACTTCCAGAAACAGGAACAGCATCAGCAGGTCTTCCAGCTTGACTGCACCATTTTCGAACATGGTGCGCACCTCGGCCACCGTGGCCATGATGGTGGCAATCACAATGACCAGCAGGCCGATGTGTTCAACGAACTCCAGCGCACGTTTATTGAATTCTTGTATGGGTTGGTGCATGTGTCCTCCTCAAACGTCCAGCAGATGCGGTTTGGTGTTGATACCGATATCATGGCGTGCTTGCAGGGCGAGCGCCAGTGCTTCTTTTTGTGTCGCCGCCACGCAGTTGAAGTGGCCCATTTTACGGCCCGGCTTGGCAGCCAGTTTGCCATACAGGTGCAGCTTGATCTGTGGATGGCGCAGCACGGCTTCCCAGTTTGGCTGGCTGTCGCCCCATACATCGCCCAGCAGGTTCACCATCACCACCGGCGACAGCAAGCGGGTATCGCCCAGCGGCAGGCCGCACAGGGCGCGCACCTGCTGCTCGAATTGATCGGTATGGCAGGCATCCAGCGTATAGTGGCCGCTGTTGTGCGGGCGCGGCGCCATTTCGTTCACCACCAGCGAGCCGTCCTCAAGCAGGAAAAACTCCACTGCCAGCACGCCGCAGTAATCCAGTTCGTTGGCAATACGGGTGGCCATGTCGCGGGCCTGTTCGGCCACGGCCTCGCTTACACGCGCCGGAACAATGGTGATGTCCAGAATACCCTGGCTGTGGCTATTTTCGCTGGCCGGGTAGCAGGCCGTGTTGCCCTGCGCGTCACGCGCCAGCACGATGGACAGCTCCTGCTTCAGTGGCAGCAGTTTTTCCAGCACGCACACATTGTTGCCCATGTCGGCAAAGGCCTGCTGGGCTTCGGCCAGCGAATTAACCTTGGCCTGGCCCTTGCCGTCGTAGCCGAAGCGGCTGATCTTCAGCAGCGCCGGCAGGCCGGTCACGCCAATCGCGGCTGCCAGATCGTCCGCGGTATTCACCACGGCAAACGGCGCCGTCTGCAAACCGTGCTCGCGCAAAAAGGTTTTTTCCGCCGCGCGGTCCTGCGCAATCGCCACGGCATCGCCGCAGGGCCGTACAATGCAACGCTGCGCCAGCTGGCGCATCACGTCGGCGGGCACATTCTCAAATTCGGTGGTGATGGCGGCGCATTCCGTCGCCAGGCGCTCAAAGGCCGCCGGGTCGTGGTAATCGGCATGCAGGTGTTCGCTGGCAATCAGGCCGGCCGGGCTGTTCGGGTCCGGATCCAACACCATCACCTTGTAACCCATGGTCAGCGCCGCCACGGTGAACATGCGGCCCAGCTGGCCGCCACCGAGCACACCCAGGGTTGCGCCCGGCAGGATCATGGCAGCTCCGGCAGGGTCATGGCATGCACTGCCTCTTCCTGCATTTTGCGGAAATCGGCCAGTTTTTGCGCCAGCGCAGGGTCATTGCCGGCCAGCAGGGCGGCGGCAAACAGCCCGGCATTGGCCGCACCGGCTTCGCCGATGGCAAAGGTCGCCACGGGAATGCCCTTGGGCATTTGCACAATCGACAGCAGCGAATCCATACCTTTCAGATAGCGCGACGGCACCGGCACACCCAGCACCGGCACGGTGGTCTTGGCAGCCAGCATGCCCGGCAGGTGCGCGGCGCCGCCGGCGCCGGCAATGATGCACTTGATGCCGCGGCCAGCGGCTTCTTCAGCATAGGAAAACAGCAAATCAGGCGTGCGGTGGGCGGACACAACCTTAGCCTCATGGGGAATCCCCAGATTCTTCAGTTGCGCCACGGCATGCTGCATCACATCCCAGTCGCTGTTGCTGCCCATTACGACGCCGACGATCGGTTGCGTCATTGCTGAATCCCCCAAAGCTCAATGCCCAAAAGCGAAAAGGGCGTTTTCCGCCCTGTAAATGGCTAATTATAACGGAGAAGTGGGGTTGAGTCAGTGGAAAAGGGGTAAGGGTGGTCCGGTGTACAGAATAGTGGGAATTCAGGCCGGATTGCCCGACCTCCCGGTGGCTCTTTCTAGGCCGGACGCAGGAACATCATTGCCAGGATGCCTATGAAGGCGCAGGCAAGCAAAGCGTAGCCAATGGTGTGATGAACAGGACGCTTCGGTTTTTCGCTCATGAGCAAAGATCCCCTGGAGTGATTGTGGTTGTGTGAGTAAGACAGTGGATTTGGGAAAAGTTGGCGGGGAGGGGAAATATTTTTGTGGGTATGCGGGTAGCGGTTGTTGGTGGTGTGACTAAGGCTGGCTGGCCGGGGGCGCCCGGCGGCGCGGTACTTTGCTTTTGCTTCGCCAAAAGAAAGTACCCAAAGAAAAGGCGACCCTGAATTTGTCGACATCCCCTCGCGGCTGAATTTCTGGCGGGTGGCGAGTAAACTCGCCCTGGCGGGGCACACACTTCGTGCCCCACTGCGGAACTCGAACAGTACTCGCCGTCAGCCCCCGCCAGAAATCCAGCCACTCGGCGACAAATAAAAGGGAACCCGGAAAAACTAAACCCTCTGAGCGCCTGCCGTATCCAACTTTATCAGCGAAGGCGATTTGCAGACGGTTTGGGTGTTGCCGTTGCTTTTAAACTCCCCCTTATTCGCTGCCGGGTTTGAGCGGGTGGGTGTGGGGGAAGTCGGCGAGCACTGTTTGAGCTCCGCAGCAGGGCACGGGGTGTGTGCCCTGTCCAGGGCGAGTTGCGCAGCCGCCCGCACACGCCCGCTCAAACACGGGGAAGTCAGCGAATAGCGGGTCGCTTTTTCTTTGCCTTCTTTCTTTTGGCGACCCAAAAGAAAGAAGGGCGCTGCCGGGCGCCCCCGGCCTGCCAACGGTTAAATCACGGCTATCAGTGGCTATACCAGCCGTGGATGCCGTAATGAATTGTGTTTGAGGTTTACATGGAATATCTCGATCTGGCTCCCGTGAGCCGCATGTCCGGCACCGTGCTTCTGCCCGGTTCCAAAAGCATTTCCAACCGTACTTTGCTGTTGGCCGCCCTGTCCGAAGGCGTGACCGAAGTGAAAAGCCTGCTGGCGTCCGACGACACCGCCGTCATGCTGGCTGCGCTCGACCAGTTGGGTGTGCAGGTGGAGCGCCAGGGCGAATCGCAGGACTATACCGTGCATGGCGTGGGCGGGGTGTTTCCGGTCAGGCAGGCGGATCTGTTTCTCGGTAATGCAGGTACCGCTTTCCGCCCGCTGACGGCCGCGCTGGCCCTGTCGGGCGGCAGTTATCACCTGCATGGCGTACCGCGCATGCACGAACGGCCCATTGGCGATCTGGTGGAGGCGCTGGCGCAGCTGGGAGCCGATATCCGCTACCTCGGCAATGCCGGCTACCCGCCGCTGCAGATTGAGCGGGGCTCAATCAAGCCGGGCGCAGAGGTGGCGATTCGCGGCAATGTCTCCAGCCAGTTTCTCACGGCCGTGTTGATGGCCGCGCCGCTGGTTGAGGGCGGTCTGGCCATTCGTGTGGTGGGCGAGCTGATTTCCAAGCCGTATATCGAGATTACCCTCAATCTGATGCGCCGTTTTGGTGTGGAAGTGACCCGTGAAGGCTGGGAACGCTTCATCATCGCGCCGGGTCAGCGTTACCGCAGCCCCGGTGTGATTCACGTCGAAGGCGATGCTTCGTCTGCCTCGTATTTCCTTGCGGCCGGCGCCATAGCCGGCGGGCCGGTGCGGGTAGAAGGCGTGGGCAAGGCCAGCATACAGGGCGATGTGAAATTTGCCGACACGCTGGCGCTGATGGGCGCCAGGATCGAGATGGGTGACAATTGGATCGAAGCCAGCGGCAGCGGTAAACTCAAGGCCATCGACGTGGACCTGAATCATATTCCCGATGCGGCCATGACTATTGCCGTGGCCGCCTTGTTTGCCGACGGCAGCACCACCATCCGCAATATCGCCAGTTGGCGCGTCAAGGAAACCGACCGCATCGCCGCCATGGCGACTGAATTGCGCAAGGTGGGGGCTATTGTAGAAGAGGGGGCGGACTTTATTAAAGTCACTCCGCCGGCAGAGTTGCTTCCAAATGCGGCCATCGATACCTATGACGACCACCGCATGGCCATGTGCTTCTCGCTGGTGGCGCTGGGCGGCGTGCCGGTGCGCATCAACGATCCTGGCTGCACGGCGAAGACCTTTCCGACCTATTTTGACGAATTCGGAAAGTTGGCCAAATGAGCGACGTGATTCCGGTTATTGCCATCGATGGACCGTCCGCCTCGGGTAAGGGCACGGTGGCGGGCATTGTGGCCGGCAAGCTCGGCTTTCATTATCTCGATTCGGGCGCGCTGTACCGCCTGACGGCCTATGCCGCGCAGCAGCAAGACGTGTCGTGGGATGACGAAGCGGGTTTGGAGCCGGTTGCCCGTGCGCTGGACGTGCAATTCAAGGAAGGCGAAATCTGGCTGGCCGGCGCCGCGGTGGGGGATGCCATTCGCAGCGAAGAAGCCGGTCGCGGAGCATCCAGGGTGGCCGTATGGCCCAGGGTGCGTGATGCCTTGCTGCAGCGCCAGCGTGATTTTCGCCGCTCGCCCGGCCTGGTGGCCGATGGCCGCGACATGGCCTCGGTGGTGTTCCCCGACGCCCAGCTGAAAATATTTTTGACCGCCACAGCCGAAGCGCGCGCGGAAAGACGATATAAACAGTTGATCGAAAAGGGAATGGGTGCTAATATCCATACCCTTCTGCAGGATCTGCGTGAACGCGACGCGCGTGATGCGGCCCGCCCGGTGGCGCCGCTCAAGCCGACGGAAGACGCAATCCTGCTGGATACGACGGATATGACCATCGATCAGGCGGTGCGGTTTGTGCTGGATCGTTTTGTCGTTTGACGTGTCTAATTAAATGTTTTGAGTCTAGACTAGATGTTTTGAGTAATAAAACAGTTTAGCCAGTTCGCTGGTTTATGTTTAACCAACCCTGCCGATTGTCCTGCCTTAAGGTCGATGGCAGTTAACCGAGTACCTGTTATGACTACCCTTTCTCCTGCATCCGAATCCATGGAAAGTTTTGCCGCGCTGTTCGAGGAAAGCCTCACGCGTCAGGAAATGCGCTCCGGCGAAGTGATTACCGCCGAAGTTGTGCACGTGGACAGCTCCATCGTTATCGTTAACGCCGGTCTGAAATCCGAAAGCGTGATTCCCGCTGACGAATTCAAGAACGACAAAGGCGAAATCGAAGTTAAAGTCGGCGATTTCGTTACCGTAGCGATCGAATCGCTGGAAGACGGTTACGGTTCCACCAAACTGTCTCGCGAAAAAGCCAAGCGTCTGGCTGCATGGCTGGATCTGGAAAAGGCGATGGAAGAAGCCGTTCCTGTGAAGGGCTTCGTACAGGGCAAGGTCAAGGGTGGTCTGACCGTTATGGTCAACGGCATCCGTGCCTTCCTGCCGGGTTCCCTGGTAGACATTCGTCCGGTGAAAGACACCACGCCGTACGAAGGCAAGGAAATGGAATTCAAGGTTATCAAGCTGGATCGCAAGCGCAACAACGTGGTTGTTTCCCGCCGCGCCATGCTGGAAGCCACTCAGGGTGCAGAGCGTCAGGCGCTGCTGGAAAACCTGAAAGAAGGCGCCCGCGTCAAGGGTATCGTCAAGAACATCACCGACTACGGCGCCTTCGTCGATCTGGGCGGCAT
Source organism: Pseudomonadota bacterium (assembly GCA_021847305.1). GTDB lineage: Bacteria > Pseudomonadota > Gammaproteobacteria > Burkholderiales > JAJZQI01 > JAJZQI01. The sequence goes on along the minus strand of JAJZTZ010000008.1, from coordinate 21,532 downwards.
CGATGGTCTGCTGCACATCACCGACCTGGCATGGCGTCGTGTGAAGCACCCGTCCGAAGTTCTGGCCGTAGGTGATGAAGTTGAAGCCGTGGTACTGAAGTTCGATCAGGAAAAGAACCGCGTATCCCTGGGCCTGAAGCAGCTGGGCGAAGATCCGTGGGTGGGTCTGTCCCGTCGTTACCCGCAGTCTACCCGTCTGTTCGGCAAGGTGACCAACCTGACCGACTACGGTGCCTTCGTGGAAATCGAACAGGGTATCGAAGGTCTGGTACACGTGTCCGAAATGGACTGGACCAACAAGAACGTTCATCCGTCCAAGGTTGTCCAGCTGGGCGACGAAGTCGAAGTGATGATCCTGGAAATCGACGAAGAGCGTCGTCGTATCTCCTTGGGCATGAAGCAGTGCCAGGCCAATCCGTGGGACGACTTTGCCGCCAACCACAAGAAGGGCGACAAAGTACGCGGCCAGATCAAGTCCATCACCGACTTCGGCGTGTTCATCGGCCTGTCCGGCGGCATCGACGGTCTGGTACACCTGTCCGACCTGTCCTGGAGCCAGCCGGGCGAAGAAGCTGTGCGCAACTACAAGAAGGGCGACGAAGTTGACGCCGTGGTTCTGGCCATCGACGTTGAGCGCGAGCGCATTTCCCTCGGTATCAAGCAGCTGGAAAGCGATCCGGTGTCCGGCTTCATGGCTTCCCATGAAAAAGGCAACGTGGTGCGCGGTACCGTCAAGAGCATCGATGCCAAGGGCGCGGTGATTGATCTGGGCGGCGACGCTGAAGGTTACCTGCGTGCTTCCGAAGTGTCCCGCGACCGCGTGGAAGACATCCGCAATCACCTGAAGGAAGGTGATGAAGTGGAAGCCATGGTGATCAATATCGATCGCAAGAACCGCACCATCAACCTGTCCATCAAAGCCAAGGACATGGCCGACGAAAGCGAAGCCATGCAGAAAATGGCCAGCGATCAGGGTAGCGCAGGTACCACCAACCTGGGCGCACTGCTGAAAGCGAAACTGGACAACAAGGCAGCTGAGTAATAAGAGGTGGTCGGCATGACCAAATCCGAACTGATTGCCAAGCTGACGGCACGTTTTCCGCAGCTGGTGACCAAGGATGCTGAATTGGCAGTAAAAACGATCCTGGATGCCATGTCCCGCAATCTGGCGGGCGGGCACCGGATCGAGATTCGCGGATTCGGCAGTTTTACCCTGAATTATCGTCCGCCCCGTCTGGGGCGCAACCCGAAGACCGGTGAGAAGGTCGAGGTACCGGCTAAGTACGTGCCTCACTTCAAAGCGGGCAAAGAGTTGCGTGAACGGGTCGATTTCCTCGAGGGGTAAATCCGGCACGGCTGGTGTAAAGTAAAAAGCGGCATGCTTGCATGCCGCTTTTTCTTTATCTGCCGTATCGATGGGGGGCGAGATTTTGCCTATAGGCGGCTTCTCACCATCCATTTGACACATTTTTGGCGCATAATACACACATTGCGAATAATACGATTGCCTGATGCGTTATATCACCTGGTTGCTGCGTTTCTTGCTGTTTTTATTGCTGCTGGGCTTCGCCCTGAAAAATAGCGAGCTGGTGCGCGTCAGTTATTACCTGGGGCTGGAATGGCAGGCGCCGCTGGTGCTGGTGGTGCTGACGGCTTTTTCCCTCGGTGTCGTCGTGACCCTGATTGCCATGTCGGGGCAATTGTTCCGTCTTAAGCGGGAAGAACGCCGTTTGCGCAACGCCCTGCACGGCAAGGCAGAAGAAAGGGATGCCGATGCAGTTTGAATTGTGGTGGTTGTGGGCGCTGCCGGTGTTTTTCGCTCTCGGCTGGGCGGCGGCGCGCATCGATATCCAGCATGTGCTGCGCGAATCCCGGCAATTGCCGCGGTCCTATTTCCGCGGCCTTAATTTCCTCATCAACGATCAGACGGATAAGGCGATTGAAAGCCTGCTGGAGATCGTCAAGCATGACGATCCGGAAACGCTTGATCTGAGCTTCGTGCTGGGCAACCTGTTCCGCCGCCGCGGCGAGCTGGAGCGCGCGATTCGCATGCACGGCAGCCTGCTCGAACGCGACGATCTGGGTGCGGAGCAACGCCTGCGCGCCTTGCATGAGCTGGCGCAGGATTACCACAAGGCCGGCTTGCTGGATCGCGCCGAAAGCTATTATCGGCAGTTGCTGACCACCGCATACCGCGCATCGTCACTGGTCTTTCTGCTGCAGCTTTACGAGCAGGAGCGCGAATGGCTCAAGGCGATTGAAGTGGCACGTGAGCTGGCGGAGGATCAGGGACAGTCGCGCAGCAAGGAAATTGCCCAGTTCTATTGCGAACAGGCGGCCATCGAAATGGCTCAGGGGCAGTCCGAACAAGCGGCAGAACACCTGTCTTCGGCACTGAGCGTGAATCGCCTGTGCGTACGGGCGAATCTGCTGCTGGGCGATATCGCGGCACAGGCCGGTCAACTGGATCAGGCCTTGCACAGCTGGCGCCGTATCGAGTCGCAGCAGCCGCTCTATCTGCATATGCTGGTTGACCGTCTGCTCAAGCTGTACCGCCAGCGCGGCGAGCTGACTGCCGGTATTGCTCTGTTGAAGGATTTTCTGCAGAAATACCCCACCCCGGACCTGTTGGCGGGCGTCTACCAGGCCATGCTGGAAGTCGAGGGACCGGCGGCGGCTTACGCGCTGGTGCGCGACGAGCTGCGGCGCAATCCGTCGATGACCGGTCTGGACAAGCTGATCGAAGTGCAGCTGATGCAGGCGCCGCCGGAGCGGCAGGGCGATCTGCAGCTGGTCAAGGCGCTGGTGCACCAGCATACCCGCCGGGTGGCATTCTACCGCTGCGGCCATTGCGGTTTCATGGCGCGGCAATTCTACTGGCAATGTCCGGCCTGCAATAACTGGGAGACATTCCCGCCCCGCCGTAAAGAGGAAGATGTACTGAATGCAAACTGAGTCACGCATCATTGTCGCGCTCGATTATGCCGATGCCGAGTCGGCCCTGGCGGTGGCGCGCACGCTGGATCCGTCCATGTGCCGGGTGAAGGTGGGCAAGGAGCTGTTCACCGCCAGCGGGCCGGCAGTCGTCGATGCGCTGCAGAAGCTGGGCTTCGAGGTGTTTCTCGATCTCAAATTTCACGATATTCCCAATACCGTTGCCGCGGCATGCCGTGCGGCTGCCCGTCTGGGCGTCTGGATGGTCAATGTGCATGCATCCGGCGGCGAACGCATGATGATCGCCGCGCGCGAGGCGTTGGAGCGCTCGACCCAGCGGCCCCTGCTGATCGCGGTGACGGTGCTGACCAGCATGGGGGCGGATGAATTGCAGGCGATCGGCATGCAGGGCACGCCGCAAGAGACGGTGATGCGTCTGGCGGAAATGGCGCAAAAATGCGGCCTGGACGGCGTAGTGTGCTCGGCGCGCGAGGCGGCCGTCCTGCGGCAGCAGTTGGGCGAGCGGTTTTGTCTGGTGACCCCCGGCATTCGCCCGGCGGGTTCCGCGGCAGACGATCAGACCCGCATCATGACGCCGGCTGAGGCCATTGCCCAGGGATCGCATTATCTGGTGATCGGCCGGCCCGTTACCCAGGCGGCCGACCCGGTTGCCGTGCTGCAACAGATCAACAAGGAAATTGAACAGGCTGGAGGCAAAGAGTGAAAATCACCGTTATTGGCAGCGGATACGTCGGATTGGTCAGCGGCACCTGCCTGGCCGAAGTGGGCAACGACGTGCTGTGTCTGGACGTGGACGTCAACAAGATCAATATTCTCAAACAGGGCGGTATACCGATTTACGAGCCGGGCCTGGAAGACATGGTCAAGCGCAACGTGGCGGCGGGCCGCCTGCGCTTTACCACCGACATTGAAGAAAGCGTCAAGCACGGTACCGTGCAATTCATTGCTGTCGGCACGCCGCCGGACGAAGACGGTTCGGCCGATTTGCAGTACGTGCTGGCCGCCGCGCGCAATATCGCCAAATACATGGACGACTACCGTGTGATCGTCGACAAATCCACCGTGCCGGTGGGTACCGGCGACAAGGTGGCCGCGGCGGTGGCCGATGAATTGCAAAAGCGCGGTGCGAAGCATGAATTCAGCGTGGTTTCCAACCCCGAATTCCTCAAGGAAGGGGCGGCGGTGGAGGATTTCATGAAGCCGGACCGCATCGTGGTGGGCACTTCCGACGAGCGCGCGGCCAATGCCATGCGGCAGATTTATGCCCCGTTCCAGCGTAACCACGAGCGTCTGGTGCTGATGGACGTGCGCTCGGCCGAGCTGACCAAGTATGCCGCCAACGCCATGCTGGCGACCCGCATCTCCTTCATGAACGAGTTGGCCAATCTGGCCGAGAAGATGGGGGCCGACATCGAGCATGTGCGTCACGGCATCGGTTCCGACCCGCGCATCGGTTACCACTTTCTCTATGCCGGCTGCGGTTACGGCGGTTCCTGCTTCCCCAAGGACGTCAAGGCGCTGCAACGGACCGCCCGCGAGTACGGCACCGAGCTTGAAGTGCTGGGTGCGGTGGAGTCGGCCAACGACAAGCAGAAGGAAGTGCTGCTGGACAAGATCGTCAAACACTTCGGCGAAGACCTGCAAGGCCGCAAGTTCGCCCTGTGGGGCCTGTCTTTCAAGCCCAATACGGACGATATGCGCGAGGCGCCCAGCCGCGTTATCATGCAAGGATTGTGGCGGCGTGGTGCAACGGTGGTGGCGCATGATCCGGTGGCCATGCATGAAACCGGGCGCATTTTCGGCGAGCGGACTGACCTGGCGCTGGTGGACAACCCGATGGATGCGCTTGAGGGCGCCGATGCGCTGGTGATCGTGACCGAGTGGAAGGTGTTCCGCAGCCCGGATTTCGCCGTCATCAAAAGCAAACTGAAACAGCCGGTGATTTTCGACGGCCGCAATATGTACGAACCGTCGCAGCCGCGCGAGGCCGGCTTGCAGTATTACCCGATTGGCAGACAATAAGGCTGATTGCATGGCTTTGAACTGGAAAAATCTGGCCCAGGCCCGCGTGCTGGTGGTGGGCGACGTGATGTTGGACCGTTACTGGTTCGGCGATGTGTCGCGTATCTCGCCGGAAGCGCCGGTGCCGGTGGTGAAAGTGGAAAAAAGCGAGGAGCGCCTTGGCGGCGCCGCCAACGTGGCGCGCAACATTGCCGCGCTGGGGGCTGAGGCGACACTGATCTCCGTCACCGGTCATGACGAGGCCGGTAAAACGTTGACCCGCATGCTGGCGGAAGAGCGGATTCACCCGGCCATTCATTTCGACGCCACGATTTCAACCACCATCAAGTTGCGTGTGATCGGTCGCCAGCAGCAATTGCTGCGCATCGATTTTGAAGACCTGCCGAATCATGAAGTGCTCAATCTGGCGCTGGGCGACTTCTATAAGCTGGCGCCCAAGCACGACGCCATCATCCTGTCGGATTACGGCAAGGGCGGTTTGCATCATATCGAGAAAATGATTGCCTTTGCCCGTGAACATGGCAAACCGGTGTTGGTCGATCCGAAAGGAGACGACTACACCCGTTACCGCGGCGCAACGGTGATCACTCCCAACCGTTCGGAATTTCGCGAAGTGGCCGGCCGCTGGCACTCGGAAGAGGAACTGGAGGCCAAGGCGCAGGCCCTGCGCGGCAGCCTCGATTTGACCGCGCTGCTGGTGACCCGCAGCGAGGAGGGCATGAGCCTGTACCGCGCCGGCGAGTCCTTGCATGAGCCGACGCAGGCGCAGGAAGTATTTGATGTGTCCGGTGCGGGCGACACGGTGATCGCGACGCTCGGCCTGATGCTGGCCAGCGGCGCGGATTTTCACGAAGCCGTGCGCGTGGCCAACCGCGCGGCGGGCGTGGTGGTCGGCAAGCTGGGTACGGCCGTGGTGCATCCGGACGAGCTGGCGCGCGCCTGCGAGGATTGTTGAGCAGCTCGAGTTTAACGGCCCGCAAGGGCATATTGGAAAGTAAAAGAACATGTACTACATCGTTACCGGGGCGACCGGCTTCATCGGCGCCAACATCGTCAAGGCGCTGAACGAACGCGGCATCACCGACATCATCGCGGTCGACAATCTGAAAAAAGCCGACAAGTTCAAGAACCTGACCGACTGTGAAATCGCCGACTACCTCGACAAGCAGGAGTTTCTCGACCTGGTGCTGGACGGTGCCTTCGACGACAACATGGAGGCGATTTTCCACGAGGGCGCCTGTTCCGATACCATGGAGACCGATGGCCAGTACATGATGGCCAACAACTACCGTTACACCGTGTCGCTGTTCAACGCCTGTCAGGAAAACGGCGTGCCGCTGCTGTACGCATCGTCCGCATCGGTGTACGGCGCGGGGCGCATTTTCGAGGAAAAGCGCGAGCATGAAGCGCCGCTGAATGTATACGGCTACTCCAAATTCCTTTTTGACCAGTATCTGCGCCGCCGTATGCACGACCTGCGCGCCCAGGTGGTCGGTTTCCGCTATTTCAACGTTTACGGTCCGCGCGAACAGCATAAGGGGCGCATGGCGTCGGTGGCGTTCCATTTCTTCAATCAGTACATGGCCGAAGGCAAGGTCAAGCTGTTCGAGGGCTGCGAGGGTTACGGCAACGGCGAGCAGGTGCGCGATTTCGTCTCGGTGGAGGACGTGGTCAAGGTGAACCTGTTCTTCCTCGATCACCCGGAGTTGTCCGGTATTTTCAATCTCGGTACCGGCGCATCGCAAAGCTTCAACGACGTCGCCGTGGCGGCCGTGAACGCCTGCCGCAAGGCCAAGGGCGAGCCGGTGTTGAGTCTGACCGAGCTGCAACAGCAGGGCATCATCAGCTATATCGATTTCCCCGCGGCGCTCAAGGGCAAGTACCAGAGCTTTACGCAGGCCGATATTTCCAGCCTGCGCTCGGTCGGCTACCTCGACCCTTTCCTGACTGTCCAGCAGGGCGTCGAGCGTTACGTGCAGCATCTGCACAAAGCCGCGCGCTAAGCGGCGCTGCCGGGAGGGTCGGTTTGGCAAATGCGAATGGCAGTCCTATAACCTTGTGAGAGGGGGGCGAGATGCGCATAAAGACAAGCGTATTGGCTGCAGTCATGCTGTTTGCTGCCGTTCATGCATGGGCAAGCGATACGGTCAACCTGAACACGGCCACCGTCGATCAGTTGCAGGGCCTGCCGGGCATCGGGCCGGGCCGGGCAGAGGCGATTGTGCGCTATCGCGAGCAGCACGGCGGGTTTGCCCAAGTCGAAGAGCTTGATCGGGTGCCGGGTATCGGTCCGGCGTTGATCAATCGGCTGCGCAATCGCGTGACGGTCTCGGCCGCTGCGGCACAACAAAAAATACCGGATACCGCTCCAGCCATCGGGCCGGACGGCTCCTGGCGTGGAAGGGTGGACTGATGCAGGCGTTGCCGACCCATATATTACCCCCCTGGCTGACCCCCTTCCATTCCATCCTGGTGGCCCTGTTCAGCGCGGCTGGCGAGTTGCAGGCATGCAACAAGGGGTTTGCCGTCTACCTTGGCGATACGCCCATCACGGAAGCGACGGTGCATATCATCGAGCCGGCTTTCGCCAGACTCATGCAAATGCCGCCGGGAAAAGACGGTCTGGTGTACCATGGACTGATCACCCTGCAGGGCAAAGACGAAATTCGCCGGGTGTTTTCCGGCCAGGTATATCGTCTGTCGCAGGGTTATTTGCTGGCGGCGGAGGTGGACATCAGCTCATTCGAGCAGATGAGCCATGATCTGGACAGCATGAAAATGGAAATGGACGAGCTCAAGCGTCAACTGGCTCGCCGCAACCACGCACTGAACAAAGCTATGGAAGAGTTGAAAGAACAACGCGGCCTGGACGCGCTGACCGGATTGCCGACCCGGGTACAGCTGGACGAGCGTATCGAACAGGAAATCTCCCGCTGGCAGCGGTATCACCGGCCCTTGTCCTTGCTGGTGCTGGATCTGGATAACTTTGCCGTCGTCAATGGCGACTATGGCCGGGAAACCGGCGACGAAATCCTCATTCATGTGGCAACGATTATCAAGCAGTCATTGCGCACACTCGACATGACCGTGCGTTACGGTGGGCAGGAGTTTGCCATTTTGCTGCCGGAGACCAATGAGATGGGGGCGCAAATTGTTGCCGAGCGTCTGCGGATGGAGCTGGAAAGCCAGATCATCCTGCCGCTGGTGACGCCGCTGACGGCCAGCATCGGTGTGGCCATGCTGTTGCCGGACGAAAGGCGCGAATCCTTGTGTGCACGTGCGGAGCGGGCCCTGCGAGCGGCCAAGGATGGCGGCAAGAACTGCGTCATCATCGCCGGCGTATTGAGCGAGTGCGACTATTTGTCCAGGAATGAAAACTGATGTCCATCCAGTACCCCACCATAGAAGACTTTGTCGGCAACACGCCGCTGGTGCGCTTGAAGAAAATGCCCGGCAACACCTCAAATGTTGTGCTGGTGAAGCTCGAGGGTAACAATCCGGCCGGCTCGGTCAAGGACCGCCCAGCCCTGTCGATGATTCGCCATGCCGAAGCGCGTGGCGAAATCAAACCGGGCGACACGCTCATTGAGGCGACCTCGGGCAATACCGGCATCGCCCTCGCCATGGCGGCCGCCATGCGCGGCTACCGCATGATCCTGATCATGCCGGAACATTTGTCCATCGAGCGCCGCCAGGCCATGCGGGCTTATGGCGCCGAGGTCATCCTGACACCCAAGGCGGGCGGCATGGAAGCGGCGCGTGACCTGGCGGAAGCCATGCAAAAAGATGGCAAGGGCAAGATTCTCGACCAGTTTTCCAATCCGGATAACCCGCTGGCGCATTACGAAAGCACCGGACCGGAAATCTGGCGCGATACTCAAGGCACGATCACGCATTTTGTCTCCAGCATGGGCACCACCGGCACCATCATGGGCTGCAGCCGCTATCTGAAGGAACAGAATCCGGCCATTGAAATTGTCGGCGTGCAGCCGGAAGAGGGCGCCAATATTCCCGGCATCCGCAAATGGCCCGAGGCCTATCTGCCGAGCATCTACAACAAAAACCTGGTGGATCGGCTGATATACGTTTCGCAGCAGGAAGCGGAAGACACCATGCGGCGTCTGGCGGTGGAAGAGGGGATTTTTGCCGGTGTGTCCTCCGGCGGGGCTCTTGCTGTGGCGCTGCGGCTCAATCAGGAACTCGAAAACGCCGTTATTGTCTCTATCGTGTGCGATCGGGGTGATCGCTATCTGTCGACCGGAGTTTTCCCTGCATGAAATGCTTGCGTTATTGCCTGCTGGCTGGCTTGAGCATGGGCCTGCTGGCTTGTACTCCGGTGCAAACGACGCGTCCGGGCGCTGTCGGCGTCAGCCGTACCCAGTATATGCTGGTGTCGGAACAGGAAGCCGAACAGGCTTCGGCACAGCTGTATCTGCAAATCAAGCGCCAGGCCCAGGCTAAAGGCCAGCTTAATCAGGACGCGGCGCTGCTGCAGCGCGTCCGCGCCATCACCAATCGCTTGATTCCGCAAACGGCCTATTTCCGCGCGGATGCGACGAACTGGAAGTGGGAAGTGAATGTCCAGAAGAGCGACGAGGTCAACGCCTGGTGCATGCCGGGCGGCAAGATCATGGTGTATACCGGTCTGATCGACAAGCTGCGCCTGACGGATGATGAATTGGCTGCCGTGCTGGGGCATGAAATCTCCCACGCCCTGCGTGAGCATTCGCGGGAAAAAATGAGCCGGGCTTATGCGCAAAATATCGGGGTTTCTGTCTTGAGTGCGGCGACTGGACTGGGGCGTGCCGGTGCGGATCTGATGAACACCGCTGCAAACGTTGCCATTCAACTGCCGAATAGCCGCGAGGATGAACAGGAGGCCGATTATATTGGCCTGGAACTGGCCGCCCGTGCCGGATACGATCCGCGTGCGGCATTGACGTTGTGGGACAAAATGGCCGCGCTGGGTAACAAGGGGACGGTGGAGTTTCTCAGTACCCACCCGTCGGACGCACGCCGGCGTCAGGGTATCCAGGCCCGCCTGCCGTCTGTCATCCCGTTATACGAAGCGGCCCGGGCCGCCGAAAAGAACAAGCATGACTGAGTCGCAAGTCAGAAATTGCCGGGTTTCCAGCAATGGTCCGGCACACCTTGCAGCTGATTCAGGCGCCGGGCGAGCACGAACAAAAAGTCCGACAAGCGGTTAAGGTATGTCAGTGCAAAAGGGTTGAGCTGCTCCCCGTTGTCGGCCAGCCGCACGATGGCGACCTCCGCCATGCGGCAGGCGGTGCGCGCCACATGGGCCTGAGCCGCTGCCTTGCCGCCGCCGGGCAGTATAAATTCCTTAAGCGGCGGCAGGCTTTCGTTCCATTCGGTGACCGCCTGTTCCAGCTGGCTGCTGTGTTGTTCCTGCATACGTTCGTGCCCGGGCAGGCATAATTCTCCACCGAGCTCAAAGAGCACATGCTGCACGCGGATTAACTCAATAGCCTCGCTGTGTTGCGCATCCAGTTCGGTCAGCAATACGCCAATGTGCGCGTTCAGGCTGTCAATCAGACCCAGCGCCTCGATCCGCGGATGTGCCTTGGACAGGCGTTCCCCGTTGGCCAGGCCGGTTGTTCCATTGTCGCCGGTACGCGTCACTATTTTGCTGAGGCGATAACCCATATGATCCGTCTCCAGATTTAAACTGCGCCAGCCATTCTAACCGATGAGGTCACAATTGCATTGCTCTCGCGCCAGATTGATTGCATTTATCCATGAATAAAAAAATTTGCTTGTTCATTTCCTGGCGGCGCTGTGATCGGCAGGGGTGCGTGGATGAATGAAAAGGAGATAAGCATGAGTGCCAAAGACCTGGCGGGGCTGAATGCCATGCTGATTCAGCTGGCGTTCCAGAATAAAACGCTTATGGTTCTGTGCCGTAGCGGGTGGCCGTAAAGCCGCTCAGGTCACTGGGCTATTTCATGTCCTATTCGATTAAAGGCGGGGTGCTGGCGTGGGAAGAACGGGGCCTGCCTTTGCTACGAAGTAGGGCTGCCAGAGTAAAAAGGATGCCAGGGCTTTGCTGCAGGCTTCCCTTTCATCCGTTCATCAGAACTCGTTCTGCAATTTCTTGTAGCCCTTGACCAGGTCGATATTGGTACGGGCCACATCTTCGGAAAAGTCCGTCATATGCGGCTTGACCGGGGTAATGCGGCTCAATTCGGCATTGGAGTGAATGTTTGTCGTGGACGGGATATAGAAAGCGTCCGGGATTTGGCAATTTTCCACCACCGAATTGTGGCGAATGACCGAGCCGTTACCGACTTCACAATTGAAAACCACGGAATTGAAGCCGAGAAATACATGGTTGCCGATTTTGCAGGGGCCATGAACAATTGACCGATGGGCAATCGAGGTAAACTCGCCAATTTCAACTCTGCCGCCGGATTTGGAGTGGATGACCACCCCGTCCTGGATGTTGGAGTTTGCCCCGATGATGATCGAGTCCATCTGCCCGGCTGCATCCACTTCGTCCGCGCGTATGACAACATAAGGCCCGATAAAGACGTTCTCGCCAACAATGACTTTGCCGCAAATAATGGCGGTCGGATCTACAAAAGCCGATTCGGCGATTATCGGCAAATCGCCATTGGGGTTCTTGCGTATCATGCGTCGTCCTTGCTCGAGTGAGTGTGTCTGGATCGCCTGGCTGCTGCTGGTTCCGGGCTGGCAGGCCGATTCTAGCTGGCGGCAGGCGATTGGTCAAACCTGCCGACTGTTCCCTGGCGGTCCGGCATGGTTATGAATCTATAATAAACGGCGTATTTTTGTTGTAGAATTCAAACAATATCCAAAGGCTCGAATGACGCGTGCGAATGAGTCTGATAAAAAAAATCATTGTGTGGCTGGGGCTGCTGCTTTCGGTTTCGTTTGCGGCTGCCTGTAACGCACAGATGTTCGTGGTTACAAATAAGACATTCGGTATAACCGAAATGAACTTAATTGTGCTGCGCTCCATTTTGCTGGGCAAATCCCACCTTACCCCGTCCGGAAAACGCATCATGCTGGTACTGCCCGCTGAGGAGGATGTGCTGAGGCGGATTTGCGAGTCGGCAGGGGTCAATCAATGGCAAGTGGCGACTTCCTGGAGCAGGCAGGTTTATTCCGAAGGAAATCGTATGATTTATGCAAGCGACCCGCCGAGTGTGATCAAGTATCTGCATGAAAACGGTGGAGGCATCGCCGTACTTGAGTCGCTGGATCCGCAAATCATGATGGACAAAAATTTAGTGATTGTTAGGGTGGAAGAATGAGTTTCGGAAAGCTTCTCCCGCTGGTCTTATATCTGTTTGCCGTTCCGGTGCAGGCCGATGTTCAGTTCGACGGCTACCTTACGCAGGGATGGGTGAAAACCGATCACAACGACTATTTCGGTTCGTCGTCGAAATCCGGCGGCTCGTGGGATTTCAATGAGATCGGCATGGCCGTGACCACAACCCTGAGCGATAACCTGATGGGTTCTGCCGCCGTGGTGGCGCGCAATGCCGGGGGGACGGATAACGGCGACATTCGCGTTGACTATGCCCATCTGGTCTATGATTTCGGCATGGGGGATTGGACTGCACAGTTGGCGGCGGGGCGCAACAAGCTCAATTTCGGTCTGTTTAATGCCACCCGTGATGTCGCCAATACGCGGCCCTCGATTTTGTTGCCGCAGTCGTATTATTTTGATAACGCACGGAAATACCTCATCAATGCCGATGGGATACAGTTTAATCTGAGGCATGAAATGGGCGACTCGATACTTACCCTGAGCGGGGCATATCAGAAGATCGTCGGGGTGGATAACCCGGAAACCAAAGCCTATTTCCTCGGCTACAATTTTCAGGGACATCTGAAGGCCGATCCGTCCGTGCACCTGTCGATTGATTGGGCCAGCCAAAGCACTGAGTTGAAAGCGTATTACGCAACGGAACGCAAGTACTATGATCCGGCTGACTCCGACCCATTGCCCGCCGGACATATCGACGCTGCGGCCTGGTGGCTGAGCGCCAAACATACGGAAGGGCAGTATACTTTTATCGGCGAATTGTTCATTCCAACACTCAATTATCAAGGCTTCTCGCCTGTGATAGAGGATGCCACCATTATTCCACGCGGCGGCTATATCCAGGCGGGACGCAACTTCGGCGGCAACTGGGAAGCCTTTGTACGGCGCGACATCATGTACCGTAACTGGAAAGACCGGGGCGGACAGGACTTTGCCGCGGCGACGGGAAGACCGGCCTTTGACGCCTATGCCTATGACACCACGGTGGGTGGGCGCTGGCATATCGACACCCGCCAATCGCTCAGTGCCGAATGGCACCATGTGTCAGGGACGGGTTGGTTGCCGCTGGAGGATGCTCCATTCGATCATCAGAAAGAATGGAACCTGTTTCTGCTGCAATATAGCCTGAACTTCTAGCCGGGGCGCTGATGCGACGCAGGTGGGCCAGTCTCAGCATTCAGTCCCAGGTCATGATCTCGATTGGCCTGGGACTGTTGTTTTCCGGCCTGCTGACGCTTTTTATCACCCGCTACCTGATTCAGGAATACTTTGCTGCCGTGGCCCGCGCGGACGCGCAGCACGTGACCAATACGGTCAACAGCGTCTTCAAGGAATATCAGGATAAAACCGTCAATCTGCTGGCTACCCTTTCGGCCGACCCGATTCTCCTGGGGGCGATCGCCAACGGGCAGAGCGAAGCCGTATCCAGCGCGCTCAAGCGACGCTCGGCCTATCTGCAGATCAACGGCGACTATAGCTTCATCCGGGTGAGCGCCCAGAAGATCAACGTAACCGTCGATATGGGGATCAACCGCTATCCCCGGGTACTCAAGCAAGTCGGCCAATATCGCAACGCTTCGTCAGAGCTGATTTGCGTGGCGCAAGACTGCTTTCTGCAAAATGCCATACCGATCTATATGGACAGCGAAATCGTCGGCCATGTCATCGGCACCATTTCGCTTGAAGAAGTGTTGCAGAACCTCTCGCGCACCTCGGGCTTGACCTTGTATTCGCGGCTCCCGCAGGAAAGCAGCGTAATCGTTAACGATACGGCGCGGAATCATATTCCTGTGCAGTTGGATGTGTCGGACAAAGGCTTGCGCCAGATTGCCCCGTTCTTCATGCAGGATGTTTCGCAGGCGGATACGCTTGCGTCCAAGGTCACTCTGCCCGTGGCGGTGATCGGCGGGGGCGTGTCAGGCGTGCTCGTTGTACTGGTGCTGTTCGCTTTGCGCAAGCCCTTGTCGCAGATCAAACGCTCGATCGAGTCGTTGCACACGCATGACGCCAATCCGGCAACCCGTATTGATCTGCCGGCGGACCCCGCTGCCGCCGATGTCGATGAGGTGTGCGGGATCATCGTGCAGCATCTGGATACCCAGCGTCGTTATCTGGAGGAGCAGCAAAAATCCTGGGAGGCCGGCCAGCGGCTTCTGGTTGCGCAGGAAATGAGCAAGCAAAAAGCCGATTCACTCAAGCGCAGTACGCTCGATTTCGAGTCGGAAAGAAAGCACATCGCGCGCGAGTTGCACGACTTTTATGGCCAGCACCTGGTCTCAACCAAACTGGATGCGTCCACCCTGAAAGTGATCGCGCGTGATGACCCCGATGTGGTTGAAATTGCCGATCGTATCCTCGATTCGGTCAAAATCATGTACACCGGCGTGACCGACATTCTCAATCGCTTGCAGCCGCCCGAGCTTGAGTCGGTCGGGTTGCATGAGGCGATTCGCAGCATGCTGCAAAGATGGATGAAAATCCGGCCTGACATCGATTTTGAATATGAGCTGGATGATGGGCTTGATCAGATCGACCCGGCCATCCAGGCGACGGTCTATCGCGTCGCCCAGGAGTCACTCACCAACGCCATGAAATATTCGCAAGCCAGCAAGATCAAGGTGATGGTGAAGGTAGGGGGGGGTACAGGCGAGCACTGCGTGAGCTTCAATTTTTCCGACAATGGTCAGGGATTTGACCTGGCCCGCGTGGATCAAAGCGGTAATGGTCTGCGGGGGATGCGCGAACGCGTCACTTCCATGAGCGGCGATTTTGAAATTGTCACCGCGCCACGGCAGGGTGCCGCGATTCACTTCCGGATACCCTGCTAGTTTGATCGCCGTCAGGCAACCAGTCCGTGCTTGAGCGCGATTTTGTAGAAGTCCATATTGGAGCAGTTGAGCTTGCGGCGAATGCCGGACAGACGGTTGTGCACTGTTCCCACGGCAAAATCCAGCTCCTTGGCAATCTCTTCAGCTCTTTTGCCGTTGGCGGCAAGTATGAAGATCTTCAATTCGGAAGCGTTCAGCAGGTCGGTCGGGTTGTCGCTGGCGCCGGTGGAAATGTACAGCATCAACTGCTCTGCCGAGCCGGGCATGAAATAGGTGCCGCCCTCGGCTATTTTATTCACGGCGTCGACCAGAGCCGATGAATCCGCGCTTTTGGGAATGTAAGCGGAGGCGCCGGCGCGATATGCGGCCAGGATGGTGTCCAGATTGTCACGCATGCTGTATATCATGACGCGAATGTCCAAGCCGCGCAGCTTGGCGATCAGCGGAAAACCGTTTTCTTCCCCGCCCAGATTCAGGTCCACGATAAAGATCGCGCTGGCGTGATTGGTCGCCAACTCCAATGCCTCGTTGACATTGCTGCCTTCGGCAACGACGTCAATGTTGCTGTGGCGGAACAAATCCTTAAGACCGCGCCGCAATACGGCGTGATCGTCAATAATTACAACGGCTGGCTTTTTCATTTAACCTCTACAGGGGTGAATCCAGGTTTAAGTGACACACGGCGTTATTGTGGGAGCGTACTCCCTCTGTTTTGGGGGTGGATGACCTGTTCCCAAGCTTTGCTTGAGCGTATTTTATAACTAATTTAACAAATAAAAAACTGCTATGTTCAATAAGCAAGTGTTTTTATTGATCTAAGTTTTCATCTTCTTGTATTAAGTGCCATCCTCTGGACCTGCATATGGCATTGTGCCCGCCAACTTCTGGGTTATGACACGGCATATGTAAAAGTGAAGCTATTGCCGGTTTCTCGTCCGGTGTTGTGCCGGAAACACATTGCAATTCCAGTAGTTTCTGCATTTTTGGTCGCAGGGAATAATTGTGTTTTAAAATTGCGAATTGCCAATAATACATAATCACGGCGCACTGTAAACAGGATAAAATGTTACAAAAGAAACGGATTGTGTGGGGCATTTGTCGGTGTTACTGCAGGAAATCGGGTGAGCATGCTCTATCACTTTAAGTCATTTCAGCCGATCAGCGATGTTGCGCCCATTGCATTTGGCTGGCATGGCAATGATATTGTCGGGCGGGCGCGAGCCGTGCTGCATGAGCGCAGCAAAGAGGAAATAGAGGCGGCCATCCACCTGGTTAACTGGCTGCTTGACTCGGCCTGGGTCGAAGAGGTCTGTGATGAATTGGGAAATGCCTTGTCCCGGTGGCTGGGGGCCGAGGTTGATAACGAAAACAGTGAATGGAGTGTCTCGGCAAACGCGCATGCGCGCAACACCGATTCGTCCTGTTTTTGTCTATCGCTGTGCGTCGGGCACTTTGATCTATCGACCTACACGGCGTTGCCTGAAGCCGCCTGGTATGAGCTCTTCGCCGCCTTATCCTTGGGAATCATCGATCGGGCAATAGCAGATGAAGACTTTTATGACGGTTTGCCTGTTCAATCCGAATTTCATCATCTCTGGCGCAGCCAGGCACGCGTTGCCGATTGGCTGATTGAGGCAATGGATGCGATTGCAACCGCCGAAGGACTGCTGAAGCTGGCCAGATTGGGCCTGTCCAGTCATGGGGAAGAACGGGCGCCGCTTGTGCCGAGCATCACGGATGCCGAGGTGCGGACGCATGCGGCAGAGGTCGATGTGTTGCTGGATTTGTTTGAGTATTACCGGACAGGGCATTTTGAGTCCTGTGAACAGGCAATTGAGCGGTTTTCGCAAACACATGGGGATAAGGTCGCGGGTGTATCTGGAGGTGTCGGCCTGCTGCACGCCAAGCTGGCAAGACTGGTGCGAGGAAAATAATGTACCGGCGAGTAGAAGTATGAAAGTGGTGCTGATGAGGTGAATCGAACACCCGACCTACTGATTACGAACCGTAGTTTTGTTGTATTAAAAAAACAATAAGTTACATATGATTCGCTCTTCGAGTCATGGGCTTGGTTTATATTGGAATACCCTCGGTTAGCAACGGTTATATGGGGGTGTGTGGCAAAATTGTGGCAAAGAAAATCATGTCTGAAATGCTGCTTAATGTGACTATGTTCTGTTTTTGAGAGGACTGCTGAAAGAGGGATGCGACTTGTTCATTTCTCGGACAGTTATATTTCGCTTTTTGGGTGAAAAATTCTGAGTGCGGATTCCCCCCCGAGAATTTTCTTACGTAATGTTTTCAGCCGTTTCATCGCTTGCATGTCTCATTAGTGCGGCGACTTCTACCTTGATAATTGCCTTGTCTTAGGCTGTTGTTTAATCAACTAATGTAATTTCATTGGGTACGATATGACTATTAAAAATTAAAATACTAACAATACATAATATATTTTTTACAGGACTTTTTTATTTATTTTTGTGTTGATTGGTTCGCTGTTCATATGATAAATTCATACCATGATTAAACGATCATAACGAAAACAGCTTGCTGAGTCACCCGCATGTTCTCGAAATCCTGGAGCGTTTGTCTCGGGATTTTCAGATTCCATTTTCTGCGCCCATCATGCACCAGCAGTTGGCGGCGGCTCCCATTCTGGAGCTTGATGCGCTTCAAAGGGTGTTACATCGCCTTGGGCTGCTGGTTGAGGTATTTGAGCCTCCGGTTGCTGCTGGCTCGGATGGGGAAGAATACTGCTGGCTTGGGTTTATGCCCGATGACGTTGTGGAAGGGCAAGGCCAGCTTGTACCTGTTTTCTTCGCCACGCAGATTGAGTATGCCGCAGTAGCCGCCAAGCTTGATCTCCATGCACCCCTCTTGCGCATCAGCAAGGTGCTATCGCAGGTGGATGACCCCGAGTTGCGCGAAATTATGGAGCAGGCGCAAAACCCGGCATCGCCGCCTGCTCAGCATGCAGGCAAGTCATCTGCACAGCAGCAAGGCAGCCTGCGTTACTTCATGCACGCATTTCTGCAGCAAAAGACTCTCGTGTGGGATATTCTTTTCGCCAGCCTGGCACTGCAATTGATTGGTCTGGTAACCCCCATGCTGACTCAGGTAGTGGTGGATAAGGTGATCGTGCACCATACCACCAGCACGCTCATTGCCGTGGGCGTGGGGCTGTTCATTGCGGCTGCTTTCAGCGGCTGTTCGGTTATATCCGCCAAAGCCTGCTCATTCATATCGGCAACCGTATCGACGCCAACTTGGGCGATCGTATCTTCACCCATCTTACCACCTGCCTTTGTCCTGGTTCGAGGCACGCCCAGTGGGCACGCTAGTAGCCCGCTTGCATGGTGTAGAAAGCATACGTGACTTCATCACCGGTGCTACCGTCACGCTCATGCTCGACCTGCCGTTCATGATTATCCTGCTCGGCGTCATGTTCTGGTATAGCTGGCAGCTTACTCTGGTAAGTCTGACCTTTCTCGGTTTGATATCGCTGGTGAGCCTGCTGATTACCCCCGTCTACCGCCATCGCCTCAACCAGCAATTTGCCGCCGGGGCGCAAACACAAAGCTTCATCACCGAGCAACTGTCCGGCATTCACACCAGCAAGGCATTGCAAATCGAACCGCATTTGCAGCACCGTTACCGCCAGCACCTCGGGCACACCCTGCATACCGGTGCCGCCACTGCCCGCTTGGCCAACCTGCACAACATCCTGTCCAATGTGCTGGATCAACTCATGACGCTGGTCATTCTGGTAACCGGGGCATTGCTCGTCATGCATCAGCAGCTCACCATCGGTATGCTGGTTGCCTACCAGATGTTTGCCCAGCGATTTTCTCAGCCTATGCTCAAACTGGTGGGGCTGTGGCAAAGCTTTCAGAAAACCCAAATGTCCGCCCGCCGCCTCATGGACGTGCTCGCCACCCCGCAAGAACCCTACAGCCTTATTCCCGCACGGCATCATGCCTACCAGGGTGCCCCCGAAATCTGTCTTAACGGCCTGGGCTTTCGCTACAGCGAACACACACCCTGGCTCTACCAAAACCTCAATCACACCTTCAAACCCGGCAGCCTCACCCTCGTTACCGGCGCCTCCGGTAGCGGCAAAAGTACCCTGGCCAAACTGCTCATGGGGCACATGCGGCCGTCAGAAGGCAACATCACCCTGCACGGACACGACATCACCCACCTGTCCGCTAACGAATTGCGCCAACATATAGGCATCGTGCTGCAGGAAACCACACTCTACAGCGGCACGCTGTATTACAACCTCAGTTTGGCCAACCCCCAGGCCAGCTTCGAAGACATCGTGCAGGCAGCCAAACTGGCCGACATACACGAAACGATCCAGAAACTGCCGGAAGGCTACCAGACCAAAGTCGGTGAACATGCCGCCACCCTGTCCGGCGGGCAGAAGCAGCGCCTTGCCATCGCCCGCGCCATTCTCAAGCGCCCCGGGCTGCTCATCATGGATGAAGCTACTGCCAACCTGGATGCACACGCTTCTGAACATATCGCCCAGACCATGAATCAACTCAAGGGCTACATGACCATTCTGTTCATCGCACACCATGTGCCAAAGGGGTTGAAACCGGATGAGGTGTTGGTGGTGGGAGGTAAGGGACAAGCCCAACAAGAAGGCGGAACACGGGGAGAGGAAAAAGTTACATGAGTGGAAATAACCAAAACAAGACACGGTTGGACAGAGAAAATCCCAAATTCAGGAGTGGAAAATGTTATGCATGCAGTCTTAAGCCATAAGGGTAGCATCTTGCCGGGCGCTAGAGTGGTGCCGGGCGTTGCGGATTGGGAATGGGGGGCGGCGGCATGAAGTGGCCGGTACGGGTAAATGTATCTGTTCCATGGTGGGCGGTGTTAATCGTTCTCTTGGGGGGTGCGTATGTGTTCTATCTGGCTTTCTATGCTTCGCCACCGGGATATTGTTCCAGCAAGAAACGATACCTGTCGGACCTCGATTATATTGAAATTTCCATTCATCATGAGAGAGGGATCATGGATATGCAGGGTGCCCAAAGTTCTCTTGATTATTATTTCTCTCATCCGGATTGCTGCAGCGTAGATAGAAACAAGCCTGTTCCGAGTGAGCGGATTTTGTTTGGTGATGGGGAAAACGTCACTGTGCATTTATTTTACAAAAGGAAAGATGGGGCAATCTCTAAGCAAGAGCCACCTTATCGTGATGTGGTTTCTGTTATTACGCCATGTGGGCTTGTTGCGGATGCATATGGACTAAACGTGGAAGAAATGCCTGCATATTTCCGGCGGCAGCAACTCAATGTGATTAATAGGAGACAGGTAAATGATTTACGATTGGTCTCAGTTGGACAGTGAAACAATTACAAATTTATTTCTTTATGGTAGCGCTCAAAAGCCCGCTGATTTGACAAATGATGCAATGATCCGAGCAGGTGACGCGAATGGAAATGGCGATGGAGTACAAATTGAGGTTGATGCGCTTTCTTATATGACCACGGGACTGAATCGCCCCCGATTTTCTAGACACTGTTGAGCCTCTCCAGATACTGCTTTTCATAGTCTACCGGCGATAGCCGATTTGTGTAACCATGCCGGCGCTTGGGGTTATAAAACATCTCGATGTAATCGAAGATGTCGCTACGCGCTTCCTCCCGATTCCTGTACACCCGACGCCGAATCCGCTCACGTTTGAGCAACTGGAAGAAGCTTTCTGCCACGGCATTGTCGTAGCAGTTGCCCCGGCGGCTCATGCTGGCCTGCAAATGATGCGCTTTGAGGAAGTCCTGCCAGTCATAGCTGCTGAACTGGCTTCCCTGGTCAGAATGCACGAGCACAGTGTCTTTGGGCTGCCGTCGCCATACGGCCATGAGCAAGGCATTCAGCACCAACTCACGATCCATGCGGGATTGCATGGACCAGCCCACGACCTGGCGTGAGAACAGATCAAGCACAACGGCCAGAAACAGCCAGCCTTCATGGGTACGGATATAGGTGATGTCGGTCACCCATGCCCGATTCGGCGCAGGTACATCGAACTGCTGTTGCAAGTGGTTGGGTGCGACGATGGCCGCCGCACCTGCACGCGGCCCGGGCCGCCGGCCATAGCCCACTTGAGCGCGAATCCCTGCCTGCTGCATCAGTCGAGATACACGGTTCTTGCCGCAACGTTCACCCAAATGGCGCAGGTCATCCCACACTTTGCGGTAACCATAAACCGTTCCACTTTCGAGCCAGGACTGCCGGATCGCCCCCAGCAGGCGACGATCCTCAATGGCTCTCGCCGATTCAGGTTGGGTGCACCAGGCGTAATAACCGCTCGGATGTACCGTCATCATCTTGCACAGCCGACGAATCGGGTAATTCGCCTGTTCGCTCCGGATAAATGCGTACCTCACCCGGATGT
>JAJZTZ010000007.1 GCA_021847305.1 Pseudomonadota bacterium | reverse complement strand
CGTCAAGGTTTAACAGGAGTAGACAATGCATCCAGCATTTTCGGTAATTTTCTTTACGGTAACTTCCGGTGCCGGCCTGGGGCTGTTTGCTCTGCTGTATCTGGTCGATGTGTTCCAGCTCGGCGGCGGCGTAACCCCGGATCAGGTCTTGAGTATCGGCATTCTGGCACTGATCATGGTTGCGGCAGGTCTGATGTCTTCGGTATTTCACCTGGCCAACCCGGTCAACGCCTGGCGCGCCTTCAGTCGCTATCGCACGTCCTGGCTGTCGCGTGAGGGTGTCTTTGCCATGGCGTTCTATCCCTTTGCCATGCTTTACGTCGGTCTGACCGTCTGGGATGCCAGCTATTTTGATACTTCGCGCAAACTGGCGGGTGCGGTTGGCCTGTTAATGGCGTGGATTACCATTTTCAGCACCGGCATGATTTACGGCTGCCTGAAAACCATTCGCCAGTGGAATACCCCGCTGGTACCGCTCAACTACCTCCTGCTCGGTCATATGTCCGGTGCCATGATCCTGCTGGCGCTTACCGCCGGAACCCAGGGCACGAATGAAGCCCTGCGCAGCATCGTGCTGGTACTGCTGGTGGTGGCGGCTGCGATGAAAGCGGTGTACTACTACTGGATCGGTTACCCGCGCGCCATGGGCTCGACCATTAACACGGCGACCGGCTTTACCCGCGCCAAGGTGAAGATTCTTGATCAGGGTCACACTCATGGCACCTTCCTGACGCAGGAATTCGGCTACGAAGTGGGGCAGCAGATCACTGTGCTGCTTAAAGTGGTGGTGTTTGCGGCTGCTTTTATTCTGCCGATTCTCATGCTGGCTGGTGCCTGGGGCAGCGGTTCGGTCGGTGGCGTGGTGGCCCTGATGCTGGTCGGTCTGGTTGTTGAGCGCTGGCTGTTCTTTGCAGAGGCACGTCACGTCATCAATCTGTTCCACGGCGCGCAGCGCTGCTAATGCAAGTACTTCGCCTGCGGCATTTGCCGCGGGCGACATTTTTGCTATATTAGCGAACCTTTATCTGGGAGGTCCGTTACATGTTCGGTTTTAAAGAAGTGGATCCGGCAGGATTGCAGCAAATGGCGGCCGATGGCGCTCTGGTGATTGATGTGCGCACCGACGCGGAAGTCGCGCGCGGCATGATCCCGGGTTCCCAGCATATTCCTCTGCACCTGTTGCCGGTGCGCGAAAGCGAATTGCCTAAAGACAAGGCGCTGGTGATCTATTGCCAGTCCGGCGGTCGTTCGGCCCAGGCCTGCGCGTTTCTCGCCTCCAAGGGCTTTACTGATGTATACAACCTGCAGGGTGGCATCATGGGCTGGGTACGCTCCGGCCAGCCTGTGGCATAAGGCTAAATTTGAAGATTCACGTAAAAGCTGCAGTGCCTGCGCATTTATTAGTGAAATCGTAAAAAAACACTTGCTAATATTCCGTTGCTGGATTATAAATTAGCGCTTTGCTTTGCTGGTTTTTATTAAATTTTTTTCAAGGAGATGAAGCATGAACTTCGATAAAGAGCTCGACGCACGTGGTCTGAACTGCCCGCTGCCTATCCTGCGTACCAAGAAAGCACTGGGTGAATTGGCTACTGGTCAGGTTCTGAAAGTGGTTGCGACTGATCCGGGCGCAATCAAGGATTTCCAGGCCTTCGCCAAGCAAACTGGTAATGAACTGCTGTCTTCTGCTGAAGCTGGCGGTGAGTTCACCTTCTTCATGAAGAAAAAATAATACCAATACATCCTTACAAGTTTTTGACAGAAACGGGCTCATTGGCACACAGACTTAGGAGAGGCTGAAACAATGGACGATATGAAGAAGCTCGCGATCATCGCGACCAAGGGTACCCTGGACTGGGCTTATCCTCCCTACATCCTCGCGTCTACGGCCGCTGCGCTGGGCTATGAGGTTCAAGTATTCTTTACCTTCTATGGCCTGCAGCTGGTTCGTAAGGACCTGAGCGGTCTGAAGGTGAGTCCCCTGGGTAACCCGGGTATGCCCATGAAGATGCCGTTCGGCCCGAAGTGGTTCCGCGGTATCAACTGGAACATCCCCAACGCGGTTCAGGCGCTGGTGCCGGGCTATGAGTCCCTGGCTACTGTGCTGATGAAGAAGACGATTGCCAACAACGGTGTGGCCACCGTTGCTGAGTTGCGTGAACTCTGTCAGGAAGCGGATGTCAAATTCATTGCCTGCCAGATGACCGTAGAACTGTTTGGCTTCGATCACAGCGATTTCATCGATGGCCTGGAGTACGCAGGTGCTGCCATGTTCTTCGAGTTTGCTGGTGAGTCCGATATCTGCTTGTATTTGTAAGTGGTAAACAAGGGCTGCTGCGGCAGCCCTTGTGGTACATTTGATGATCTGCATGAATGCCTGATTTGAAATACTGAGTCCTTTGGTTTAAGCTAAAACCAGAGTGATTTAGTCGGGTATTCCACTGTAGCAACAGGGTTATTCAAAGAGGTGTAGCGATGGCGACTTACGCGGAAATGCGAGAAATTTACGACGAGATTCGTGGCGACTTCCGTTACGATCACGAACTTAATGGCTGTCTGAACTGCGGTATTTGTACCGCGACCTGCCCGTCAGCCCAGTTCTATGACTACAGCCCGCGTGAAATCGTGCAGCTGCTCTGGACTGAGAACGTCGAGCAGATTTATGACGCCATGCAGGAAAAGATTTGGGCCTGCGCTCAGTGCATGACCTGTGCTGCACGTTGCCCGTTCAAGAATTCCCCCGGCGGTCTGGTAATGATCATGCGCGAAGTTGCGATCAAGCATGGTATGCAGTCTGCCAAGGACGTACTGCGTCCGTTCGGTCGTGTGATGCTGAAGCTCATCACCACCGGTAACCAGCTTTCTCCGGACATGATCCAGCCGGATCATTTCCCTGACTGGGGTCCCAACATCCAGAAGGTGGAGGGTGACCTCAAGACTCTGCGCAAGGCGATCCCCGTGCGCACCTTGCAAACCGTTGAAACTGCGTGGGAAGTTTCCCTGAAGACTTCCGTTGAAATGTACACCATCTGGGAAATGACCGGTGTATTGTCCGCGCTGGAAGCAATGGACGAAAACCTCTTCGACGTAATTGAAGACTTCATTGATGAGAAGAGGGAAGAATACGAAGACTGGCTGGAAGAGCAGGAAGACGATTAATTAAAGTGTCCGGTCTTTTGACTGGTTCTGATCCAAGTCTATTTCGGAGGTGCAAACCATGAGCGCAAATACAAATGAAGGCCAGGGTATCGCCGGGCACGGTTCCTTCTTCCAGGATACCAATCTTTCCCGTGACGATGCTTTGAAAGCAACTGACTGGGTACGCAAGCACGTAGACAAGCGTACCATCGACCTCGGCGAGCGTATGGATGACATTCGCGACCATATGTGGGAATTGGAAAAAGATGGACAGATCATCGTTCATCGCATTACCGACAAGCATGAGCCTGTTGATGTAACCACCCTGTTTGGCTGGAACAAGCGCGTTCCGACCACCAAGCTGTGGCATCACAAGTCCTGCGGTCAGTGCGGTAACATTCCGGGCTACCCGACTTCCATCATGTGGTTCATGAACAAGTTCGGTGCCAAGCCGGGCGAAGACTACCTGGATGAAACCGACCAGACCTCCTGTACCGCTTGGAACTATCACGGTTCCGCTATCGGTAACGTGGAAGCGCTGGCTGCCGTATTCCTGCGTAACTTCCACCAGGCTTACGTTTCCGGCAAACAGCATGGCTTCGAGCTGGGCCACTTCTACCCGCTGGTACACTGCGGTACCTCCTTCGGTAACTACAAGGAAATCCGTAAGTACCTGGTTGAATCCGCTGAACTGCGCGAGCGCGTAACCAAGATCCTGGGTAAACTGGGTCGTCTGGTTGACGGCAAGCTGGTTATTCCGGAAGAAGTAATTCACTACTCCGAATGGCTGCACGTTGTACGCAACAAGATTGCGTCCGAACACCAGACCATCGACGTATCCAATATCCGCGTAACCGTTCACGCCGCATGCCACTACTACAAGATGGTGCATGAAGACGCGATTTACGATCCGGAAATCATGGGTGGTAACCGTACTGCTGTAGGTACCTCCATGGCCAAGGCTCTGGGTGCTCAAGTAATCGATTACTCCACCTGGTATGACTGCTGCGGCTTCGGTTTCCGTCACATCATTTCCGAACGTGAATTCACCCGTTCTTTCACCATGGATCGCAAGATCCGCGTGGCTCGTGAAGAAGCCAACGCTGACGTGATGCTGGGTATCGACACCGGTTGTATCACCACCATGGACAAGAACCAGTGGATCGGTAAGGCACATAACCAGAACTTCTCCATTCCTATCATGGCTGACGTTCAGTTCGCAGCCCTGGCTTGCGGCGCAGATCCGTTCAAGATCGTTCAGCTGCAATGGCACGCTTCCCCGTGCGAGGAACTGGTTGAGAAGATGGGCATTTCCTGGACTCAAGCCAAGAAGAACTTCGAAAGCTACCTGAAAGAAGTCGAGGCAGGAAACATCGAATATCTGTATAACCCTGAATTGGCATTAGGAGGCCGTTAAGAATGAGTGATACTGTATTGGTCGTAGGCGCTGGCCCTACCGGTCTGTCCGCAGCAGCGGGTGTGGCCTCGGTTGGCAAGAAAGTCATCCTGGTCGAGAAAGAGAACGTTCTTGGCGGCGCTCCGATCCTGTCTGGCTACGCTAAGCTGGTTCCCAGCGGTGAATGGGCTAAAGACGCGATTGGCCGTATGGTTAAGCGTGTTGAAGGCGACAGCAACATTACCATCCACAAGGGCACCAAAGTGACCAAGGTGGAAGGTGATGCAGGCAACTTCAACGTAACCCTGTCCAACGGCACTACCGTAAACGTAGGCGCAGTGATTCTGGGTACCGGTTTCACCCACTTCGATTCTATCAACAAGCCGGAATGGGGCTTTGGTACTTTCGAAGACGTGCTGACCACCACCCAGATGGAACAAATGGTTGCCACCGGCAAGATCACCTGCCCGTCTGACGGCCGTGTGCCGGAACGTGTTGCAATTCTGTTGTGCGTAGGTTCCCGTGACCGTCAAATTGGTCGTGAATGGTGCTCCAAGATCTGCTGTACCGTTTCCACCAACCTGGCCATGGAAATCAAGGAACTGTCCCCGACTACCGACGTGTTCATCTACTACATGGACATCCGTACTTTCGGTCTGTACGAAGACAAGTTCTACTGGAAATCCCAGGAAGAGTTCAAGACCAAGTTCGTTAAAGCCCGTATTGCCGAAGTGACCAAGTCTCCGGACGGCCGTCTGCTGGTTAAGGGCGAAGACACCCTGGTTAAGCGTCCGATTATCATCCCGATGGATATCGTAGTTCACGCTGTCGGTATGGATCCGAACGAAGACAACCCGGAAATTTCCAAGACCTTCGGTGTTGGTCTGGAAAAGCACGGCTTCCTGGAGCGCGGCGAACACTACACCAGCACCTTCAGCAGCACCCGTCGTGGCGTGTATGTTGGTGGCTCTGCACTGGGCCCGGATGATATCGATACCTGTATCTCCCACGGTCTGGCAATGGCTATGCGTGCCGTAGGTGACTTGAATGCTATGGTTCAAAAAGCAGCCTGATAAGGTTGCGCAAGGAACTGTAACAGTAGAGCGTGATGTGATCGAGCCGGCAGAGTTGACTCTGCCGTTCGATCCCAGGCTGTTTCAACAGCATTTCTCTCAGCTGAAAGCGCATACAGAGCTGGATGCTGGGCTTGAAGCTTACCTTGACAGCCTAAAAGCCAAGCAGCAATTTTTTGCTGGAATTCTTGCTGAAAGCCACATTGACCAGATGACTCTGGTTGATGTCGAAGCGATGCTCGAGTTTATTTTTACCGCTCGGCGACGCGTATTCCCGGTGCTTAAACCGCTGGGAGAGCTGCAGATAAGAGAACTGGTAAAGCAGTTGCTGTATGGTGAAGGATTGCTGGCCGATCGCCTGCAACAGTTTGTTGATGGTGTGCCTGTGTCTGAGGGCGACGACAAAGAGAGTCGCAAGCAGGCAGGCAAGACCAAACGGGCGATTTATGATTTTGCAGCGGAAATGCTGCATTTCATGGATCCGGTCAAATATCCGCTGATGACCCGCTGGGTGTGGGATCAGAACACTGTAAGCGGCTCGCTGCGTGAGTTTATTAAAGGCAGCGACCACTTGGTTGAAGTACCGCTGGGCAACAGCCCCGAGATGTTTGAGGGGACGCGCAAGTGGATGGCAGAGCAGTACGCTGAACTCGGTATCTACAAAGAGGTACCGCTGATGATCGATTTGCTGCTGGCCGAAGGGTACTCGTCCTATTTCCGCTCGATGGCGGAAGGTGTTTTGTCTGCAGACTTTGGGCGTAGCGGTGGTCCCGAGGAGCATCTGAAGAAGTTTCTCGGCCTGGATGGAGATCGCCGTAGCGGCAAGTCTCGTGTTATCCAGGCAGGGCCGGATAGTCAGGAAAGTAATACGGCTACCTGATCAGGTATCAGGGTAAAGCTTACGAGTTAGTCACAAGGAGATTTTTGCATGGCAATTCATGAGAAATCACTCATTGATCCAGCGCGTCTGGTAACGAGTGAGAAACTGGTGGTGGACGGCGTAGACGTATCCGGCCACTGGAATACGATGATTCTGCCCCGTACCCTGCGCGATTACGATGCCGACTTCGAGAAAGTCATTCAGGGTTATGCGGGTGGCGAGAACGTACACCGCTGCTGGCAGTGTGGTTCCTGTACCAACTCCTGCACCATGTACGGTCAGAACACCGACTTCAATCCGCGTTACTGGATTTACCTGACCCGTCTGGGTCTGAAGGAAGAAATCCTTAAGGACAAGGAAATCATTTGGCAGTGCGTATCCTGCAACCGTTGCACCAACATCTGCCCGAAGGACGTACGTCCCGAAGGCGTGATGAAGGCGCTGGCACACTGGATCGAACACGAAGGCTTCGGTGAAAAATCCAAATCTTCCATCTTCGACGAAGAGTTTGCCCGTCAGTGTCTGGATCGCGGCCGTATCGAAGATATGGAAGTGTTGACCGGCTTCTTCAGTCAGACCAAGCAGATTTCCGGTACCGGACTCGGCGGCCTGATGGATGCCATCAACAAGCTGGCCTGGTTCAAGGAACTGGTATTCCGCATGAGCAAACTGAACGACCTGATGAGCGGTAAGGTAATGCGCTTCATTACCCGTACCCCGATCAGCGCTCAGATCCATATGGGTCTGGCGATGTTCGTGAAGCCGCGTACCAAGTCCTGGGGCCGTACCGGTGACGTTCTGCGTCAATACATCAAGGAACAGAAGGAGGCTGCACATGGCTAAGGTTGCTTACTATCCAGGTTGTGCACTGGAAGGCTCCGGCGGCCCGTACGACCATTCCACCAAAGCTCTGGTTAACAGCCTGGGCCTGCAGATGGAAGAAGTACATGACTGGAACTGCTGCGGTGCGATGGAGGTGAAAAACGTTCACCCGATGCTGCAGACCTACATGTCTTCCCGTGTTATGGCCATTGCCAGCGAACAGATGGGTTTCGATACCGTCATGGCTCCGTGTAACGGCTGCTACCACAACCTGAAGAAAGCCGAGTATGAGCTGGCTACTTCGGAAGATTCCCTGAAAACTGTTCAGGATCTGGCCAAGAAGTCTGACGATCCGGTATTCAAGGGCGACGTACGTACCGTGCATCTGCTTGAGTGGATCATGGAAGATGTGGGCGCTGAAGGTATCAAGCAGAAGATCAGCAAGTCTCTGAACGGTATCAAGATCGCCAACTACTACGGCTGTATGTACACCCGTCCGCGTCAGATTTTCCCGGAAAAGGATCAGGGCCCGGGCTCCGAATCCAGCTACAAGCCGCACTTCATGGACGACCTGCTGGCAGCAGCCGGTGCCGTGAATGTCGACTTCCCGCTGAAAACCGCATGCTGCGGCGGCGCTCACACCCTGTCCGATGCCGACACCTCTACTCAGCTGGTTCTGAATATTATTCAGGCCGCTGAAGATGCAGGTGCCGAGGTGATCGCGACCGAATGCCCGACCTGCCACTCTGGCCTGGAAATGCATCAGGTTCGTGCTGAAACCGAATTCGGCATCAAGTCCAACGTCAAGATCCTGTACTTTACTCAGCTGCTGGGTCTGGCAATGGGCATCTCCGCCCGCAAACTGGGTATCCACGCGAACGTTAGCGATTCGCTGGACTTCCTGGCTGCCAAGGGCGTGCTGTAATCCAGTAAATAAGGCGCGTGAGTTTCACGCGCCTTATTTTCTTATGCAAAACTTATTTCAGTGCTCCGCCAAGGCGGTGCAGCAGCGAAATACGTTTTATCAAACAAGAAATCGAATATGGACTGTAACGGCTGCGAGTTCCGACCCGAACTGTATTATGACGACCAGTACCAAATCTGGGTGCGTCGTGAAGAAGACGGCAGTTTGACTGTCGGTATGACCGATATTTCCCAGACTATTGCAGGCAAAATTCTGCATGTACGTGTGCGTAAACCGGGTACGCTGCGTCCCGCCGGCAAGCCTGTTGCGACGATTGAGAGCGGCAAGTGGGCAGGCCCCGTTCCCAATGTGTTCGACTGCGTGATTGAAGAAGCCAATCATGATGTGCTGGAAGATCCCAATCTGCTGAACATTGAGCCGTACGAAGCCTGGATTGCCCGCGTTAAACCGGCTATAAGTATGGAAGAGGCTCTGTCTATGCTGGTAACGGGTGAGACTGCGCGAGCCGGGTATTGCGAGCGCACCCGTCGCGAAGATATTCACTGTGAGCGAGGGGCGCGCTAATGGCCGAGCACCATTATCTCGACAACGAAGAAAAGTCGGTTGTCATCGTCATGACCAGTGGCCCCTCCCAGCGTCATCGCTGCGCCACTCCCTTCTATATTGCTTCGATTCTGGCTTCCATGGACGCCGATGTGCGCATCTTTTTTACCATGGAAGGCGTGATGCTAGCGAAGAAGGGTGTTGCAGAAAATTTGACAGCGATGGACGGAGGCAAGACAATAGCGGAATTCATCCGTGATGCGAAAAACGCGGGTGTACGACTGCACTTGTGCAAGCCGGCCATGCCGGGCTACCAGCTGGACGATAGCGATATCATCCCTGAAGTGGACGAGATCTCCAATGCCAGTACCCTGGCCGATCTGATCCTGGCAAGCGACAAGTCAATGTATTTCTAGTGGTTTGTGGTACCAGTTTGGTGGTTAGCTGCCATGCTGAATTAAAAAACTTTCGCATTTCTGTATTTGTTAGAGGAGAAAAGTAACATGGCAACTGTACGTGGCTGTAACCTGCCTGATGATCTGTTCTACAACGTTGATAACAACGTGTGGGCACGTAAAGAAGCTGACGGTACCATCACCGTTGGTATGACCGCTTACGCTTGTGCGCTGGCTGGTGAAATCGTTTCTTACACCCCGAAAAAAGCGGGTAAAGAAATCGAGCAGGGCAAATCCGTTTCTACCGTTGAATCCGGTAAGTGGGTAGGTCCCGTTAAAGCTCCGGTTACTGGCGAAATCACCGCTATCAACGATATCGTTGCTGGCAAGCCGGGCACCATCAACGCTGACCCGTACGGCAATGGCTGGCTGGTTAAGATGAAGCCGACTAACTGGGACGGCGACTCTTCTGGTCTGGTTACCGGCGGTGCTGTTGCTGGCGCTTTCGAAACCAAGATGGGCGCTGACGGTTTCGGCGGCTGCTAATCGGTTTCTGAGGTAGTACAGGCCTGCTTCGGCAGGCAAAACAGTGGGGGCGATGCTAAATCGCCCCTTCTGCACTTTAGTATCAGATAATTCTGATATGCTGTCATGGTCTTTCATTTCTGATTGTGCTTTCCACAGTCCCGATTTCCGAGGCGCGCATGAGCTTGTGGCATTCCGTATTTGAGCAAGTTGAACCCCTTGAAGGCATCACGCTGGATACCAGTCTGGTATCGCAGATGGAGCAGCGTTTTACCGGTATGACCGGTGAAAAGGTCGGTCGAGTTAATTTTTATACCCCGACATTCAAGGCCTATGCAACGTCAGAAATCGCCGGATGTGGTAAAAGTGCCTGGCCAGCGGTATCGATTACCGGTGGCGACTGCAAACTGCAGTGTGATCACTGCAAAGCCAAGATTCTTGAGCCCATGATCCCGGCGCGTACGCCCGAGGATCTGTGGGCCGTGGTGAACGAACAGATTGCCGGTGGTGCGCAGGGTATGCTGCTGACCGGTGGTTCGAATCACCGCAACGAAGTCGAATACGATAACTACTATTCGACCATCCGCCGTATCAAAGACACCTTCCCTGAGTTCAAGATTGCCATGCACACCGCCCTGGTGGACATGGACATCGCCCGCAAGATGGAAGACTCCGGCATTGATGCCGCCATGATGGACGTGATCGGTTCTCAGGACACCATTCAGCAGGTGTATCACCTGAAGCGTACGGTGGATGATTTTGAGAAGACCCTGGAGTATCTGGTCAGCACCAACATGAAAGTGGTGCCGCACATCGTCATCGGTCTGCATTACGGCCGTCTTCTGGGTGAATGGAATGCGCTGGAGATCATTAAGCGCCACAAGCCGACCGCTGTGGTGCTGGTGGTGGTGATGCCGTTCTATGCGCCTGAAGCACGCCCGTTCGTGACTCCTGATTCTGCCGAAGTGGGGCGCTTCTTTATCGATGCGCGTGAAGCCTTGCCGGATATTCCGCTGCTGCTGGGTTGTGCCCGCCCGACCGGTCGCGCCAAGTCTGAAATCGACTCGTATGCTGTGATGGCTGGCCTGAACGGTATTGCGCATCCGTCAGACGGCATGGTTGAGTTGGCTGCCCGTCTGGAGCGTGACGTACGCATTACTCCGGCCTGCTGCTCGATTGCCATTGGCGATGAGGTGATGGCCATTGAGACGGAAGATGCCGGTCTGCAGATTGATCCGCAGCGCATTATCGAACTGGAACGCAGTCGTCGGGTGAAGGCTTCCGGCGGTTCGTTCGGCGGCATTAAGGTTGTTACTGCCGGTGCACCTTCGGGTGGTGGCTGCTGCAGCGCCTGAGCCTCGTAATCATGCAGTGGCGAGTAATCGATACCGGGGTGCGCCGGGCGGCAGAAAACATGGCGCTCAACCGCGCTTTGCTGGAGGCGCGCCAGGCTGACGAAAGCCCGAGTACCCTGCGCTTTCTGCGCTTTACTCCCTGCGCCTTGCTGGGTTTTCACCAGAGCGCCGAGCAGGAGCTGAACCTGGAGTACTGTGCCGCACACGGCGTGGATGTGCAGCGCCGCATTACCGGCGGCGGAGCGATATATTTCGATGAAACCCAGCTGGGCTGGGAGCTTTATCTGCACAAGCGGGATCTGGGCACGGCTGACATGACCGTGATCACCCGCCGCATCTGCGAAGCGGCAGCCCGCGGTATCAGTGCCCTGGGCGTGAACGCAGTGTTCCGCCCGCGCAACGACATTGAAGTGGATGGGCGCAAGATTTCCGGAACCGGCGGCGCATTCGACGGTGACGCTCTGATGTATCAGGGTACCTTGCTGATCCAGTTTGACGTGGAAAAAATGCTGCGCGTGCTGCGCATCCCGGCGGAGAAACTGGCCGACAAAGCCATCGCCTCGGCGCGCGAGCGGGTGATTAACCTGGCGGATCTGCTCGGTTCGGTGCCCGCGCTGGATACGGTACAGCAGTGCATTATGCAGGCGTTTGCCGAAGAATTCGGCGTCGACTTCGTGCACGGTGCGCTTAATGCCGCAGAAGAGCGACGCTATCAGGAAGCTCTCGCCGAAATCGATACGCCCGACTGGGTTGATCTGGTGCAAAAGCCGTTGAGCGACCGGCCCTTGCTGGAGGCCGCGCAGAAATTTGCCGGCGGCCTGCTGCGCGTACGGGTGGCCTACGACAAGCCGAGCGAACGACTCAAGCAGGTCTGGTTTACCGGCGACGTATTCCTGCAACCCAAGCGTACCCTGGCCGATCTGGAGGCGCTGCTGCGCGATTCGTTGCTGGAGCGGCTGGATGAGAATATTGCGGCATTTTTTGCCGAACGGCAGGTGGATATGCTGGGACTCGCCCCAGCCGATTTTGCTACGGTGATAAAGGCTGCTGTGGCCACTGCCAGAGAACAAGTATGAGCACAGGTATGAACAAGGCAGTAGACGTACTGGTTATCGGGATGGGGCCGGCGGGCGGTGCGGCAGCGATGACTGCAGCACAGGGCGGGCTGTCGGTGCTGGGGGTGGAAAAAAAACGCGAAGTGGGTGTGCCGGTGCAGTGCGCCGAGTTCATCCCCCTGCCGATGATGCGTTATTCCCGCGGCGCAGGCGTGCTGCGCCAGCCGATTACCGGCATGAAAAGTTTTTTGCCGTCGCAGCATGTGGAAAAGACCGAATTTCCCGGCCTGATGATTGATCGGGCCAAGTTCGATCAATGGTTCGCCAGCGAAGCACAAAAGGCTGGTGCCGAGGTGCTGACCCAGAGTCGGTTGGTAGCACTGGATGCAGCGCAGCGCGTGGCGCAAATTGAAACGCCTGAGGGTGCGTTGACTGTCGGCTTCAAGCTGCTGGTGGCGGCCGATGGTCCACACTCGGCTGTGGCCGAGCAGTTGGGCTTGCCCGAGATTGACAGCGTGTATACGCGCCAGTACACCGTGCCGCTGCTGCAACCGTTCGAAGACACCGATATCTGGCTGTCGGATGATTTTCCCGGCGGCTACGGCTGGTTGTTTCCCAAGGGCAATTTTGCCAATCTGGGGTTGGGGCTGGACAAGGGCATTACTCAGGACATGAAGGCGCCGCTGGATGCGTTACACGCGCAGCTGGTGGCAGAAGGCCGGGTGGGTACGGAGATCCTGTACCGCACCGGCGGAGCGATCCCGGTGGGCGGGCTGCGCGAACATCTGGTGATGGGCGACGTGGTGTTTGCCGGCGACGCGGGCGGCTTTTGCCATCCGATCACCGGCGGCGGTATTTCCGCTGCAGTGGTCAGCGGTGAGCGGGCCGGCCTGGCGGCGGTGGCCCTGCTGAAAGAGCAGGATGCCGATGCGCTGGCGGATTACGAAGAGGATATGCGCGACCAGTTCGAAGGAACGCTGTCGCGCGCCGTGGAAAGACGCAAGTGGATGGCGCAGTACTGGCGTACTGCCGAGGCCCAGCACGATGCCATGCATCGCAAGGGCTGGATTGCTTTCCCGGAGTATTTCCAGGCGTAATACCATATCCAGCTCAAGCGTGACTTGGTCGACATCGCCTTGTCGTACTAGGGTGTACTGTCTGCGGCTCGTCTTCGTGTCACGCTTGACCTTGAAATGGAATTAAGTTGAGTTTTGCATTGCCGGAATGACATTTTTCTGAAACAATTATTCGGTTATACCGTCTGCACAAGATACTGATTTAGGAGAGCAATGATGAGCGCCGTACTCGAAAATGCGCAGCCCATTAATTTTTACCGTCCGAACTACCATATCAAGACTCCGGAGATGCGTTCTCCCGAGTTTGTGCAGATGAGTACTGCTGCCGCGATTACCCTGGGCCTGGTTCCGGGCTACATGCACCGTACCAGCTGCACTCACTGTCTGAACCTGCTGGTGACCTATCCGGAAGGCTGCCGTGCCAACTGCACCTACTGCGGTCTGGCGCGTCACCGCGAAGAATCCCGCGACTACGCTGACCGCAACTTCATTCGCGTAGACTGGCCGGCTGTGAACTACGACGAAGTGATCGCCCGCGTGAAAGCCGGTGGCGACAAGGGTCAGTTCCAGCGCATGTGTATTTCCATGATTACCCACCCGAACAGCGATGCCGACACCCGCGTACTGCTGAAGAAGTGGGCCAAGGAACTGCCGCATATCCCGGTTTCCATCCTGTCCAACCCGACCACCATGGAAAAGGCCGACCTGATCGAGCTGAAAGAACTGGGCGCAGACATTTTCACCATCGCGCTGGACGCGGTAACCCCGGAAATCTTTGAGCGTACCCGCGGCAAGACCGTGGACAGCCCGCACCGTTACGACAAATACTGGCAAGCCATTGAATGGGCGGCTGAAGTATACGGCCCGGAAAAATTCGGCGCGCACCTGATCGCAGGCATGGGCGAGACCGAACAGGAAATGCTGGAAGTGGTACAGAAGCTGAAGGATATGGGCGGTCACAGCCACATGTTCGCCTTCTTCCCGGAACAGGGTTCCCTGATGGAAGACTGGCCTGCTTGCGATCGCGGCCAATGGCGTCGTGTACAGCTGGCCCGCTTCATCATCGACTACGCCGGCGGCCACATCAACAACATGAAGTTCAATGATGAAGGCCAGGTGATCGACTACGGTCTGCCGGAAGAAGAGCTGGCCGAGCTGGTGAACTCCGGCAAGCCGTTCCAGACCTCCGGTTGCCCGGGCAAGGATGACGAAGAAGTGTCGGCATGTAACCGTCCGTACGGCGATTCCAGCCCGACCGACATCTACTCCTTCCCGTTCGCTCTGGCGAAAAAAGACGTGGAAAACATCAAGCGCCAGATGGCTGGCGAAGATGTGGGCGCCGGTCTGATCTAAGCAGACCTGCTCCGGACAAACCCCCGCTGCGGCGGGGGTTTTGTTTTGCCGGGCCGGACATTGCGCTAGAATTAAAACATGTGGCGCCCCATTGGCGTAAAACATCGAATTCAAACCGTTAGACAGTGATTGGAAACCTGCACGCAGGTTTCGCGGAGCCAGACATGAAAGACCAGTTGATCATTTTCGATACCACCTTGCGTGACGGCGAACAAAGCCCCGGCGCTTCGATGACGCGCGAGGAGAAAGTGCGCATTGCCAAGCAGCTGGAAAAAATGCGCGTGGACGTGATCGAGGCCGGCTTTCCCGCGGCATCCAACGGCGATTTCGAATCGGTGAAGGCGGTGGCCGACACCATCAAGGACAGCACGGTGTGCGGTCTGGCGCGTGCTCTGGAGCGTGATATCGACCGTTGCGGCGAGGCCATCAAGGGCGCCAATTCGGGCCGTATCCATACCTTTATCGCGACCTCGCCGATTCACATGGAAAAGAAGCTGCGCATGTCGCCCGATCAGGTGGTGGAGCAGGCGGTTAAAGCGGTGCAATGGGCGCGCAAGTGGACCGATAACGTCGAATTTTCGCCGGAAGATGCCGGCCGCTCGGAACTGGATTTCCTCTGT
The DNA here is from genome assembly GCA_021847305.1 of Pseudomonadota bacterium. Lineage (GTDB taxonomy): Bacteria > Pseudomonadota > Gammaproteobacteria > Burkholderiales > JAJZQI01 > JAJZQI01. The sequence continues at coordinate 25,697 of JAJZTZ010000007.1, read as the reverse complement.
CGCGTGCTCGAAGCAGTGATTGCTGCCGGGGCAAAGACGGTGAATATTCCGGATACCGTGGGCTACAACCTGCCGGAACAGTTTGGCAACCTGATCCGCAATCTGCGTGAACGGATTCCCAATGCCGATCAGGCGATTTTCTCCGTGCATTGCCACAACGATCTGGGGCTGGCTGTGGCCAACTCGCTGTCTGCCGTGGCCAGCGGCGCGCGGCAGGTCGAGTGCACCATCAACGGCCTGGGCGAACGTGCAGGCAATGCCTCGCTGGAGGAGGTGGTGATGGCGGTGCGTACCCGGCAGGATATTTTCAGCTGCGACACGCGTATCGATACTACCCAGATCGTGCCGGCTTCGCGCATGGTGTCCAATATCACCGGCTTTGCCGTGCAGCCCAATAAGGCCATCGTCGGCGCCAATGCGTTTGCCCACGAGTCTGGCATTCATCAGGACGGCGTACTCAAGCATCGCGAAACCTACGAGATTATGCGCGCCGAGGATGTGGGTTGGACTGCCAACAAAATGGTGCTGGGCAAGCACTCGGGCCGCAATGCCTTCAAAACCCGCCTGAGCGAGCTGGGTATCGAGCTGGAGTCGGAGGAAGCGGTGAACGCCGCCTTTGCCCGCTTCAAGGAGCTGGCAGACAAGAAACATGAGATCTTCGACGAAGACCTGCATGCGCTGGTGAGCGACGAAGCGACTGCGCTGGAGTCGGAAATCTACAAGCTGGTATCGCTGAAAGTGTGCTCGGAAACCGGTGAGACACCGCATGCGCAGGTGGTGCTGGCCGAGCAGGGCGAGGAAAAATCCGCTGCTTCAGATGGCGGCGGTCCGGTGGATGCCGCGTTCAAGGCGATTGAAGCGCTGGTGCAAAGTGGCGCGGAATTGCAGCTGTATTCGGTCAACAACATCACCAGCGGCACGGACGCGCAGGGCGAGGTGACGGTGCGGCTGTCCAAGGGCGGGCGGATTGTTAACGGTCAGGGCGCCGATACCGACATCGTGGTGGCCTCGGCTAAGGCCTATCTGCACGCGCTTAACAAGCTGGCGAGCAAGCTGGAGCGGGCGCATCCGCAGGTGTAGAGGTGCGAGCGCGGTAAGCCGTGAACAGTTGGCAGGTAAAAAGCCGGTCTTTGACCGGCTCAGACTGCTGACAAACCGCTGCCGTGCCGCCAGCAAGGCCGAGCAAAGCCCGGCCCTTAATGCCATCACGTGATTTTGCAGTCTGCTTTCGTATCCCCACCCCTCTTATCCCCGCCCGGTGGGCGGGGAGGTGCAGATTGACGACTTTGGCATCAATCTGAGCCGGTCTTTGACCGGCTCTTTTATTCTCCGCCGCAAGCGAGTGACGGGTAATGTTGCTCTGCCTGCTGCAGGTCGGCGGGCGTGTTGATGTTGAAGAAAGCCGGCTCATCCGGGAAATCAACGGCAATGGCGTGCTCGTTTTTCTGCCACAAGCCCACCTTGCGCTGGCCGCTGGCAAGAAATTCGCGTAACGACGGCTCCAGTGAATAGTGGCACAGCATGATAACCGGGTGGCTTTGCACCGGTGTGCGGACAAAGGCGAGCTTGGCATGGGCCTGCTCCGCCGCTGTAAGCAGGCGCATGGGCAGGTCGAGCGGCAGGAACGGCGTGTCGCACGGCAGCGTCAGTAGCCAGTCGGAATGCATGTGGTGCAACCCCTGCAGCACCCCGGCGAGCGGACCGGCATAGCTGTCGTCGGCATCGGGAATGACGGTAAAGCCGAGCTGGGCATACAGTTCGAGGTGCCGGTTGGCAGACAGCAGTACGGGCAGATTGGCATAACGATTGGCCAGGTGCTGCACCAGCGCTTTGCCGGCGAGCTGCAGCAGGCCTTTGTCGGCATGCCCCATGCGGCTGCCCATGCCGCCGGCGAGAAGCAGCAGGGTGATGCGCGCCGTGTTCATCGGGGCAGGTTTCTCAGGCGGATTTGCCTGGCCGGGTGAACTTGGCGTAGAAGCTGACGCAGAAGAAGAACACCAGGGCGAGCAGCAGTTCGACTCCGGCCAGCGTGGCGGACAGCCCTTTGTCGGTCATCAGGCGGGTGCTGCCTTCTGCGATATACAGCAGGATGAACATGGACGACCACTGGTAGGTATAGCGCTTGCCGCGCAGGATGCCGAACAGCGGCAGCAGCAGCGGCAGGGCTTTCAATACCAGCATCGATCCGCCCGGGCGCAGGGGGGCGAGCCAGAGCTCCCAGGCAATCGAGAGGAAGATCAGGCTGATCAGGCTGATGATGCTGCCGTAATGCAGCAGGGCGACACGGTTCATGGGGTGGCCAGTTTCTCCCGCGCCTGGCGGGCAAGGTCTACAAGGGCCAGCCGGGCGGCCTGAGCATCAGTCACCAGCTGGGCAAAGGTAAAGCGCAGCATTTTGCCGTCGGCACGGACGTCGAAGCCGTCCTGGTCGATGCCGATCATTTCCACCTGTGCCGGCGTGCTGCCATGCAGCAGCTGGCAGTAGTGCCTGAGATTTTCCTGATGGTCGGCATTCATGTGCGCCAGAATGCCGCTTTCCTGTTCGGCAATGGGCGCAACCTCAGTAACCAGGCTGCGCGTGTTGAGCCAGTGGATTTTGCCGAAACCGCCGATATAACGCACATGCTCCGGGGTGATGCGGTAGAAGAAGAAATCGTGGGTGTCGAAATAGCCGCGCGCATTGGGGTAAAAACGCAGATAGCGTTCTTTCAGGCTGTCCTGGTCGCTCATGCGGCTGGCCTGCCCCACTACGGTGAGGCGGGCGTTGGCCTGGGCGTCATCGTGCTGCTCGTGCACCAGCAGGCTGACGCGCGGATCGGCCTCGATGTTTTTGGTGTGTTCGGCAATGGTGCTGATGAGGATGACCGGACAGCCTGTATGGTCCACCACATACGGGGTAAGGGAACCGAACGGGTAACCGCCGAGTTTTTTCGACAGGGTGGAGAGAATGCCCAGCCGCAGACCGCGCAGCATCTGGCGCGCTTCGTCGCCCACTGATTTGAGTTCGTCGTTCATGTGGAGAGCCTCAAGGCGATTTCGGCCAGCCGCTTGCCCTGGGCGATGGCCAGGCTGCGTTCGGCATCGCTGATCGGCTGGCTGCCTGTGGCGCCGGATACGTGGCTGGCGCCATAGGGGGTGCCGCCGCTGGTTGTGGTGGTCAGCTCGGGCAGGGTGTAGGGCAGGCCGATGAGCGTCATGCCGTGGTGCAGCAACGGCAGCATCATGCTGATCAGGGTGGTTTCCTGACCGCCGTGCAGACTGGCGGACGAGGTGAAGACGCAGGCAGGCTTGCCTACCAGTGCGCCGTTCTGCCACAGGCTGGCCGTGCCGTCCCAGAAGTATTTCATTGCCGCCGTCATGTTGCCAAAGCGCGTCGGGCTGCCGACGGCGATGCCGATGCATTCCTGCAGGTCGGCCAGTTCGGCGTAGGGGGCGCCTTCATCCGGCACTGCCGGAGCGGTCGCCTCGCATACGGTGGACACTTTCGGCACGGTGCGCAGGCGGGCGCTGACGCCGGGGACGCTCTCGATCCCACGGGCGATCTGACGTGCCAGTTCGCGCACGCTGCCGTGCTGGCTGTAATACAAAACGAGAATTTCAGGCTGGCGAGATTGCATCAGTCCATTATACTCCAACATGCCTGCCAGTTTTGACTGGCTGCGAGCCGGTCGGTTCATATCGAGTCATGAAAAGAAACGTTATACAAAAAATGCGCGCCTTTATCTGGTACCTCTATCGACGCTGTGAGGTGTCCGATTGCCGTCAGACGGCGGCCAGCTTAACCTATACCACACTGTTGGCGCTGGCGCCGCTGGTGACCATCGGGGTGATGGCTTTTTCGGCTTTCCCGGTGTTCGAGCAGGCGATGATTGCCCTGAAGATTTTTCTGCTGACGCACCTGGTACCGGAAGCAGCCGGTCACGTGATTTCCGGCTACATGTACCAGTTCAGTCGCAACGCCGGCAAATTGACAGCAGTCGGTCTGGTGTCGTTTGCCGTGACCGCCATGATGCTGCTGTTGACGATTGAACGGGCTTTGAATGCCATCTGGCACGTCAGCGAAGCCCGACCGTGGACAGTACGGCTGCTGACCTACTGGGCGCTGCTCACGGTAGGGCCGGTTCTGCTTGGTGGCAGCCTGTGGCTGGGCTCCTATCTCGTCAGCGTGCCGCTGGGCTGGGTGCCGCATATGGCACCGGTAAAGAAGCTGGCTGTCGAACTGATTCCGGTCTTGCTGCAGGCGGTCGGCTTCACCCTGCTGTACTGGGTGGTGCCAAACCGCTATGTACCTTTGAAGCATGCCCTGTGGGGCGGTGTGCTGGCGGGCCTGGGTTTTGTGTTTCTGGGGCGCGGGTTTGCCTGGTACTGGGTACACTTCAATACCTACAGTGTTGTGTACGGTACTTTTGCCCTGCTACCCGCATTTCTGGTGTGGATTTACCTGTCCTGGTGGGTGGTGCTGTTCGGTGCGGTGGTGACTGCGGCGCTGGGACAGTGGCGCCACAGTCATGGGCGGCAGCAGTTGAGTCCCCTTGAACAGGTGCAAACCGCTCTGGATATGCTCACTATTCTTTACCGTCAGCAGTTGCAAGGTCAGCCGATGGCCTTGCACCGCCTGGCGGAAGCGGTGCATTGCGGTGCCGAAGAGGCCGAACAGCTCATGCAGCGGATGCGCGAAATTGGCTGGGTGGCGCGTGTGCCGAGGTTGGGCTGGGTATTGCAAACCAGTGCCGACATGATTCAGCTGAAAGAGCTGTTCGGGCTGCTGTGTGCCGGGGAGCAGCCGCCAACCGGCTTGCTGGCCGTAGCGATGGAAAAAGCGGCCGCCCAGCTTGATCTGTCCCTGCACCAATACAGCGAAAAGAGCAGCAATATCCCTGCTACTGGAACGTGAACAGTTCGTAGGCGGCGGTCTGCTCAATCAGGCGGGTGGCGCGAATGAGGTGCGAGTTGCCATTGCTGTCCTGAAGTTCGAATTCGCGCATGTTTTGGAACAGTCCGCGCGGCGTCAGCAGTGTGGCCGGCTGTTTCAGCAGGGGCAGTTCGGGCAGCAGCAATGCCTGGTTGAAGGTTTCGTTGCCGCTGCCAAGTGTCGGGCGCAGGCTCACGGCACTCGCATGCGGCGCCAGCATCTGAGCGCCCATACGGATTTCAGTGCGTTTTTCCCCCTGCAGCCAGCGAATGACACCAATACTCCAGATTTCGGTTTTCGGCTGTCTGACGCCGATGATGTCGCCTACCCGGATATTGCCGGCTTCATCCGATACTTTCGCCAGACCGAGGCCGCCGGCACTTTCATTGACCACGGCCCAGCGGGTGATCTGGAATGTGTTCTGGCTGGTCTGGTCGATTTGCGAGGTATTGAGCTGCAGGGTGATGTCGCCGATGGCGGTTTCTTCCTGGGTTTCCGGCTGGCGGGAGCCGTTCAGCATACTGTGCACGCCGCGGATGCCGGTGCACAGGTATACCGGTTCGCGCCCCGGCGTACGGTTGAAGTGACGCTTCGGCGAAGTGCCCCAGAACTTCAGCAGCCGGCGCAGCAAATCGATGTATTCCGGTGAAATCGGTGCGGCTTCGGGCAATCCGAGTTGGGCGGCAGACTGACCGGATTCCAGGTGATGTATCTGCTGGTGCAGCAGCTTGGCGATTTCCAGTGTGTTGAGAACAATATCGGTACGCGCATCAACTACCGCATGATTGTAGGCCAGTGACTGGGGCGGCTTGTCCTGGTCGAGCCGTATAATGAAGAAACCCAGCTTGCCAATGTTGTCACTCAAAGGTGACAGCTGGGCGAATTGACCGAATTTGCCGATGTAGGCCAGTGTCTTGAGCGATTCGCCCGGCATTAGCCGGTACGGGTCGGCCAGAGAAAGCAGCAGGGCCTGCTTGTATGCCAGGTTAATGGTAACGGACGGCTCGCCGTCGGCAATCGCCACATCCTGCAACTGCTGCTGCAGTGCGTGACGGTAGAGTTCGTGGATTTCGCTCCAGACGCCGGCGGGAGTTGGCGCATAGGTCTGATAACAGACAATCAGGATGCGGTTGAGTGATTCGATTGCACGGGCGATGATTTGCGGCAGGTATTTGTCATTGCCGAAACTGATCAGTTTGGACTCGAATTCCAGCAGTGCAAGCTTGTAGGCAATTGCCAATTCGCTGTAGCAGTCGCGCAGGAGTTGCGCAGCTTTGCGGTTTTTTTCCGGCAACGGCAGCGAGCCGCCGAAGAATCGCGCTTCAATCACGCCCTCCAGTTCGTGGATGGCAGTACGATAAAGTTCGGCGATTTTAAGCCGGGTATCCGGTGCGCACTTGGTCCGGTTGGTGAGCATCAACTCGGCGCGCAGCTCTTCCCCGGCTTCCACGCCGTTAGCCAGAGGCAGCTTTTCTATCCACTCCTTGACTTGCTTTGGGCGGGTTTCTACGGTTAAATTCGGTGATGTGTCGTATGCCGGCACGGCAAGTTTATGCGACATGGCTCTGTTGTTATCCTTTTTTGATCAATCACTCCTCTTGAGTTTTGAAAATAATTGAATTTGCTTGCCAAATCAAGGAAATTTGCTAGAACAGGTTGATGATTTTCTGTGGCTGCAATGAATAAATTTAACTTTTGCTGGGGCCGGATTAACGGCCAGGGAACAAATAAATGTTGAAACTACTTGAGCGCGTATTCGAAAAAGCGTTGTGGAACAGCCGGTTCGTGGTGTTGGTGGCTGTGGTTTCCAGTATGGCGGCGGGTTTTGCCATTTTCTGGATGGCGACGGTGGATGTGTACATCCTGGTGTCGCATGTGACCCATTATGCCGATCCGTCGTTGACGGTCGAGGCACGCAAGGCATTGCATGATCAGACCATTACACACATTGTCGAAGTGGTGGATGGCTACCTGTTGGCAACGGTGATGATGATTTTCTCGCTCGGCCTGTATGAGCTGTTTATCAGTGACATTGACGAGGCTCGCGGCAGCAGCAAGTCGAGCAAGATTCTGGTGATTGAAAGTCTGGACGACCTCAAAGGCCGTCTGGCCAAGGTGATCCTCATGATTCTGATCGTGACGCTGTTTGAAATGGCGTTGCAGCTGGACGTCAAGTCGGCGCTGGATCTGCTGTATCTGGGCGCCAGCATTGCCCTGATCGGCCTGGCCTTGTACCTCACCCATGCGGCAGACGGTCACGGCGGCTCGGCTGAGGGCGGCGAACACCACTGATTCTCCTCAGCCCAATCGCAATAAAGCAGCAATAAAAAAGCCCCCGGATGGGGGCTTTTTTCTGGGCAGGTGAATGCTCAGTGGGCAGTGGCCTCTTCTGCATGAATACCGGTGTTCTGGCGGACGTACAGTTCTTCCCAGGTTTCTTCAGCGCGCTTGTCGCGAGTCAGCAGCGAACCGATGATCACCATCAGGAAGCCCAGCGGGATCGAGATCAGGCCGGGATTCTTAAGCAGGAAGAAGGGTTTTTCCAGGCCGACCATGCTGGTCTTCTGGCCGTCGAACTTGGCCAGATCATCCTGAGCTTTCTTGATGTCGCCCTGGAGCTTCTCGATCTCCTTGGTCAGCTTGGCCTGCTCGGCTGCATCGGTGGTAGCAGCCAGGGAGGCCTCGGTTTTGGCCAGCTTCTCGATGGCACCGGGTTTGGCCGGTTTGGCGTCGGTGGCCGGTTTGGCCGGTTCGGCTTTTTCGCACACGGCAAACAGCTCGCAGACAAAGCCTTCACCAGGCTTGGCGGCAACGGCCGGTTTGGCTTCCTGTGCCGGCTCGCCTTCCAGTACCTTGTGCGCTGCCTTGACCACAGCCTGCGGGTAGGTCATGTTGGGGGAGATCAGCACCAGGCCGATGGCGGACAGGGCGCCAACCAGCATGCCCAGTACGACGCCGGTGGTGTTGCACTTGCGCCAGTGCAGGGTGAGGATCACGGCCGGCAGGTTGGAGGAGGCGGCAACGGCAAAAGCCAGGCCCACCAGATGGGCGACGTTCTGACCTTTGGACAGAATGCCCAGAATGATGGAGATGATGCCGACGATGATGGAGGAAATGCGCGCGGCACGCACCTGCTCTTCCGGGGTGGCATGGTCGCCGCGGATGACGCCGACGTAGATGTCATGCGCCATGGCGGAAGCGGATGCCAGCACCAGACCGGCAACCACGGCCACGATGGTGGCAAAGGCGACGGCGGCAACGAAGGCGAGGAACAGGTTGCCCAGCATGGAGTCCGGGCCGCCGCCGACGAATTGCGCCAGCAGCGGAGCGGCCATGTTGCCGCCCTTGTCCAGGGCAATGATCGGGCCGGTACCAACGTTGATGGCTGCGCCCATGCCCAGGAACAGGGTCAGGACGTAGAAGCCGCCGATGATGGTCATGGCCCAGATCACCGATTTACGCGCTTCCTGTGCATTCGGCACGGTAAAGAAGCGCATCAGGATGTGTGGCAGGCCGGCTGTACCGAGTACCAGCGCCAGACCAAGGGAGATCTGGTCGATCGGATTTTTCAGGAACAGCCCCGGTTCGAGGAAGCGCTGGCCCAGTTCTTCCGGCGTCATGTTACTGGCTGAATCGCCCAGCAGTTTGGCAACCTGGCCTTGTACGTCCTTGTTGTGGATTACGCCGTCCAGGAAGCCAGGCAGGCTGAAGCCATACGGCGCCCAGACAAACGCGACCAGCAGCAGTGAGGCTGCAACCAGCAGCACCGCCTTAACGATCTGTACCCAGGTGGTGGCTTTCATGCCGCCAAACACTACATAGGCCAGCATCAGGATGCCCACGCCGATCACCGAAACCTCGTAGTCGATACCGATCAGGGTTTTGATCAGCACGCCGCCGCCTACCATCTGCGCGATCAGGTAAAAAGTGGATACGGTGATGGTGGAAAGAGCAGCAACGGTTTTCGAGGCCTTGGGGTTGTTGCGGAACGCCAGAATGTCACCCAGGGTGTACTTGCCGATGTTACGGCAGGGTTCGGCAATGACCAGCAACACGGTGATGTAGGCTACCAGGAAGCCGACGGAATACATGAAGCCGTCGTAGCCGTACAGAGAGATCAGCCCGGCAATACCGAGGAACGATGCGGCAGACAGGTAGTCGCCGGCAATCGCCCAGCCGTTCTGCACGCCGGTCACCGAACGGCCGGCAGCATAGAAACCGGCGGCTGAGGTGGTCGACTTGGCGGCCCAGAAAGTAATGTACATGGTGATGGCGATAATCGTGCCGAATACCGCGAAGGTCATCCATTTGTATTCGTCGGCTACGGCGCCGCCGGCAGCCAGGACTGGGGTGCTGGCGCCCAGCAGCGAGAGAGCGGCCAGCAGGGAAAGATTTTTGCGTGTTGTCATGGTCAGGCTCCGAACTTGTGTGCATCTTTGGCAAGCTCGGCTGCCATGGCATCAAACTCACTGTTGGCGCGACGGGCGTAAATCACCGCAATACCCCAGGCGACGACAAATTCCGACAAAGCGAACAGCAGTCCGACATTAACCGGCCCCCAGACTTTGATGTTGAAAATGTTCGGGTAGTAAGCCGCCATCACCGGCAGCATGAAGTAGTAGGCCATGGAAATGACCATCAGGCTGATCAGAAAGCGGGATTTTTTCCGGTGCAGGGCCTGGAAACGTGGGTCGGCATCAATGGCGACCCAGTTCAGAGCGGGTTTTGACATGAATAAAGCTCCACAGTGTTGATTGTTCTGAAAAAATGTATTTGTTATGGGTACGGCTTGAATTACTAGGTATAGATGAAAAGCACTTAAGAAACAAGGGGCGCGAATTTTACCCGCAAACGGTGAAATTGTAACGGGGTAGACGGAAATGCGGCGAGAACGAAAAGGCGGGGAAGGTGGGGGGCCGCTCTGCCGCAGAACTGGCGACAGAGCGGTAGGTCTGGATTAGTTACCGGACTGGTTGGACTGTACTTCAACTTTCTTCTGGTGCATGGTCTTGCGAGCGCTGGCGCGCTTCTGGGCTTTTTCCTTGGTGCTCATGGAGTCCCAGGTGGCTTTCTTTTGCTGGGCGGTTGCCTGGGCATTGGCCATGCGTTCGCCGGTGGGCTGGGCAAAAGCGATAGCAGAGGACAGCAGGGTGAGGATGACAGCGGCAGCCAGTTTCTTCATTGTTTCTCTCCTAAAGTAATGGAATTGGTTTTGATGGGCAATGTTGCGCCACGGACCCATTATGCTATGGGAATATCGGCAGGAGTTTTTCCACTCTATTACGAGTTGTTACAGATTGTTTCGATGGAAAATTGAGGCAGCTGGCCGGTCAGCGCCGTCGGCTGCCGCCGCCGAGAATGCTTCCCAGCACACCGCGAATGATTTCGCGGCCGAGCTGGCTGCCGATGGCGCGTGCCGCACTTTTGGCCAAGGCTTCAAATACCCCGTCGGTGGCTCGCGCAGGCGCATTGTGCGTGGGGCTGTCGGCAGTTGAGGCTGTTGCCGCTGCGGCACGCGACTTGAGGATTTCATAGGCCGATTCCCGGTCGATGGCATTTTCATAATGGCCATAGACCAGTGATTGTCGCATCAGCTGGTTGCGTGTTTCGGCGGTGATCGGGCCGATCTGGCTGGCTGGCGGCGCAATGAAGGCGCGTTCCACCACTGCCGGGCGGCCCTTTTCGTCCAGCAGGGACACCAGTGCTTCACCCACGCCCAGCTCGGTGATGGCACTGACTTCATCCAGTTTGTCGTTGCCGCGCATGGTTTCGGCTGCCGCCTTGACCGCCTTCTGGTCGCGCGGGGTAAAGGCGCGCAGCGCATGTTGTACGCGATTGCCAAGCTGGCCCAGCACGGTGTCGGGGATGTCGAGCGGGTTCTGGGTGACGAAAAACACGCCCACCCCTTTGGAGCGGATCAGGCGGACCACCTGCTCGATCTTGTCCAGCAGGATCTTCGGCGCTTCGTTGAACAGCAGGTGCGCCTCATCAAAGAAAAACACCAGTTTTGGTTTTTCCATGTCGCCGACTTCGGGCAGGCGTTCGAACAGTTCCGACAGCAGCCACAACAGAAACACGGCATAGACCTTGGGGGCATTCATCAGCTTGTCGGCAGCCAGCAGATTGACCATGCCGCGGCCTTTTTCATCGGTTTGCAGCAGGTCATCGATATTCAGCGCCGGTTCGCCGAATAACTGGTCACCGCCCTCGTGTTCCAGGGTCAGCAAGGCGCGCTGTATGGCGCCGACGCTGGCGCTGGAGATGTTGCCGTATGCAGTGGTGAAATCCTTGGCGTTGTCGCCCACGTGCTGCAGCATGGCACGCAGGTCTTTCATATCGAGCAGCAGCAGGCCGTTGTCGTCGGCGATTTTAAAGGCAAGCGTCAGCACGCCCTGCTGCGTGTCGTTCAGCCCCAGCATGCGGCCAAGCAATAATGGCCCCATGTCGGATACGGTGGCGCGCACCGGGTGACCCTGTTCACCGAATACATCCCAGAAGGTGACCGGGCAGGCGGCAAAGTCGGGCTCCGGCAAGCCGATTTTTTGCAAGCGCTCTGTCAGTTTCCGACTGCTTTTACCCGGCTGGCTGATGCCGGACAGGTCGCCCTTTATGTCGGAGAGAAACACCGGCACGCCCATGCGGCTGAAGTATTCGGCCAGCACCTGCAGGGTCACTGTCTTGCCCGTGCCGGTGGCGCCGGTAATCAGGCCGTGGCGGTTGGCCATGGCCGGCAGCAGGAAACACTCGTTTTCACCTTTGGCGAGCAGCAGCGGAGCAGTCATCTGGCGGGTTCCGATATGGTAGGATTATGGTTTTAAGAATTTAGCAGGAAAATTGTATGGCAGGTCATTCCAAGTGGGCAAATATTCAGCACCGTAAGGGCCGTCAGGATGCCAAGCGCGGCAAGATCTTTACCAAGCTGATCAAGGAAATCACCGTGGCCGCCAAGATGGGCGGCGGCGACATGAACTTCAATCCGCGTCTGCGTCTGGCGATTGAAAAGGCCAAGGAAGAGAACATGCCGGCCGACAACATCGACCGCGCAGTCAAGCGCGGTACCGGTGAACTGGAAGGCGTGAACTACGAGGAAATCCGCTACGAAGGTTACGGCATCGGCGGTGCGGCGGTGATGGTGGACTGCCTGACCGACAACCGCACCCGGACCGTGGCCGATGTACGTCACGCCTTCAGCAAATACGGCGGCAACATGGGTACGGACGGTTGCGTGGCGTTCCAGTTTACCCACTGCGGCTATTTGATTTTCGCCCCCGGCACCGACGAAGCCGCGCTGATGGATGCAGCCCTGGAAGCCGGTGCGGATGACGTGGTGACGCATGATGACGGTTCCATCGAGGTCATTACCCCGCCGTACGAATACAGTACCGTGAAGGAAAAGCTGGAAGCGGCCGGTTTCAAGGCGGAAATGGGTGAAGTGACCATGAAGCCGCAGAATGAAATTGAATTGACCGGCGACGATGCGGTGAAAATGCAGAAGCTGCTGGATGCCTTCGATGCGCTGGACGACGTGCAGGAAGTGTATACCTCGGCCGTGATCAGCGAGTAACGGCTTGGCAGGCGTGCGCATTCTCGGCATCGACCCCGGTCTGCGCATGACGGGCTTCGGTTTTATCGAAAAGCACGGCCAGTCGCTGGTCTACGTCGCCAGCGGGGTCGTGAAAAGCGGCGAGGGCACCTTGCCGGAGCGGCTGAAAGTTATTCTGTCCGGCCTGACCGAGTTGATTGGGGAATATACACCGCAGCAGGTGGCCATCGAACAGGTGTTCGTCAACGTCAACCCGCAATCGACGCTGTTGCTCGGCCAGGCGCGCGGAGCGGCGATTTCCGCGGCGGTGCTGCAGAACCTGCCGGTGGCTGAATACACGGCGCTGCAGATCAAGCAGGCAGTGGTGGGTAACGGCCACGCTGGTAAGGAACAGGTGCAGGAGATGGTCAAACGTCTGCTGACTCTGCCGGCGACGCCGCAGGCGGATGCGGCCGATGCTCTGGCCTGCGCCATCTGTCATGCGCACGGCGGGCAGGGACTGGGTAAATTGGCGACACGCGGCCTGCGCGTGCGGCGCGGGCGGCTGGTCTGAGCAGTCCGGGGCGAGCCGGCAAATGGCAGCGATACACGCCGTCTATATGGCGGCAGCAGTCAGGCAGCAAGAATTATAAAATAGCGGTCATCTGGCCGCAGGAGGAGGGAGCATGTCTGTAGCCGAACCGATGCCAGCCTTGCTGGAAAACCCGATTAAACGCTACCTGCTGGCGACACGCCCGGCATTTCTTACCATCACACTTGTGGCCGTGCTCTTGGGTATGGCCACAGCTCATTTCTCCGCTGTGCCATGGCATGCCGGGCTGGCACTGATGACGGTGCTGCTGGCCCTGCTGACGCATGCCGCGGTGAATGTGCTCAATGACTATTATGACGAGCTGAACGGCACCGACAGCGCCAATACCGAGCGGGTCTTCCCCTTTACCGGTGGTAGCCGCTTTATCCAGAACGGCGTGCTCAGTCTGCGTCAGGTTGGCCTGTTCGGGGTGGTGCTGCTGCTATGCGTGGTGGCGGGCGGTCTGTGGTTGCTGGCGCAAACCGGTGCAGGCCTGTTCTGGATCGGGCTGGCAGGGGTGGTGCTCGGCTGGGCTTATTCTGCCCCGCCGTTGAAACTGAACAGTCGCGGTTGGGGGGAGCTGACGGTCACGGTCTGTTTTGCTCTGCTGGTGATCGGTGCCGACTACGTGCAGCGCGGCGCATTCAGCTGGCTGGCGGTGTGGGCGGGCGGCTCCTATGCCCTGCTGGTAATGCTGATTCTGTTTATCAATCAGTTTCCTGATTATGCGGCCGACAAACAGGCGGGTAAGCATCACTGGGTGGTGCGGCTGGGGCGCCAGCGCGCGGCCGGACTGTATGGTTTGTTTGCCCTGTTGTCGGCCGCGTGGCTGGGGGTGATGCTGCTGTTGCAGCACCTTCCGGCGTGGGCGGGGCTGGCTTTCCTGTCTTTGCCGCTTTCGCTGCAGGCGGCGCGTACGCTGCGCGCGCAGGCGGAAAATTCTCCGGCGCTGTTGCCGGCTATTCAACAAACCATCCTGGCAGCGCATGTGCACGGTGTGCTGCTGGCGCTGGGACTTTTTCTGGGGGCGGCATGATCGGTCGACTGCACGGCAAATTGCTGGAAAAACACCCGCCGATGGTGCTGGTGGATGTAAATGGCGTCGGCTATGAGGTCGATGTGCCGATGAGCACCTTCTACACCCTGCCGGCCAATGGTGAAGTGGTCACGCTGCTGACCCATTTTGTCGTGCGCGAAGATGCCCAGCTGCTGTATGGCTTTGCCACCGCGGAAGAGCGGCAGACTTTCCGGCAGTTACTCAAGATTACCGGTGTGGGCGCCAAAATGGCGTTATCGGTGTTGAGCGGCTTGTCGACTCAGGAGTTGGCTGGTGCGGTGATGAGCGGTGACGCAGTGCGTCTGACCAAAGTGCCCGGCGTCGGCAAGAAAACCGCCGAGCGCCTGCTGCTGGAGCTGCGTGGCAAGCTCGACCTGCCGGGAACCGCTGTTGCCCTGCAGCCGGAAGATAAGAAACAGGATGTAACAAATGCGCTGCTGGCACTGGGATATAATCCCAAGGAGGCCGAGCTGGCGGTCAAGCAATTGCCTGCCGGACTGGAGCTGGCCGATGCCATCCGTCAATCACTTAAATTGTTGTCCAAAGCATGATTGAGACTGATCGTCTGATTGCCCCGACTGTTTCCTCGCCGCAGGAAGATGCGGTGGAGCGCGCCCTGCGCCCCAAGCTGCTGGACGAATATGTCGGCCAGGAAAAGGCACGCGGCCAGCTGCAGATTTTTATCGAGGCGGCCAAGAAGCGTAAGGAAGCGCTGGATCACGTGCTGCTGTTCGGACCGCCGGGTTTGGGCAAGACCACGCTGGCGCACATTATTGCGCGCGAAATGGGTGTTAACCTGAAGCAGACCTCTGGTCCGGTGCTGGAACGTGCCGGCGATCTGGCGGCGTTGCTGACCAATCTGGAACCCTTCGATGTGCTGTTCATCGACGAAATCCATCGTCTGAGCCCGGTAGTGGAGGAAATTCTTTACCCGGCGCTGGAGGATTTTCAGCTCGACATCATGATCGGCGAGGGGCCGGCGGCGCGCTCCGTCAAACTCGATCTGCCGCCTTTTACGCTGGTGGGGGCGACTACCCGTGCCGGCATGCTCACCAATCCGCTGCGCGACCGTTTCGGCATTGTGGCGCGGCTGGAGTTTTACACGCCGCAGGAATTGCAGAAAATTGTTAGTCGTTCGGCGAACTTATTGGATATGCAGCTGTCCGAGGACGGCGCGCTGGAAGTGGCCAAGCGTTCGCGCGGCACGCCGCGCATTGCCAACCGCCTGTTACGGCGGGTGCGCGATTACGCTGATGTGAAGGCGGACGGGCGGGCCGATGCGGCCGTCGCCGATGCGGCTTTGCGCATGCTCGACGTGGATGCGGCGGGGCTGGATGTGATGGACCGTAAGCTCCTGTCGGCAGTCATCGACAAGTTCGGCGGCGGACCGGTGGGGGTGGAAAACCTGGCGGCGGCCATTGGCGAAGAGCGCGATACCATTGAGGATGTGCTGGAACCCTATCTGATCCAGCAGGGCTACCTCAAGCGCACGCCGCGTGGCCGGGTGGCAACGCCGCTGGCGTATCAGCATTTCGGCCTGGCGGCACCGAACAATGTGCTGGCCGGGGATTTGTTCGAGGGCGGCGCGTGAGTTTTGTCTGGCCGGTCCGGGTGTATTACGAGGATACCGATTCGGGCGGGGTGGTGTATTACGCCAACTACCTCAAGTTCATGGAGCGGGCGCGCACCGAGTGGTTGCGTGCCCGCGGCTTTGAGCAGACCGATCTGGCAAACGAGTACGGCATTGTCTTTGTAGTTCGCTCGGTCAGTGCGGAATACCTTAAGCCGGCGCGTTTTAATGACGCACTGGATGTGCATGTGGAACAAAAACAGCTGGGCCGCAGCCAAATCTATGTCAGCCACCGTATTGTACGGGGCGACGAAGTATTGAATACCGCCGAAGTTCGGCTGGCCTGCGTCAGTGCAGCGACGTTCAGGCCCGAGCCGATGCCTGAGGTGGTGCGTGAAGCCTTGCAGAAATAACCGTTATTCAGGGAGCAACAAGAAATGTCTGCGAATGTGACGCAGGATCTGTCATTCATTTCCATGGTCAGCCATGCGAGTATCATCGTACAGCTGGTGATGCTCGGGTTGCTGGGCGCATCGATGTTTTCCTGGTGGCTGATTTTTCTCAAGGGCTTTGCCATTCGCAAGGCGGTGCGCCAGACCCAGCAGTTTGAGCAGGAGTTCTGGAGCGGTTCCGACCTTAACGCGCTGTATCAGCGTGCCAGCAGTGCACATGGCAATGGCGGCGCGATGGAACGCGTGTTCGAAGCCGGTTTTCGCGAATTTCTTAAATTGAAGCGCCAGCCCAAACTGGATAGCACCGATGCCATGCACGGCGCGCAGCGCGCCATGCGCGCCACTTACCAGCGCGAGATGGACCAGCTCGAGGGGCACCTGTCTTTCCTCGCCACAGTCGGTTCGGTCAGCCCTTATGTCGGCCTGTTCGGCACCGTATGGGGCATCATGAACGCATTCCGCGGTTTGTCTAACGTGGTGCAGGCGACGCTGGCACACGTGGCGCCCGGCATTGCCGAAGCGCTGATTGCCACTGCCATGGGTCTGTTCGCGGCCATTCCGGCGGTAGTGGCCTACAACCGCTATACCCATGACGTGGACCGGCTGGCGATCCGTTTTGAGAGCTTCATGGAAGAGTTCTCCAATATTCTCCAGCGCCAGGGTGCGGCGGCATGAGTCGAGGCGGACGCCGCGCGCGGCGGCAGATGAACCAGATTAACGTCGTGCCGTATATCGACGTGATGCTGGTGCTGCTGATCATTTTCATGGTGACCGCGCCGATGATGAATCCGGGCGAGATCGAGCTGCCGCAGGTGGGGCAGCAGCTCAAGCCGCCGGTCGCGCCACTGGAAGTGACCATAGAAAAGGATGGCAGCCTGAAATTGCGCGATACCGGTGAAACCGCCAAGGCGCAAACCGTTGACGAGCAGGGCCTGCTCGAGCAGGTGCGCGCCAAGCAGGCGACCAACCCGGATCAGCCGGTGGTGATTGCAGCAGACAAGGATGTGCGTTACGAAAGCGTACTCAAGGTGATGGACATGCTGCAGCAGAATCAGGTTAAACGTGTCGGTCTGCTGGCCAAGAGCCTGACCAACTGATGTCCATGGCGGCAATGCACGGCGCTCAGGAACAGGAAGAAGGCAAGTGGCTGGCCTTGCTGCTGGCGCTGGCCGTGCATGCCGTGCTGCTGGCCATGCTCATCTGGGGCGTGAGCTGGCATAACACCGAGCCGGCCGGGGTGGAAGCGGAGTTGTGGTCGGACCTGCCGGTGGCGCCGCATACGGCGGTCAAACAGGTGGCGCCGAAGCCGGCGCATACGCAGCCGCAACCCGAGCCCAAGCCGGAACCCAAACCGGCGCCCGAGCCGAAACCGGTGCCGCAGGAGCATGTGCAGCCGGCCAAGCCCGATATTGCGCTGAAGCAGCCGAAAAAAGACGACAAGCCCAAAGACAAGCCGAAAGAGCCGCCTAAGGAGGCGGAAAAGAAAACCGAACCGGTAAAAAAGCCGGAGCCGGTGAAGAAGGAAGTGAAAAAGACCGAGCCCACGTCCGACAGCGATCCGATTCTGAAGGAATTGATGCGGCAGCAGGCGCAGTTGGCGCAAATGCAGAAACAGCAGGCTGTGGCGGCAGCCCAGGCGGCCAGTGCTGGCAATAAGCTGAAAGCGGATTATATTGATAAAATTCGTGCCAAGATTCGTCATAATGTAGTCGTTCCGCCAGATATGGCTGGCAATCCGGAGGCGGTTTTTGAAGTGACATTGTTGCCCGGCGGTTCAGTGCTTAATGTTCGCTTAATAAAAAGTAGTGGACACTCCGGGTACGATAGCGCAGTCGAGCGGGCAATTCGCAAGTCCGACCCCTTGCCGTTGCCGCCCGATCCTTCGTTATTCGGGGATTATCGGGATTTGATGCTGAAATTCCGCCCTGTTGAGTAAAGGTATTTATTCAGAGCCATGTTGTACCAGTTGATCCGTCTGTTTATTGCAATGCTCCTGTTGGCGGCTGTGCCGGCGCGGGCGGCGTTGCAAATCGACATTGTTGGCGGTGCCGCCAACCAGATTCCTGTTGCTATCGTGCCGTTCGGCGGCGAGGCAGGCCTGCCACAGCACATCAGTCAGATCGTCAGCGCCGACCTGCAACGCAGCGGCATGTTCAAGATGATCGATCCGAGCGGCGTGGTGCCGGCGCCGATCGAGCCGCAGGATGTGCGTTATCCCGACTGGCAGTCACGCGGGGCCGATGCCATGGCCATCGGCAAAATCACGCCGCAGCCGAATGGGCAGCTGGAAGTGCATTTCCGCCTGCTGGATGTGGTGCGTCAGATGCAGCTGGCGGGCGTCAGCTATGTCATCAGCCCGGCGCAGCTGCGTGCCACGGCGCATAAAATTGCCGACGTGATTTACCAGAAGCTGACCGGCGACGTCGGTGTGTTCAGTACCCGTATCGCTTATGTGATGAAAATGGGCCGCCGCTATGAACTGCAGGTTGCCGATGCCGACGGTGAAGGTGCGCAGACGGTGCTGGCCTCGAATGAGCCGATCATTTCCCCCACCTGGGCGCCGGACGGACAGCGGCTGGCCTATGTGTCGTTCGAAAGCAGGAAGCCGGTGATTTACGTGCAGAACGTCAATACCGGTCAGCGTTATGTGCTGGCGAACTTCAAGGGCAGCAACAGTGCGCCGGCCTGGTCGCCGGACGGCACTAAGCTGGCGATTGCGCTGACCCGGGCCGGCGATACGCAGATTTATACCATTGGCGCTCAGGGCGGGCCGGCAACCCGGCTGATGACCAGCAGCGGCATTGATACCGAACCATTCTGGTCGGCCGATGGTCAGTGGATCTACTTTACCTCGGACCGCGGCGGCTCGCCGCAGGTTTATCGCCTGCCGGCTGGTGGCGGAACGGCCGAACGCCTGACATTCGACGGCGCCTATAACGTATCGCCGCAGGTCAGCCCGGACGGCAGTCAGCTGGTGTATGTGCACCGTGAAGGCGGCGATCACGTGACGATCATGGATCTGGCCAGCCGGCAGATGCAGGTGCTGTCGGATACGCGCGAGGATGAATCGCCCAGTTTTGCGCCTAACGGCAAAATTATCCTCTATGCTACTGAGGTGAATGGACGCGGCGTGCTGGCGGCGGTTTCCGCCGACGGACGCGTGAAGCAGCGGCTTGCCTCCAAGGCGGGCGATGTGCGGGAACCTGCCTGGGGGCCGTTGCCCAAGGCTGTGGGACAGTAATTTAGGTGTTATCATATTAATTAACCAAGGAGAAAGAAGCATGAAGAAAGCGTTGTTGGGTTTGCTGGTAGTGAGCGCTCTGGCCGGTTGTGCAAGCACCGGTACCAAAGAAGGTGCTGCAGTACAGGACAAGAGCGGCCAGGGCGCTGCGGCTTCCGGCGCGAGCCAGGCTGCTGTTAATCCGCTGACCGATCCGAACAACATCCTGTCCAAGCGCAGTGTTTACTTCGACTTCGACAAGAGTGCTGTGAAAGACGAATACAAGCCGATGGTTGAAGCTCACGCCAAATACCTGAACGATCACTCTGACGTAAAAGTGACCATCCAGGGTAACACCGACGAACGCGGCAGCCGTGAGTACAACCTGGCCCTGGGTCAGCGTCGTGCCGACGCCGTGAAGAAGATGATGAACGTTCTGGGCGTTAAAGACGGCCAGATCGAAACCATCAGCTTCGGCGAAGAAAAGCCCAAGGCAACCGGCAACGATGAAGCTGCCTGGAGCCAGAACCGTCGTGCAGACATCGTCTACCCGGGCGAATAATGCATGAAGGGTGTGCGTGAGAATTCGATTGTGCTGAAACGATCGCTCATCGCGCTGGCCTGTCTCGCGTGGGCCGGCACTGCAAGTGCCGGCCTGCTTACCGATGACGAGGCTCGTGCATCGGCCCAGCAGGCGCTTACGCGCGTGCAGGCGGTGGAAGACTCGCTCGCACAGCAGCAACAGGGTCGACTCGACCTGCTGCAGCAAATCGAGCAGTTAAAGCAGGAAGTAGCCCAATTACGCGGCCAGGTAGAAGTGTTGAGCAATAACCTGGATAACACGCAAAAACGGCAAAAAGATTTCTACGTCGATCTGGACACCCGCGTGCGGCGTCTGGAAGGCGGCGGAGCAGTGGCTGCCTCGTCCGTGGCTGCCAGTGATACCGCAGGCAAGGACGGCAAGAATGCCGTGCTGACGTCAACCGATCCGGCTCAGGAAGCCAAGGCCTACGAAACCGCCCTGGGGCAGTTCAAGGTGGGCAATTACGCCGGCGCCATTGTCAGCTTCCAAAGTTTCATGACCACCTATCCAAAGAGCGGACTGGCTCCCAGTGCGCAATACTGGATCGGTAATTCCTATTTCTCCTTGCGCGACTTCAAGTCCGCCGTCAAGGAACAGCAAAAACTCATCAGCAACTGGCCCGATAGCGAAAAAGTGCCCGACGCCATGCTGAATATCGCCAGCAGCCAGCAGGAGCTGGGCCAGGAAAAAGCCGCGCGTAAAACCCTGGAGGCACTGGTGGCCAAATATCCTCTGACCCCGGCGGGGGAAAAAGCCAAGGCCCGCCTGGGCAAAGCCAAGCAAGGCAAGTAGTTGGCTGCAGACCTGTCGCTGCGTATCAGCGAAATTTTCTATTCACTGCAGGGCGAGACCAGTCGCATCGGTCTGCCCACGGTGTTCGTACGGCTGACCGGCTGCCCGTTGCGCTGCGGGTATTGCGACACGGCCTATGCCTTTACCGGCGGTCAGACTCAATCCCTGGATGACATCTTGCAGCAGGTGGGGCGTTATCGCAGCCGTTATGTCACTGTAACAGGCGGCGAACCACTGGCGCAGAAAAACTGCCTGCCGTTGCTGACCCGCCTATGCGATGCGGGTTACAGCGTTTCGCTGGAAACCAGTGGAGCACTCGATATCAGCAGGGTCGATGCGCGCGTGTCGCGGATCGTCGACATCAAGACGCCGGCTTCGGGCGAAATGGACAAAAACCGCTGGGAAAACCTGCCGCTGCTGAGCGCGCACGACGAAGTCAAATTCGTCATTTGCGACAGTGCCGATTACGCCTGGGCGCGCGATGTGCTGGCGCGCTATAATCTGGCCGACACCTGTCCGGTGCTGTTCTCGCCTGTGCATGGCTCGTTGCCTCCGCGTCAGCTGGCTGAGTGGATTCTGCGCGATCAGCTGCCGGTCAGATTCCAGCTGCAGCTGCACAAAATTCTCTGGCAAGACGCTAAAGGCAAATGAGCACAAAACCCGCTGTAGTCCTGTTGTCCGGCGGACTGGACTCCGCTACGGTGCTGGCGATCGCCCGCAGTCAGGGGTTTGCCTGCTATGCCCTGAGTCTGGATTATGGCCAGCGCCATGTGGCCGAGCTGAATGCGGCTGACCGCGTGGCGCAGCTGCAGGGCGCCGCGGCACACAAGGTGGCGAAGATCGATCTGACGCTGTTCGGCGGCTCCGCACTGACCGACAGCTCCATTGCCGTGCCCGAGGCACCGACCGAAGGCATCCCCGTTACCTACGTGCCGGCGCGCAATACCATCATGCTCAGTCTGGCGTTGGCCTGGGCCGAGGTGCTGGGCAGCCGGGATATTTTCGTCGGCGTGAACGCCGTGGATTACTCCGGTTATCCGGATTGCCGTCCGGAATACATTGCCGCCTTCGAGCGCATGGCCAATCTTGCCACCAAGGCCGGTGTGGAGGGCTTGCATACCACCATCCATGCGCCGCTGATTGATCTGTCCAAGGCCGATATCATTCGCAGCGGCACGGCCCTGGGGGTCGATTATTCCCAGACTGTGTCGTGCTATCAGGCCGATGCCGACGGCCGTGCCTGCGGCAAATGCGATTCCTGCCGGCTGCGCCATGAAGGCTTTGTGGCGGCCGGGGTGCCTGATCCCACCCGTTATCAGAGCGCCTGATGCAGGTGGTCGAACAGGCCCCGCTGCAAGGGCTCAATACCTTCCATGTGAGTGCCAGGGCTCGCTACCTCGTCACCCTGGAGTCGCCCGCCGAGTTGGCGGATTTCCTGGCTGACCCGCGTTTTGCCGCTTTACCCTTGTTTGTGTTGGGTGGCGGCAGCAACCTGCTGCTCACCGGTGATTTTCCCGGTGTGCTGCTGCAGCCGCATTTCCTTGGGCGCACGGTGCTCTCCAGTGATACCGGGCGTGTGCGGGTGCGCGCCTGTGCCGGGGAAAGCTGGGATGGATTTGTCGGCTGGACGGTCGAGCAGGGTTTTGCCGGGCTGGAAAATCTGTCCTGTATTCCCGGTCATGTCGGTGCCGCTCCGGTGCAGAATATCGGTGCCTACGGCGTTGAGCTGAAGGATGTGGTGGAATGCGTTGAAGCGCTTGATCTGGCTACCGGCCGGGCGGTGAAGTTTACTGCGGACGAGTGCCGTTTTTCCTATCGTGACAGCATTTTCAAACGTCAGCCGGGCCGTTACCTGATCAGTGCGGTGGTTTTTTCCTTGCCGCATGCTTTCACTCCCCGCCTTGATTATCCCGGCGTGCCGGAAGCGCTGGCGGCTCAGCAGGACAGCGGTCCGCTTACGCCCGCGCGGGTGCGCCGGGCCATCTGCGCCGTGCGTCACAGCAAGCTGCCCGACCCTGCCGTACTCGGCAATGCCGGCAGTTTTTTCAAAAACCCGGTCGTGTCGCAAAGCCAGGCCGATTCGCTTAAGGCGGAAAATGCGGCGATGCCGGTTTATCCGGCTGGCAGCGGCCTGGCCAAGATTCCCGCCGCATGGCTGATCGAGCAGTGCGGCTTCAAAGGTTACCGCGACGGCGACGCCGGGGTGCATGAGAAGCATGCCCTGGTGCTGGTCAACTACGGTCGCGCAAGCGGTGCTGAATTATGGGCGCTGGCGGAAAAAATTCGTGCCGCGGTCAAGGCGCGCTTTGGCGTGGAGCTGGAGCCGGAGCCGAACAAATTGTGATTGCGGCGTCTCAGGTGCTCGGCCGGCGGCTGAAGTCGCTGAAATGACCGTCTGCCGGGGCAATCAGGATTTCATTTACCTGGGCTGCGGGCGGTCCCCGGCGTGCCCACTCGATGATGGCTGCAACCGCGCTGTCTGACCCCTGCACCATTGCCTCCACCCGTCCGTCAGCGAGATTCCTGACCCAGCCGGTCACACCCAGTTGCTCGGCTTCCTGACGCATGCTTTCGCGGTAATACACGCCCTGTACGCGTCCGCTGATGAGAAGGTGGCGGGTTATCATGCTAAATGTTCCTGTTCCATAAGCCAGTTGCGGAAAGCGGTCACCTTGGGCAGATTGGCCCGATTGCGCGGGGTGACAAGGTGATAGCCGAGGCTGGTGGGAATGGCCTGCCCGAGCAGTTGTACCAGCCGGCCGCTCTTGAGTTCTTCCTGCGCCAGGCTTTTCCATATCAGCGCGACACCCAGTCCCGAAACAGCCGCCTGCAAAGCCAGGCTGGCGTCGCCGTAATGGCGGATACGCAGATTGCCGTCCGCGCTAATGCCCAGTGTTGCCAGCCAGGTCGGCCAGTCGGGAAACAGCCCTTCGCGGGTGTGCCACTGGTCCTGCAGCAGGTTGTAATTGAGCAGGTCTGCGGGCGAGTCGATGGCGCTGGCAATTTTCGGCGCGGCAACGGCGACGATGGATTCCCGGGTCAGACGCTCGACCTGCAGGCCGGGGTAATCGCCGCTGCCGAAACGGATCGCCATGTCGACATCTTCCAGTGCGAAATC
Source organism: Pseudomonadota bacterium (assembly GCA_021847305.1). Classification (GTDB taxonomy): domain Bacteria; phylum Pseudomonadota; class Gammaproteobacteria; order Burkholderiales; family JAJZQI01; genus JAJZQI01. Next base: position 1,880 of record JAJZTZ010000007.1, on the reverse strand, counting down.
CACCAGCCGTCGGGTTGCCATCAGATGCAGTTCAATGTCCGGATGGCGGGTGTGGAAGGCATCCATGCGCGGAATCAGCCAGTGCGAGGCAAAGGCGGGCGGTGTGGAGAGGATCAGCGGGCCATCCGCCGGAGGCGTGCGGACGCGTATGACGGCACGTTCAATCTGATCCAGTGCTTCGGAAATCAGCGGCAGCATCGTTTCGGCCGGTTCGCTCAGGGCGAGTTTTTTGCCTCTGCGGAACAAGGCAGTGCCGAGATAATCCTCCAGCAACTTGATCTGCTGGCTGACGGCCGCGGGTGTAACATGCAGTTCTTCTGCCGCACGTGCAAATGAACCATGCCGGGCGGCAGCTTCAAAAACTTTGACGGCATTTAGCTGGGGTAGTTGTCTTGGCATAAGATTTTCTTAAGTGCAGGTCAAGAAAGTATAGTTTGAATCAATTTATACGTGAACATATAGTGCGTATACGATAGTTTTTCTGATTGGAATAAGCATGCGTGCAATGACTGCGTATCTGCTGGTGCTGGTATCGGCGTTTTTCTGGGGGGCCAATTTTGTCCTGGCCGGTCCGGTGCTGTCAGGATTCCCTCCGCTGTGGGCAGCGGCTTTTCGCTTTCTGCTCGGCGCCCTGCTGATGTTCATGATTGTGCGTTACCGTGGCGAAAAGCTCCTGCACCTGTTGCGCCAGCACGCCGGTGTCTATCTTCTGCTCGGGCTGGTAGGGATCACTGCGTTCAATCTGCTGTTTTTCAATGCCCTGAAGACGACCAGTGCCGATAGTGCGGCGCTGATCATGGCGACCAATCCGCTGCTGACCACCCTGCTGGCTGCTGTGCTGCTCAATGAAATACCCGCGGCGCGGCAATTGCTGGCGTTGCCGGTCGCCCTGGCCGGGGTGGCGGTGGTGATCAGTCAGGGGGATATGGACCGCCTGGCGGCGCTGCATTTTGACCGGGGCGATCTGCTGATGCTGGCGGCTAACGTCGCCTGGGCGCTGTACAACGTGCTGATACGCCGCTTCATGCCGAAAGGCTCGGTGCTGGGGAATACCACGCTGGTGATGGGTATGGGGGCGGTGTTGCTGTCGCTGACTGCATTGGTTAGCAGTGAGACGCTGAGTAGCATGCCGAACATGCATTCCCTGATCGCGCTGGCGATCATGGCGGTGGGCGGTACGGTGCTGGCCTACTTGTTCTGGAATATCGGCATCGAACGCCTGGGCGCCGGCCGCACGGCGATTTTCCTGAATTTTGTGCCGGTGTCGGCGATGCTCGTGGCGGCCCTGATCGGCGTGCTGCCCACGGCAGCGCAGTTGATTGGCGGAGCGCTGGTGTTGGCCGGCCTGAGCATCACGATGCTGCCCCGGCGTAAGTCAGTCCTATCCTGAGTGAGCGATCAGAACGGTGCCGGACTGTGAAAGTCGAGCTCGGCGCCGCTGTGCGGGTGGCGGAATGCCAGTGTCGCGGCGTGCAGCAACAGGCGTTCGGCTTGCTGGCGGATGTCCTCGGGCGCGTACAGCTCGTCGCCGACAATCGGGTGGCCGATGGCCTGCATGTGCACGCGCAACTGGTGTGAGCGGCCTGTGACTGGCTCCAGTTCGACTCGGGTGGTGTTGTGCGCGGCATCGTGGCCGAGCACTGTGTAGCGGGTGCAGGACGGCTTGCCCGTGTCGTGATTGACGTGGTGCAGCGGGCGGTTGGGCCAGTCCAGCGCCAGCGGCAGGTTGATTTCGCCGGCATCCTGTTCCAGTTTGCCGGCGACAACGGCAATGTAACGCTTTTTGACTTTACGCTCGGCGAAGAGGATGCTCAGTTCGCGGTGCATCTGCTTGCCGCGCCCCAATACCAATAAACCCGAGGTGTCGCGATCGAGGCGGT
>JAJZTZ010000095.1 GCA_021847305.1 Pseudomonadota bacterium | reverse complement strand
CCGCTGTCGGACGCGGATGAGTGGGTCGAGGTAAAGGACAAGCTGTCCATGCTCGAGCGCTGAAACAGTTCCAACCTTGCTTATTCGTCGTGACTGACTAGACTTGAAGCAGGGCATGCGGCAGCGTGGTTGCCAGCAAAGCCCGTTCATTCTCGGTGAATCAGTCCGGGGAAGGAGGTTGATATGCGACACGCTTTTCTTGCCATGCATCGGGAGTTGCCCATGCATGATCAACACGGTAGCAGACAGGTTGTGCAGTGGCATGTTTTTCGCAGCCTGACCGAAGCCGACGAGTTTGCCGATCACATCCTGCTGGGTACTGACCAGGCGCTGGTCGGGGGCAGTGCTCAGGACAGCGTCGGCACCTTCTGGTGGGTCGGCGTTGAAGTGGGTGATGTGTCCCGCTGGGGTAATTTCACTGCCGTGAACAAACACGCCGCCTGATTGCTTCGGCAAGAGGGGGTGGTCCATTACGGTGCACAATGCACACTCCTTGTGCAACCAGGGGGTGGGCTTGGTGACTTGCGCGCTATTGTTAATAAAACTTAACTTGGTGCCGCTGTTTTTGTCATTGGCATAGCTCTTGCTCAACATTCTGCAGTCCTACTTTTGTACTAGATTGCGGAATTATGGAAGCCTACTCTCACCTTCTCAAAGAAATCGGCCGTGGCAGCCAGGGGAGCACTTCGCTGTCCTTCAGTGAGGCAGAGACTCTGTTTGGTGCCATGCTCGATGGCGGGGTGCCGGACCTGGAACTGGGAGCCATTCTCATGGCGTTTCGCTTCAAAGGAGAATCGGTGGATGAAATGGCCGGTTTCCTTTCCGCCCTGTCAAGCCGTGTCAACCAGTTGAAATGGGAGAACAGCGAGGTGCGCCCGGTGATTTTGCCCAGTTACAACGGCGCGCGGCGTCAGGCCAATCTGTTGCCTCTTTTGGCTATGTGGCTGAGAAATTTGGGGATCCCGGTGCTGATCCATGGCACCCTGGGCGGCAATGGCCGGATTGCCAGCATCTACATCCTGCGAGAATTGGGGATCATGCCCTGCGCTTCGCTGCACGAAACCGAAACGCGGCTGGCACGCGATGGAATTGCTTTTGCTCCCATTTCTCTTTTGGCTCCCGGTTTGGCTAACCTGCTGATGTTGCGTCAGCGCCTGGGGGTGCGCAGTAGTGCCCACAGTCTGGTCAAGCTGGTTGATCCGTTTGCCTGCGGCGGTCTGCGGGTGGTGAGTGTCAGTCACCCCGCCTACCTGGCAACCATGCAAGATCTGCTCGGGATCATGGGCGCGAGTGCGCTGCTGTTGCGGGCCACGGAGGGGGAGCCGTTTGCCAATCCGAAACGGCGGCCGGCCATGACGCTGTTTCAGAACGGCGTGTCACAACTTATGTTCGAGGCTGAAACCGGAGCAATCCGCGAATTGCCGAATCTGCCGCAGAGCATCGATGCGGCGACCACGGCGGAGTGGACGCGCAAGGTACTGGCGCACGAAGTGGCATTGCCGGCGCCGCTCGCCAATCAGCTGGCCTGCTGCCTTTATGGTGCGGGCGGAGCGGTAGATCTGGCGCAAGCCAAGGCGATTGTGGCCGTGGAAACCGGTACCTTGCTTGCTGCCTGATTCTGATTGGGACGCCGAACTACAGGCGGGCCCACCCAGCCGTTGTCTTTAGGAAAGCGCTGATTTATTCCGTTTATGGAATAAATCAGCAAGGCGGCTGCGCGGCACATGTCCGCACAGCCTCACGCTTTCAATGACTTGCGTCATTGAGCGGCCGGGCGCAAAAAAACTGCCCAGCACGGAAACGCGATAAAATCAGCGTTCCCTTAGGCCGCTTCATGAATCCCGATAAGCAGGTCTGGAAATAGGCGATCAAATTACTCAAGTATTGAGCGCCTGACTGGCCTTGGCTATAATGGCCACTGCTAGTTTGCCAGGATTCCTGGCGTGACCGATTTCAAATTCAGGAGAGATTTGCATGGAACACCAGTTGCCCGCACTGCCTTATGCCATGGACGCCCTGCAGCCGCACATGTCCAAGGAAACCTTCGAGTACCACTACAGCAAACACCATCAGGCTTATGTAACCAACCTGAATAACCTGATCAAGGGTACCGAATTCGAAAACATGGGCCTGGAAGACATCGTCAAGAAAGCCCCGGCCGGCGGCGTATACAACAATGCTGCGCAGGTATGGAACCACACCTTCTTCTGGAGCTGCATGAAGCCCAATGGCGGCGGCGAGCCGACCGGCGCTCTGGCCGATGCAATCAAGGCCAAGTGGGGTTCTTTTGATGAATTCAAGAAAGCATTCCAGGCTTCTGCAGTTGGCAACTTCGGTTCCGGCTGGACCTGGCTGGTGAAAAAGGCGGACGGCAGCGTTGATATCGTCAACATGGGCCCGGCCGGTACCCCGCTGACCACTGGTGACAAGCCGGTGCTGACCGTTGATGTATGGGAACACGCCTACTACATCGATTACCGCAACCTGCGCCCCAAGTTTGTTGAGACTTTCCTCAATAACCTGGTGAACTGGGAATTTGCTGCAGCAAACTTTGCCTGATCGCTTTTTTTCAGGTAGCCAGAGCCGCATCAGCCGTAAGGCGATGCGGCTTTTTTATTGTCCGGGGTGCAGGGGGCTCTTAGGAAGGCGCTGATTAATTCCATTGATGGAATTAATCAGCAAGGCGGCTGCGCTGCACCTGTCCGCACAGCCTCATGCTTTCAATGACTTGAGATATTGAACGGCCGGGCAAAAAATCTGCCCGGCACGGAAACGCGATTAAATCAGCGTTTCCTTAGAACAGTTCTATGTCACTGCCGGCTTCCGAGGCAGGCGGATTGATGAGTCCTGCCGCCAGCAGCTCGCTGTATTGCTGAACCTGGTTGCGGCCATGGCCCTTGGCATAGTAGAGGGCAATGTCGGCCTGCTCTACGGTGCTGGTCGGCAGCAGATCCGCCTGTATGCGCGTGAAGCCGATGCTGACCGTGATGTGGCCAACCTGGGGGAACTCGTGCGCCTGTATGCGCTCGCGGAAGCGGGTAAGTGCGGCAAAAGCCTGGGTGTCGGTAATGTTGCGCAATATCACCAGGAATTCCTCGCCGCCGAACCGAAACAGCCAATCTTCGGCACGGAACGTTTCCTCCATCAGGCGGGCAAAGATCAGCAATACTTCATCTCCATAGAGATGGCCGAAATTGTCGTTCACGCGCTTGAAGTGATCGATGTCCAGCAGGCAAAGAAAGTGGTGCGTGGTGACATCTTTGACGCGCTTGCCGCGGTGACGGGTGTCTTCGATGGCATCGATAATGCGGATATCGAATTTCTTGCGGTTGTACAGAGAGGTCAGTGTGTCGCGTTCGCTGTCATGAATCAGTAGCAGATAATTGGAGTGGATGCGTAAAAAAGCATCCACAATCCGGTCGATTTCCGCCGAGGGCGTAAGCGCCTCAATTGCCAGACAGGCGTAAGTGCCGTCGACCCCTTCCACCGGATAGTAAGTCCGCGTATGACCGTCCGCCATGAGTTCTGCTGGCGTGGAGCCGGAGTTGATGCACGCCAGGCAGGCGCCAAAGTCGCTGGCAGGCAAAGGCTGCATCGGGGTATCCGGGCCGGGGCTGCCGCTGTGTGCTACCGGGTAGACCCAGGTGACGTCGTCGATGTATTGCAGCTCATACAGAACGATGCTGCTGGCGGGGATGAGGTCCGGCAGCGTGTCCACCAGACACTTTTCCAGCGCGTGCTGATCACGTTTTTCGGTCAGCCTGACCAGGGACTCGAGCAGACGCGTCGGTTCCTTGTTCGGGTTGTTGCCGGTCAGGTCAGTATTCATGTTGATCCGCGAGGACAGGTTAATGACATTGTACTCAGGTTTTTCCGGTACTGCCAAACCCGCCTGCGCCACGATCACTGTTGTGAAAGTCTTCGACAATACGGAAGCCTACTCGTTTGACAGGAACAATGACCATTTGTGCCAGGCGTTCCAGCGGTGTGAGGGTGTAAACCGTGTTGCCGCGATTCCAGGTGGATACGAACAATTGCCCCTGATAATCCGAATCGATCAGGCCAACCAGATTGCCCAGTACGATGCCATGCTTGTGGCCCAGTCCGGAGCGGGGCAGGATCATGGCCGCGTAATTGGGGTTGCCGATGTGGACGGCGATACCGGTCGGAATCAGATGGGTTTGTCCCGGATGAATTTCGAGCGGCGCTTCAATACAGGCATACAGATCCATACCGGCGGAGCCGCTGGTGGCGTAGCCGGCGGCCGGCTGGCCGTGGGCCCGGTCAATCAAGGGGCGGACGCGTTCGTCGAGGATCTTGACTTCTATTTGCATCATGGCGGTGAGCTCGCTATTTTTTCGTTGTGTGATACAGCTGGGCGATATGGGCGATAAGCTGCCGCGCCAGCTGAATTTTGTTGCCGCGTGGCAAGGGGTGGGCACCCGCATCATCGAACAGCGTCAGTTCCGATTCATCGCTGCCGATGGCGTCCTGGGCCAGGTTGGCGGCGAGCAGGGGCAGGTTTTTCCGGTGCCGCTTGAGTTCGGCAAACTCATACAGGTTTTCCGACTCGGCGGCGAAACCGACGCAGAATGGCGGGTTGGGGCCGTTGACTACGTTGGCGAGAATATCCGGGTTGGGCGCCAGTTCCAGCGTGAGAATGTGCGCGTCCTTCTTGATCTTCTGCTCGCTGGGGTTAAGCACGTAGTAGTCGGCCACGGCGGCGACGCTGATGAATATGTCGGTGTCGGACAACTGCTCGTTTACCGCATTGAGCATTTCCTGGGCGCTGACGACTGAAATAAAGCGTGCCTGGGCCGGCGGCGGCAGACAGGTCTGGCCGCTAACCAGGGTGACATGGGCGCCGGCCTCCAGTGCCGCGCGGGCGACCGCGTAGCCCATCTTGCCGGAACTCAGATTGGTGATGCCGCGCACGGCGTCGATCGCTTCAAAGGTGGGGCCGGCTGTAATCAGGATATTCTTGCCCGGCAGCAGCTTGGGCATGAAGTAGGCTTCAATGGCTTCAAGCAGGTCGGCCGGCTCCAGCATTCTTCCCAGGCCTTCCTCGCCACACGCCTGGACGCCGCTGGCCGGGCCCAGCAGGGCGATGCCATCCTGGCGCAGCAGAGCGGCATTGCGCTGTGTCGCAGGATTTTCCCACATTTGCTTGTTCATGGCCGGGGCGACCAGCAAAGGGCAGTCGCGGGCGAGGCAGAGTGTGGAGAGCAGATCGTCGGCTACCCCGTGAGCGAGTTTGGCGATAAAATCGGCGCTTGCCGGGGCAATGACAACGGCATCACGGTCGCGGGTGAACTCGATATGCGCCATCCCGTTGTCAATGCGGTTGTCCCACAGACTGGTGAAGACGGGCTTGCCGGAGAGGGCCTGCAGGGTGGCCGGAGTGATGAATTCGCAAGCCGCATCGGTCATGACTACCTGAACGTCCATGCCGGCCTTGACCATCAGGCGCACGAGTTCGGCTGATTTGTATGCAGCAACACCGCCAGTAATGCCTAGGAGAATACGCTTGCTGCTGGTGAAATCGCTCATGGAGTGCAGACCCGGGTTATTGTGGATTTTTTTGCAGTGTAACCCATTCAACACACAGGGAAAAGAGTATGGCGATCACGGATTGGCCAGAAGGCGAGCGGCCAAGGGAAAAATTGCTGCAAAAGGGACCGGCCAGCCTGAGCGATGCCGAGCTGCTGGCAATTTTTTTGCGAACCGGGGTGACGGGAAAAAGCGCGGTCGATCTGGCGCGCGAGCTGCGCGGCAGGTATGACAGCCTGTCGCGCCTGTTTGCCGCCGAGCTGGACGATTTTTGCACGGTTTCGGGCATCGGGCCGGCCAAATATGTGCAGTTGCAGGCTGTGTGGGAACTGGCGCGAAGGGCTCTGGGCGAGCAGGCGCAGGAGCGGGAGGTGCTGGGGTCGCCGCAGGCGGTGCGCGACTATTTGCGTCTGTCGCTGGGTGGTCGGCCCTATGAAGTATTTGCGATTGTCCTGCTGGACGCGCAAAACCGTTTGCTGGCTATGGACGAGTTGTTCCGCGGTACGCTGACGCAAACCAGCGTTTACCCGCGTGAAGTGGTCAAGCTGGCGTTGCGGCACAATGCCGCAAGTGTCATTCTGGCGCATAATCACCCATCCGGTGTGGCTGAGCCGAGTCAGGCTGACAGGCAGTTGACACAACACTTGCGCGAGGCGCTGTCACTGGTTGATGTGCGGGTACTTGACCACTTCGTGGTAACGGCCAGCCGGGTGTGCTCGTTTGCCGAATCCGGGTATCTGTAAAAGATGGGTTAAACGGATTTGACTTGAACACTCGGCAGTTTTTATGGTATAAATCCGCTTTTTCCGAATTCTGGAGTCCAAGCCATGGCCCGTGTTTGCCAAGTGACCGGTAAAAAGCCGATGGTGGGGAACAATGTCTCCCACGCCAACAACAAGACCAAGCGTCGTTTCCTGCCCAACCTGCAGAACCGTCGTTTCTGGGTTGAAAGCGAAAACCGCTGGGTGCGTCTGCGCCTGTCTAACGCCGGTTTGCGTCTGATTGACAAGAACGGTATCGACGCTGTGCTCGCAGATCTGCGTGCACGCGGCGAAGCTGTTTGATATAGGGTAGGAAAACTATCATGCGTGAAAAGATCAAGCTTGAGTCGAGCGCCGGTACCGGCCATTTCTACACCACCACCAAGAACAAGCGTACCATGCCGGAAAAAATGGAGATCAAGAAGTTTGATCCCGTTGCCCGCAAGCATGTGATGTACAAGGAAACCAAGCTCAAGTAATCGAGCAACGTTTCTCACTTGGCGAAAAAGGGCCTGTCTTAGACAGGCCCTTTTGCTTGGTGATGTGATCACCAAGCAGTCATCCCCTCCCTTGGGAGGGGAGCGAGGGGTGGGGAAATGAAACAGACTGCGAAATTGTTATTTCCTGTCGGTTCGGGCTTTGCCCGAACTTGCCGGCGGATAAATATCAACTCGCGCGCAGTCTGAGGGCCTGCCTTAGACAGGCCCTTTTGCTTGGTGATGCGATCACCAGGCAATATTCAAATGTAGGTTTCCGGCAGTTTCCGATGTTGAGTGGACAGCGGAAAGGTAATGCAGAAAGTGGTGCCTTTCTGTACCTGGCTGGTGTAACGAATGCTGCCGTTCATTCGTTCAACCAGTGCTTTGGTGATGCTCAGTCCCAGTCCCGTGCCGCCCCGATGGCGGGCATCGGATGAGTCGGCCTGGGTGAATTTTTCAAAGAGTTTGTCGGCAAACTCAGGCGGGATGCCTATGCCGTGATCGGTGACGCAGATTTCCACGGTATTTTCCAGTAATGCGACACTGATTTCGACTTGTCCGCCCTCAAGAGAGAACTTGGCGGCATTGGACATCAAATTCGACATGATCTGGGCAAAACGCGTCGGGTCGACTTCAATGACCACGCTGTCATCCACATGGTCGGTCAGCACATAGCTGACCAGGTACTGGCTGGCATAATCGCGGTTGCTGGCCAGTGCTTTTTCCAGCAGTGCGTTCAGCCTGTGCGGCGCCAGTTCAATATTCATGCGGCCGGACTGGATGCGGTCCATGTCGAGAATGTCATTGATCAGGGTAAGCAAGCGCTGACTGTTGTCTTTGGCAATATCAAGCAGGCTCAGGGCTTCTCTCGGTACGGCGCCTACGACACCGCTTGTTACGAGGCTGAGCGTGCCGATGATGGATGTCAGCGGCGTGCGTAACTCGTGGCTTACGGTGGAGATGAATTCGCTTTTGAGGCGCTCGACGCGCTTGCGTTCGGTAATGTCGCGGGTGATACCGACATAAATTGCGTTTCCGTGGGCGCTTACCAGGCGGACCGCCAGCTCCAGCGGGAAGACTTGTCCGTCCTTACGCAGGCCGACAATTTCGCGCCTTTCGCTGTAACACTGGTCGCTTGAGTCGTCGGGGATGAACTCATGCGGCGGACTGAGCAGAGAGGAGGCATGCCGTCCAAGGATTTCTTCGTGATTGTATCCGAAGATCGTTTCTACGGCAGGATTGGCAGATACGATGATGCCATGCTGGTCTGTGGTGATGATACCGTCGGCTGCGGCGTCGAGTACTGCATTCAGGCGCGACTCTCGTTCGCGGGCGGCTTCGGACATTTCCAATGCGAGTTGGTGGGCACGCTGACGATGCGTGGCCAGATGCCAGATGGTTAGCGAGAGGAGCAGGCTGATAACGATGCCGGCGAGGGCGGCGATGTGCGAGGGGCTATGGTCGATACCCGCCTGGAATGCTTCCGTGGTGTGGAATGATAGGGTCCACTGGTGCTGGTCGATGGTAATCGGAACCGTTTTGCTGAAGAGGATCGCATGTCCCTCCCCGGTTGCAGCATCGCTGTCGTACATCAGTGTGCTGCTGTCCAGCACAGCCGTGCCGTCATAGATTTCTGTGTCGATTTCCTTGAGTTCTGTGTGCTTGCCCAGCGTACCGTCAATCAGATCATTGATGCGAAACGGACTGTAGACGTAACCCAGAAGTGCGGCGCGGCGCTCGGCCACCGTATTGGTGGGGGCGCCTTTACGATAGCGGGGCACGTACATGAGAAAGCCGGCCTGCACATCCAGGTCGGTTTCCTGAATCAACTTGATCTTACCCGACAAAGCCGGCTGGCCGCTGTCGCGTGCCAGTGCCATGGCGGCATGGCGTACCGGTTCGGCAAACATGTCATAACCGAACGCGCGCTGGTTACGTTTGTTAAACGGTTCGAGGTAAACAATCGCGGTATATTGACTGCGTTTGCCCGGCGGTTTGAGCGTGTAACCGGGGAAGCCTTCGGCGCGGATGCGGTTGATGTGCTGTTGTATTTGCTCGGGCTGGACTACCTCGGCGTAGCCGACCCCCTGAATGCCGGGAAGA
>JAJZTZ010000094.1 GCA_021847305.1 Pseudomonadota bacterium | reverse complement strand
GGCCGCTTCCATCACCCGGCGGGTCACTACACCGGCGCCGCAGTGAATGGTGGCAACGTTTTTGTCCACGCCCGGCAGCGTGCGGCGTTCCACTTCCGACAGCTGATCCAGTTTTTCCGTGTTGATCACGGCGGAGAACTTGTCCAGCGGCACCGCGCCGCCGGTGTAACCGGTGCCGCCGCCGCGGGGGATGATAGTCAGGCCCAGCTCGATACAGGCAGCCACCAAATGGGCGATTTCCGCTTCGGTGTCCGGCGCCAGCACCACAAAGGGGTATTCCACACGCCAGTCGGTTGCGTCGGTCACGTGCGACACGCGCGCCAGCCCGTCGAACTGGATATTGTCCTTGCGGGTAATGCCGCCCATGCGGCGGCGGATTTGCTGGCGCAGCTCGTACATGCGCACGAATTCGGCGGCAAACTGGTCCACCGCCTGGTTGGCGCGTTGCAGCAGGGTTGCCACTTTGCCGTTGTCCTGCTTGCGCGCCTCGATGGCATTCAGGCGATGGCGCAGGGCATCGATCAGCGCGGCGCGGCGTTTCGGCGTGGCGAGTAAGTCGTCTTGCAGGTAGGGGTTGCGGGTGACTACCCAGATATCGCCCAGCACCTCGAACAGCATGCGGGCGGAACGGCCCGTTTTGCGCTCCCCGCGCAACTCGTTGAGGGTATCCCAAGCCTCTTCACCCAACAGGCGAATGACGATTTCGCGGTCGGAGAAGGAGGTGTAGTTATAGGGAATTTCTCGGAGTCGGGCGGTCATGCGGTGGCAGTAAAAGCGGTTACGCAAAGGCGAATCATATCATACCCGGGGACTTGCAGGCTTTGTGTGGAAAACCAACGACTTGCCTGGGGTTATTGCCGTTGTTTAAACGCCATACCACCAGGGCAGGGCGATGACCGCGTAGCGCAAGGCTTTTCCCAGGGCCATGTAAATAGCCGCCGGCCATGCCGGCAGGCGCACCGCGCCCGCCAGAACGCACAGGGCGTCGCCGATGACGGGCGCCCAGGCCAACAGCAGGGCGGGGCTGCCAAACCGGTTCAGCCAGGCGTGGGCGCGCGGTGTCAGGTGGGTTGCACGTTCGGGAATCAGGCGGCCGAGCAGGTAGGAGCTGAGCCCGCCCAGTGTATTTCCAACGGTTGCCAGTATCAGGGCAACTGATACGTGCTGCGGATATTCATGCAGATAGGCCAGCAGTGCAATTTCCGAGCCGCCGGGCAGCAAAGTGGCGGCGAGAAAGCTGCTGAGAAACAGGCCCCATTCAGCCATGACCGTACATCAGCTTAGCCGCATGAAGACGTGCCGCACTGATTCTTGTCCAGCGAGGCACGGCGTTTGAGGGTGCGGGCAAATTCCGCTGCCAGTCGGACGGAGCCGTCTTCGTTGGCGCTGAGCAGTGGCGGGTCGACCACCAGCGGTTCGGTCAGGGCGGCCAGGCCGGCGCCATTTTCCTGCAGCAGCAGGCGCAGCGGTTCGCTGCCCGGCCGGGCCAGGCGGCGGCCGGCAAACAGCCAGTTGCCTTCGTGCCTGGCGGGCAACAGCCCGGCCATGCCGGCGCCGATGGCGCCGATCAGCCCGTTCTGGGCGTTCATACGCTTGAGGATGTTGCCCAGGGCGGCGGATTCCATCAAATCCTGCGGCAGACTGTCGGGGCTGCCGATCAGCAGCACGCTGTCGAGGTTGATGCTGACCAGGCTCAGTCGTTCCAGCGACTTGGGGCTCCCCAGGTCGTCCAGGTGTTCCAGTTGTTCCTGCAGGTTCATGCGGCGGGCAATGTCGTCGCCGATCCTGGCGGGCGAAAAGCTGCCTGCGTCCGGTGCGGCCGGACGGCCTTTGGGCGTGGCAACCGTGACGCCGCGGCCTTGTTCCACCAGGGTGAACCAGCAATTGACCAGGGTGCTGGCATCGAAGCCGGATTGAACGCTGAGAACGATTAAAGTGTCAGACATAACATTGCGTGGGTGACAGACACCCGAAAAATCAACAAAATAAGAGGATTGCGATTTTATGGGGCAAAGCAAGGTGCGTAAAGGATTAATCGTTGGGCTGGTGGCTGTGTTGATTGCCGTGGCCGGCTGGATGCTGTTGCGGTCCGACCCGGCGCCGCAGGCGACCGTGACGGCATTGGACGGCAAGCCGCTGTCGCTGGCCAGCATGAAGGGCAAGGTGGTACTGGTGAATTTCTGGGCCACCAGCTGCCCCGGCTGTGTGGAGGAAATGCCCGATCTGGTGAAGCTGTACCAGGCCAATCATGCCGCCGGCTTTGAGATTCTCGCGGTGGCCATGCAATACGATCCGCCCGATTATGTGCGCAACTTCACCAGCCAGCGTCAGTTGCCCTTTACCGTGGCGCTCGACAGCAACGGCAGCGCTTCGCAGGCATTTGGCGGCATCAAGCTGACGCCCACTTCCGTGCTGATCGACCGTCATGGCAACATCATACAACAGGTCATAGGTACCCCGGATTTTGTTACACTGGACAAGACGGTCAAAAATCTTCTGAATTAAAGTGGTAAAACTAACAGGGGGCATGCATGATCAGTTGGAAGAAGTATTTCACTTACCAGGCCGACTATCAGCACTGGGCCAACGAAATTCTGTTCAAGTCGCTCGACATGCTGACGGAAGACGCACGCCGCAGCGATCAGGGGCTGTTCTTCAAGGACATTCACTACACCGCCGACCACATGCTGGTGGTGCTGATCAACTGGATGGCCCGCCTGAAGGGCGAAACCCCGCCGCACGGCTACAACAAGGTAGTATTTGAAGACTGGCGCGAGCTGAAGCAGGCCATGCGGCGTGAAGTGCGTGCTTTCCAGCGTTTTCTCGACGACCAGCCGGATCATTGGTTCGAGGGTAGTATCAGCTACACCAGCGGCGGTCAGCCGCGCACCCCATGGGTGACCGACGCGCTGACGCACATCAACACCCATTTCGTGCACCACCGTGGTCAATTGTCCGCGATTGCCACGCGCCTGGGCGCGCCGGTGCCGGAGATGGACTTCGTCTACTACAAGCGCGAAATGCAGGATCATCTGACCCGGATTCGTGAAGACGACAAACAGTAAGTCGCATAGCGTCGCAAAGATAAAAATGCCGGGCATGCCCCGGCATTTTTATTTCAACAGTTAAACGGCTCAATGCCGCCGTCTAGCAGCCGCAATTCCAGTTCAATGGGTTTGAGCGTGTAATCGTGGCCGTTGATGCGCAGGGACGGCAACTGAACAAAATAATGCGGCGCCATCTTGCTCCCTAGCGAGGTGTCGATATAAAGCGTGGTTCGCGCACTGGCGCTGTTACCCACCCCTCTGACCGGCGTGGTCAATGGCACCGTATAGTCGAACCACAGGGGCATCTGCGTTATTTTGTAGTCGTGCTGCTCACCGCTGTTCAGGTCTTTTAGCCGGATAACAGGGTCACTGATGCGCCATGATGCGGTGGAATGAAATGTCAGTTCTATTGAAGCGGCAAATGGCGAGTGATCGGCTGTGTTAAATACGTAGAAGCGGCCATTCAGGGTGAAATTCCCGCTTCTATGCTGCAGGCTGTCGCTGTTCAGTTCAACGATATACTGGCAGTTCTTCGCCGGCGTGTTTTTCAGACAGGCATCGCGCCGGTCTTCCAGTGCTTTGCGGTATTCGTCCGTCTGATACACGTAGCCGTGGTTACCGTAATTTTCCGTGTGCAGTGTTTGCGCGGGAAATACCTGCACACCCGTATCCAGTTGCAGAGGGGGAAATTGCAGCTGAAAGCGGCGGGGTACGAAATTCCGGATATCGGGCAGGTAAATATGCATTTTGCCGAGCATTTTCCCTGCTTTTGCTTCAGGTGAAGTCGCTGCAGCCAGCGTGCTGGTGGGAGCCAGTTTGTCAAAGTCGAACGCCGTGTCGGTAGCGAATGTCGTCGCCGCATTCACTTCCATATCCGGCCGCATGAGCATGCCGGGGTCGCCGGCTTTGTCACTGATGCCGATGCCATCAGTCAGAAACTGGAATTGTGTACCGGCAGGTACATTGATGCTGATGCGCAAGGGACGGTCGGCGCGCTTGTCATCCAGCATGTATTTCCTCGCCGCCGAAACTGAAAAACGCACCTCTTCCGGGCCGGTAAAAGTGAGTATGGCAGGCGGACCAGCCTGGCCCTGGCAGTATTCCTTTATCAGCGCGGCAGAGCTGTCGGGATAAGAGGGTTTGTAATACGGTCCATATGGCGCCGGAATACAGCCTTGCAGCTGCAATAGCAGCAGGCCTGCCAGAAAAAAACGCATTGCAATACTCCTCCTGCTTATACCTTGAGTCTATTTCAAGTTTAGTCTTGCCGTGGGGGGCTGTCGAACAGCCCATGCTCAATGACGTATAATGGGCCTGACAAACCATCCTGCCAGGGTGGTCTTTATGGAAAAGAGGTTTTATGTCTGCTGTACCCGCCTGCCCGCAATGCGGCCTGGAAAACACTTACCCCGATGGCGATAATTATGTCTGTGCCGATTGCGGTTATGAATGGCCCATCAATTCGTCTGAAAGTGTCGCAGAAAGCGATACGCGCATTGTGCGCGATGCCAACGGTACCGTGTTGCAGGACGGCGATGCGGTGGTGTTGATCAAGGACCTGAAGGTCAAAGGCACTTCAACCACGCTGAAAATGGGTACCAAGGTGAAAAGCATTCGCCTGGCGGGTGACGGCGATCATGAAGTGGACTGCAAAATGGATGCAGGTAACTTCATGCTCAAGGCCTGCTTCCTGAAAAAAGTCTAGCAGTCGTCACGAAAAAGCTGCGCTCCACATTTTGCCCGCCGGCAGTGCTCAGAATCCTCACGTATTACGTATACATTCCGGTTCTTGCGCGCTGGCGGTGAAGAAACTGTCATCGCTCGCTGTATTTTTGTGATGACTTGCTTGGGGCGTGCTAGATACTTATTTCGCGCCCTACATTATTTCTGTTCCAGCAGCGGTTCCACCAACTCCTTGATGCGGCCGTAATACACCTGCCCCGATACTTTGTGGCGAATCACGCCGTGCTTGTCGATGATGAAGGAAGTGGGAATCTGCTTTACCTCGCCGAACAGCGTGCTGGAGCCTTCGCTCATGGCAATCGGGAAGGTGTAGTGGCGGTCTTTCAGGTAATTGCGCACATCCTGCTCCGAGTTGTCTGTACTCAGTGCCAGCACGGTAAAGTCCTTGCCCTGGTAGTCGTGGTAAAAGGCCTCGATGGCCGGCATTTCCTTCAGGCAGTAGGGGCACCACGTAGCCCAGAAATTCACCAGCACCACTTTGCCGCGCAGTGATTCCAGACTGACCTGCTTGCCGTCCATGGTCTGAAACACCACCTCGGGAGCCGGTTTGGCCAGGTCGCTGACAAAGGCGGGCGGGCGGAACCAGATATAGGCGATCGCCAGCAGGAGAATGAGGGTAAACGGGCTTGGCGTCAGCCGTTTGCGCAGTTTTTGCCAGTCCATGAGCGTTTTTCAAATGCACTAAAGGCGGGTATAGTACCGGCACTATGCTCTGGATCAAAGCCTTTCACATTATCTTCATGGTCACCTGGTTCGCCGGCTTGTTCTACCTGCCGCGCCTGTTCGTCTATCACGCCATGAGCGAAGACCAGGCCAGCCGCGAGCGCTTCAAGATCATGGAGCGCAAGCTCTACTACGGCATCATGACGCCCGGCGGCGTCATCACCGTGGCGCTGGGCCTGTGGATGTGGTTCGGCTACGGCTTTACCGGCGGCTGGCTGCATGCCAAGGTGGCGCTGGTAGCCCTGCTGATTGCTTATCATATCTGGTGCGGCAAGCTGGTAAAAGCCTTCAAGGCAGACCGCAACACTCATTCGCACGTCTGGTACCGCTGGTTCAACGAATTCCCGGTGCTGATCCTGATCGCCGTGATCATTCTTGTGGTGGTGAAGCCGTTTTGATCGCCGACAACTTTTTTGCCACCTGCCCGCGCGGGCTTGAAGCCCTGCTGGGCGAGGAAATTGCCGAACTCGGCGGCCAACAGGTCGAAGTGCAACACGGTGGTATTGCTTTCCAGGGCGATTTGTTGCTGGCCTACCGCATCAACCTGCACAGCCGCATTGCCAGTCGTGTGTTGTGGCAAGTGGCGCGCGGCACTTACCGCAACGAAGAAGACATCTACAAGGGCGTGGTCAAGCTGCCCTGGACCCGGTGGGTACGGCCCGAACTCTCCATGCTGGTGAAAGTCACCGCCATCAAGAGCCCGCTCAAGAGCCTGAACTTCATCACCCTCAAGATCAAGGACGCCGTGTGCGACCGCCTGCGCGAAGATACAGGCAATAGACCGAGCATCGACACCGTGAGCCCGGATTTTCGCGTGCACGTGTTCCTGGAGGGCAACAAGTACGTCGTGTATCTCGATACCTCGGGCGACTCGCTGTACAAACGCAGCTTCCGGCAGGAAACCGTAATCGCCCCGCTGCGCGAAAACCTCGCCGCCGGCATCATCAAATTGTCCGGCTGGCAGCCCGGCACACCCTTCCTCGACCCCATGTGCGGCAGTGGCACGTTTCTGATCGAGGCCGCCATGATGGCCCTCAACATCGCGCCGGGTTTGCAACGTAACTTCGCTTTCGAGAAATTCGGCAATTTCAACGCGGCTGGCTGGCAGGCCCTGCGCAAGGAAGCGCAGGAACAAGTCAAAGAAACCACCACTCAGCCCATCTGGGGTAGCGACAAAGACATCCGTGCCGTGCGCATCGCGCAGAAAAACCTCGCCGCCGCCGGGCTGGATGCGGTCGTCACCGTGCAGCCGGCCGATGTGCTGGAGATCACCCCGCCCGCCGAGTCCGGTGTGGTCATCGCCAACCCACCCTACGGTGTGCGCATCGGCGAAGAGACCGTGCTGCAGGATTTCTACCCCCAGCTCGCCACCGCCATGAAGCAGAAATTCGCCGGCTGGAAAGTCTGCCTGTTCAGCGGCGATCCTTCCCTGCCCAAACTCATCCGCCTCAAGCCCAGCCGCAAGACACCGCTGTTCAACGGCGCGCTGGAATGCCGTCTGTTTGAATACCAGATGGTGGCGGGGAGTAACCGGGATAAGCCTGCTGCCAATTAAGGTTTGGCAGGGTGCAATAACCACAGGGCATTGCACCAGATTTTGTCCAGGCAAACTCTCTCATACGGCGCAATATCGATTGCGCCCTACGCCAGCTGAAGCGCCTTCCATTGGCACCGTTCTTGCACCATATCCCCAAAGGGCAACAAAACGTGGATTTTTGTCGTAAGTGCGACAAAAGGCGTAGCCGTGCCCAGAGACCAGGGAGAATACGATGACCGATATGTCGGAACTTGTTCGGCGCAAAAAGCCGCTGAACCTTGCCATCGTCCACGTTGATCCGGACGCCTTTCTGCAAAATCACCTGAGCTGGCTGGAAATCACCGCCTTCATCAAGGCCCAGCGCCTGGGCGAGGCGGCCACCCCGGCCGATGGGCTTACGCCGACGCTATCCGATGCCCAGTTGCGCACCGGCGGCGTACACGATGTGGGCAACGATGCCATGTTCGCTTTCTGCATGACTGCCGCCCTCAAGGGGGACAAGGCGGCCGTGGACAAGGTGGATGCGGTTTTGGTTGAGCGCATGGGCAAGGAGTACCCCGGCTTCCATGGCCTGTCGTATTTCCGCATGAACAACGAAGCCCCGATCACATTGGAGGACTTCGTCGGCCAGTTGGGCAAGAAGATGCTGGAAGGTTATCTCCCGCCGCCACCCATGCGCGCCAAGGAGAACTGGCTGGCCAGCCTGCGCTTTTTCGAAAAAGCCCGCAACTCCAACTTCAAGCAGGAGATCATGTACCCGCTGGCCAAGTGGACCCGCGAGAAATGGGAGGAAACAGCCGACAAGGGTGTCGCCTTCCTGGCCCATATCGAGGACAACCTGCCCATTCTGCGTGAAACGCTGGCAGATCCCAGAAACGACGAGGCCTTCATCGCCAATCTGCTGTTAAAGATGGCGCCCGGTGTCGACACGGAACTGACGGAAGATTACCAGGGTATGTTGCGCTCTCTGGCCAGACGGGAAGGTTGAATCGGGCGATTTTCATTGTCACCACTGCGTAGGGTGCAATAACCGTAGGGCATTGCACCAAACATGGGTCACTCGCAAGCAATCATTCGGCGCAATAATGATTGCGCCCTACGCGAGCTCAACGGAACGGAACTCGGGGCTAGCCCTAGTTGAAACGACAAACACAGGCTCGTCTCCGGAGCCAGCATCACTTGCGCTGACCTTCTTATAGGCTTCTTGTATCCAAGGAATGCACGCCTCTGGCGTGCACGAGTCCTTAATCGACGCAATGAAGGAATTTATTTCTTCCAACCCAACCGCCTTCTCGAAATGATCACTTCCGGAGCCGACATGAAACAACCGAGCACCATCTATCGTGCGCGCATAGAGGCGGGTGTAGCTGTGAACCGGACTGAACAGAAATATGTTTGAGAAGTATGTGCCCGTGTCCCCATCAAAGAACGATGCAATGCCTTGATTCTCCATGAAGGAGGTCAATGTAATCAGGTTGGCACGATCATGGACGCGCAGAAACGTTTCCATGTGTTCTCGAATTGCCTTGAGTCCTTCATCAATGGTGGCGCTCTGCTCGATAGCCTGTGCGTAAGGGTGATCCTGCGTGTTGCCTGCGATGCCTAGTGCGAGGTTCTTGCTCTGATTCAGGGTTAGCTTCTTGTAACCGTGAATCGTGGCACCAGCTTCTACGTGAATTGTTATGCCGGGCATCGTTATTGTGGTTGGCCCTTCTGCCGTTGCTTTTCGGTCCGCGGCTAGAAGTGACATGTCTTTGTGTAGGACGTTAAGTATGAAGGTCACTTTGTCTCTTTAGCGGCTAACCAGGCTGTATAAAAACCCCATTCTGCGCTGAACGTTTTTCTTCGGCAAGGTCGAACGAAGAAGCAAGACGACGGGAGAGGCGAAGGCATGGCGCGTTACAAGATTGTTGATCGCAGTCCTCG
>JAJZTZ010000093.1 GCA_021847305.1 Pseudomonadota bacterium | reverse complement strand
TCCTTGATAAATTGCCATTCGAATGGCGTAACCGGCGTAATCGACAGGCGATTGCCGCGCTGCAGCACACGCATGTCTTCCAGCTCGGGATAGCTGCGCATTTCCGTCAACGGCATAAAGCGGGTTTTTTGCACCAGCTTGACGTCCACCAGCAACCAGCGCGGTTCCTCACGCTTCGATTTCGCGTCAAAATAGGGGCTGGCAGGATCAAACTGGGTAGCGTCCGGATATGGCCCGCTCACCACCTCAGCCAGACCGGCAATACCGGGCACAGCGCAACCGGAATGATAAAACAGCACACCGTCGCCGATTTGCATGGCGTCGCGCATGAAGTTGCGCGCCTGGTAATTGCGCACACCGTACCACGGCACTGTCTGATTCGGCCGTGCCGCCAGGTCATCGATACCGACGTCGTCGGGCTCGGATTTCATAAGCCAGTACTGCATGGGGTTCCTCGACATAAATACAGGAGCACAGAAACAATGGTCGCGCCGCGTGATGTTACTGCAAAACAGCCGCAGCGTCCTTGTCCCTGAGGGCTGGCAGGATGTGCTGCCAGCCCGCATAATGGCCGCTTACATACATGCCTGGTACAGAACGGGAAGCCAATGAATGAGCGTATCCGCGAACTGCTGGATCAGATGGCTGCACTGGAAGCCGAACTTGGCGCCGAACTGCAAAAGCAGGAACAGCATCTGACCTTCAAGATCAAGGGCAACTATATCAAATTCGAGCAAGGCATCGAGGCGGCCCACCGCAAACTCAAGCTGGGTTTTTCCCCTGGCTGTTCGGCAGCCGGCCGCAGAACCTGCTTACCGGACCGATCATCTACAGCATGATTGTGCCGCTGCTGTTGCTCGATCTGTGCGTCAGCCTGTATCAGGCCAGCTGTTTCCCCATTTACAGAATCCGCAAGGTAAAGCGGGCCGACTATTTTGTGCATGACCGGCAGCACCTGGCTTACCTCAATTTTATAGAGAAATTCCACTGCAGCTACTGCGCCTATGCCACGGGGCTGATTGCTTATATCAATGAAATCATCGGCCGGACGGAGCAGTACTTCTGCCCTATCAAACATGCCCGCAAGGTCGCCGGCACGCATTCGCGCTATGTCCGCTTTCTGCAATACGGCGATGCAACAGATTACCAGACCAGGCTTGAGTCGATGCGCGACGAATTGGCCAAGCTGAAGTAAGCGCAACATGGACGTAACCGGTAAAATAGTGCCCGAATATTCACGAAAGCCGCCGCACCATGGAAACGCTTGAAACCAAACTCGTCCGCTGGTTCAACGAACCGGCCATCCGCGCCAAGAACTGGCTGCCGTCGCTGTTCTGGTACCCGGCCAGCACCTCTGACCCGTTCGGCCCGCTAAAAGTCGATGCCTGGGAGCTGGAAGTGCTATTCGCCACCATTCTGGGCGAGCCAGCGGCGCATTTCGCCGAACTCAACTCGCGCGGCAACGCCGGGTTTACCGGCCTGTCCACCGAACGTGCTGAATTCATCGCCGCCAACGCCCGCCGCCACGAGTTGCCCTTGCTCAACCGAGCCGCTAGTATTACCAAAAATTGACACAATAATTCCAGGGAGACGACAGTGAGCCTGTTTCGTACCAAACTTCTATCGCCTGACGAAATGGAGCACTCCGGCCTTAAACGGGTCCTGTCGGCTTTCGATCTGACTTTTCTCGGTGTCGGCGCCATCATCGGTACCGGCATTTTCGTGCTTACCGGCATTGCTGCCGCCAACCTGTCCGGTCCGGCCGTTGTCTTGTCCTTCATTATTTCCGGGCTGGCCTGCGCCTTTGCCGCGCTGGCCTATGCCGAGCTCGCCTCTGCCGTCGGCGGCAGCGGCAGCGCGTATGGATATAGTTATGCCGCCTTCGGCGAACTGGTGGCCTGGATCATCGGCTGGGATCTGCTGCTGGAATATGGCGTTTCTGTCGCGGCAGTCGCCAATGGCTGGTCGGGCTATTTCAACAATGCACTCACTGCTGTGGGGCTGGGATTGCCGGACGCGCTGACCAAAGCGCCCTCGGCCGGCGGCCTGATCAATCTGCCGGCGGCCGGTATCGTGATTGCCCTGATGATCATGCTGATTATCGGCGTGAAGCAGAGTACCCGCCTCAACACCGCCATGGTATTCATCAAACTGCTGACCATTGCCACTTTCATCGGCGTGGCCCTGTTCCACGTCGAACCCGCCAACTGGAGCCCTTTCATGCCGTTCGGCTGGTTCGACCATGCAGCAGACGGCAAGCCAATCGGGGTTCTGGCTGGCGCATCCATCGTCTTCTTTGCCTATGTCGGTTTCGACGCCGTTTCCACTGCGGCGGAAGAAGCGAAAAACCCGCAACGCGACCTGCCCATCGGCATCATCGCCTCGTTGCTGTTCTGCACGCTCATTTATATCGTCGTCTCCGGTCTGCTGACCGGCATCGTGCCGTACACCATTTTGAACGTCTCGTCGCCGGTGGCCTTTGCACTGGAGAAAATCGGCATTCACTGGGCCTCGGCGCTGGTGTCCACCGGCGTGATTGCCGGCCTGACCACCGTGATGCTGGTACTGTACTACGGCCTGACGCGGATTTTCTTTTCCATGTCGCGCGACGGCCTGCTGCCGCGCAGCTTTGCCAAGGTGAATGAAAACACCCACACGCCGGTGCGCGCCATCGTCTTTTTCGGCATTGTCATCAGCGCCATGTCGGGGCTCATACCGCTGGGCGAACTGGCGGAACTGGTCAACATCGGCACGCTGGCCGCATTTGTGCTGGTGTGTTTCGGCGTGATCGTGCTGCGCATCCGCCAGCCGCACATTCACCGCCCGTTCAAGAACCCGCTCAATCCGTTTTTCCCGATTCTCGGCATGCTCTCCTGCGGTGCACTGATGGCTTTCCTGCCGCTGACGACCTGGCTGCGCTTCGGCCTGTGGCTGGCGCTGGGTCTGGTGGTGTACTTCAGCTACTCCTACCGTAACAGCAACCTGGCTACGCGGAGTTAGAACGACGCTGGCGATGGGCCTTGCCTGCCCACAGCCAGACATAGTGACCGCCGGACAGCAAAATGCTGCACAACAGCAAGACATAGGCGGGCAACAGCCCCCACTCCTGCGTCATTGCCTGCTGCAGCAGCACCACGGTCAGCAGGGTAAATTCAAACAGAGTATTGAGTTTGCCCAGGCGGGTCGGGGCGATTTCCACCGGCCCGACATGCCAGTGATACATCACCCCGCCGGAGACAATCAGCACATCGCGCAGAATGATGGCCGCCGCCAGCCACAAAGGGATCAGACCGAGCCATAAGAGCATGCCGCTGGCAGCGAGCATCATCGCCTTGTCGGCCAGCGGGTCGAGCAGTGCGCCGATTTCGCTTTGCAGATTCAAGCGCCGCGCCAGATAGCCGTCCAGCCAGTCGCTGGCGCCAGCCAGCATGAATACCAGCAGAGCCGGCAGCCAGTGCTGCAAAACCAGCAGCCCTACCAGCAGCGGCACCAGCAGGAACCGCAGCAAGGTTATCCAGGTCGGAAGCGTCAGACCGCCAGCCATACAGCTTTATTTATAAACATTGCCGATTTGCTGCAATCGTTGTCGCACCAGTCCCGCTGGCTGCTCCAGCCGGTTCAGCGCCTTGCCGTTATCGGCCACAATGCCCTGCAGACCACTGCGTTCCAGCATGGCCTGCCCCGCTGCGGATTTATTGAATTCAAGCAGCGCGCGAGCAATATTTTTGCGCTGCTCGGGCGACACCTGCTTGCTGACCAGGAAATACTGGCTGGGGAAACTCGCCGAGCGCAGCAAAATCTGCAAATGGGCCCGGCTGGCAGCAGGCATCTGGTAATACGGAATCGAGCCTACCAGCGCTGCACGGACTTCCCCGGCGAGCACGGCCATGGCCGCACCTTCGTGTCCGTGCTTGGCAACGATCGTGTAATCAGAGGGCTGCAATCCATTACGCCGCAGCATCTCCTCCCCTACCTGAGTGACCAGGGCGTTCAGGTCCGGCACGGCTACCGTGGTTCCGCGCAACTCCTCGACGGTCGACATCTGCAGTTTTTTTGGCACTACCAGCAGGGTCTGAAATCTTCGCTTGTACGAGGCGACCGGTGTATAACCGGCATCGTGCATGGCCAGATAAGCCAGATGCGGGGCTGTCAGGACAATATCGTAGCTGTTGTTCTGCGTTCGGCTGGCAAAACTGAGGAAATCGGGCGTGCTGTACAGCCGTACGGGAATGCCCAGGCTTTTTTCCAGGTGCTGGCGCAAAGGCTCATAAAGCATAGTCAGGGTACGCGGCTCAAGGTTCGGAAACAATCCGAGCCGCAGGACAGGCCCCTCGTCAGCGTGAGCCACGGGGACAAGAAAAATCAGGCAGATCAGCCACTTGAACAAGCGCAGCATTGGCCCCCCTTGCTTATAGTTATGTCCACACAAGCCCAACCGGGCGCCGCATTCTGCCCCACAGAATAGCGGCCCTTCGGGTTGTCTCGGAAAGCCTGCCTGCAGTGTTGTCGCTGTCCGGCTTCTATGCATGCAACCGCCATGCGCAACGCCGAATACCTTGCAGCCACCGCTCGTCCGAGCCAGCGCAAGGTATCACCCCTGCTGAAATAGGCTCTTGGTGTATGGTAACACCAAAATTCGTAACTGCAACGCCGCGGATTTTACAACAAATCGGGGCGTGATCAGGCCAGCCAGTCGCGCCCGGTGAGGAAGGTTTCGGTCAGCGCCGCTTCCGGCGAACCGGCCGCCGGCTTCCAGTCATAGCGCCATTTCACGATAGGCGGCATGGACATGAGAATGGACTCGGTACGGCCACCGGACTGCAGCCCGAACAAGGTACCGCGGTCAAACACCAGATTGAATTCCACATAGCGGCCGCGGCGGTAGGCCTGGAAATCACGTTCCCGCTCGCCATAGGCGATGTCCTTGCGCCGCTCTACGATGGGCACGTAAGCCGGCAGGAAATGATCGCCGACGCTTTGCATCAGATTGAAGCTGAAATCGAAATTCTGGTCATTGAAATCATCAAAGAACACCCCGCCGATACCGCGCGGTTCCTGCCGGTGTTTGAGGTAGAAGTACTCATCGCACCATTTCTTGAAGCGCGGATAATAGTCCTCGCCAAACGGCGTCAGGGCATTGCGGCAGATGCTGTGGAAATGCACTGCGTCTTCGGCAAAACCGTAATAGGGCGTCAGATCCATACCGCCGCCAAACCACCACACCGGCGCCTCGCCTGGCTTGGTGGCAACAAAAAAGCGCACATTCATGTGCACGGTCGGTACGTAGGGATTACGCGGATGGAACACCAGCGACACGCCCATGGCCTCGAAACTGCGTCCGGCCAGCTCGGCGCGGTGAGCACTGGCAGAAGGCGGCAGGCGGTCGCCCATGACATGGGAAAAATTCACGCCGCCGCGTTCCAGCAGATTACCCTCTTCGATCACTGCGCTGATACCGCCCCCGCCTTCCGGCCGCTCCCAGCTGTCACGGCGGAAAGCTTTGCCGTCGAGGGTTTCCATGCGTTCGATGATCAGTTCCTGCAGTTGCAGCAGAAAGTCTTTAACGGCCTGGGTATTCATAGCGCAGTTCTCCATTAACCTCGAAGTATTTTGCCGCTGGCAAAGTGAATGATGGTGGAAGGATTCTTGTTGCGGCCGATGCGGCCCGGCAGCACCAGGACACGGTCACCGAATTCGCGCCGGCAGGCGGCAGCGGTTTTCAATGCCTTGAAGCCGCTGCGGTTGGCGCTGGTAGACACCAGCGCCATGCCCAGCTCACGGCACAGGCGGCGGGCACCGGCATGGGCTGTGACCCGCACCGCCAGACCATTGTGTCGGCCGGTCAACCAGCGACCGGCGCGACGCCGGGCCGGCAGAATCAGGGTAAACGGTCCAGGCCAGTAAGGCGCGGTCTGTTCCGCCGGCGGCAGGTGCACGTACGGCTGCAACTGCGTGCGCTCGGCCGCAATCAGAATCAGCCCCCTGTGGCGCGGCCGCCCCTTGAGCTTGAGAATGCGCTCGACCGCCGCCGGATTATCCGGATCGCAGCCCAGACCATAGCATGACTCGGTGGGGTAGGCGATTACGCCCCCGCGGTTCAGATGCTGCCTGATAGCGGCCGGAGTCGGCATGATCGGCTATTTGATGGCGCGGAAGCCGATATCCTTGCGGTACTGCATGCCGTCGAAGTGAATGCCGTCCACCACTTCGTAGGCGCGGCGCTGCGCCATCTTGACGCTGTCGCCCAGGGCTGTCACGCACAGCACGCGTCCGCCGCTGGTCACCACCTGGTCGCCCTGCATGGCCGTCCCGGCATGAAACACGTGGGCATCTTCCATCGCACCCGGCAAACCGCTGATGACATCGCCCTTTTTCGGATTGTCAGGGTAGTTCTGCGCCGCCAGCACCACGCCAAGCGCGGTGCGGCGATCCCACTCCGCTTCAACCTTGTCGAGCGTGCCGTTGATGGCGTGCTCAACCAATACCGTCAGGTCGCTCTTGAGGCGGAACATGATCGGCTGGGTTTCCGGGTCGCCCATGCGGCAGTTGAATTCCAGCACCTTGATGTTGCCTTCCGGCGAAATCATCACACCGGCGTAAAGGAAGCCGGTATACAGCTCGCCGTCCTTTTTCATGCCGGCCACAGCGGGCTGGATCACCTCGCGCATGATCTTGGCGTGCAGCTGCGGCGTCACCACCGGAGCAGGAGAATACGCGCCCATACCGCCGGTATTGGGGCCGGCGTCATTGTCCAGCAGGCGCTTGTGGTCCTGGCTGGTGGCCAGCGCCAGCACGTGCTCGCCGTCCACCATGACGATAAAGCTGGCTTCTTCGCCGAACAGGCACTCTTCTACCACAATACGAGCACCAGCGTCGCCCATCTTGTTGTCCACCAGCATCATGTCAACCGCGGCGTGGGCTTCTTCCAGCGTCTGCGCCACGACCACACCCTTGCCGGCCGCCAGGCCATCGGCCTTAATAACGATAGGCGCGCCCTTGACGTTGATATAGGTGTGCGCCTTATCGGCGTCGGTAAAGGTAATGTACTCGGCGGTGGGAATCCCGTGGCGCATCATGAACGCCTTGGCGAAATCTTTCGACGCTTCCAGCTGAGCGGCCTTGCGCGTCGGACCAAAAATCTTGAGCCCGGCGGCACGGAAGGCATCGACGACACCCTGCGACAGCGGCGCTTCCGGGCCGACTACTGTAAAGGCGATATTTTCCTTTTTGGCGAACTCGATCAGATCGGGAATCGCGCTAATGGCCACATTTTCCAGATTGGGATCCAGCGCGGTACCACCATTGCCCGGCGCCACGTACACTTTCTGCACCCGCTCGCCCTGCGCCAGCTTCCACGCCAGCGCGTGTTCACGACCACCGTTACCGATAACCAGTAATTTCATGGGAACCTCGTTTAGTGGCGGAAATGGCGAATGCCGGTCAGCACCATGGCAATGCCGTGCTCGTCGGCCGCGGCAATCACTTCGGCGTCCTTGATGCTGCCGCCCGGCTGGATGATGGCGGACACGCCGGCCTCGGCGATCACATCCACCCCGTCGCGGAACGGGAAGAAGGCGTCGGACGCAGCCACGGAGCCCTTCAGTTCCAGACCGGCATTTTGCGCCTTGATACGGGCGATCCTGGTACTGTCCACGCGGCTCATCTGGCCGGCGCCTACGCCCAGGGTCATGCCGTTGCCGGCAAAAATGATGGCGTTGGATTTAACGAACTTGGCCACGCGCCAGGCAAACAGCAGGTTCTGCAGTTCTTCGGCGGTCGGGGCGCGCTTGGTGACCACTTTCAGTTCGTCGGCCGTTACATTGCGCACATCCGGCGTCTGCACCAGAATGCCGCCGCCCACACGCTTGATGTCAAACGCGTTGGCGCCAGCTTCGATGGGCACCGACAGCACGCGGATATTGGGCTTGGCTGCCAGCACTTCGGCTGCCTGGGCCGACACGCCGGGAGCCAGCACCACTTCGACAAACTGGCCCATGATGGCTTCGGCCGCAGCCTTGTCCAGCTCGCGGTTGAAAGCGATGATGCCGCCGAAGGCGGAGGTCGG
Organism: Pseudomonadota bacterium; assembly: GCA_021847305.1. Lineage (GTDB taxonomy): Bacteria > Pseudomonadota > Gammaproteobacteria > Burkholderiales > JAJZQI01 > JAJZQI01. The sequence goes on along the minus strand of JAJZTZ010000093.1, from coordinate 921 downwards.
GTCGGTGGAGAAAGCGCGCTTATAGGCTTCGGTAATGCTGGCACCGATGGCCACGCCGCAGGGGTTGGCGTGCTTGATGATGACGCAGGCCGGCGCATCGAAGGTCTTGACGCATTCCCAGGCGGCGTCGGCATCGGCGATGTTGTTGAAGGACAGCTCCTTGCCCATCAGCTGGGTGTAGCTGCTGATCGAGCCCGGCACCGGCTGGGCGTCACGGTAGAATGCGCCTTCCTGGTGCGGGTTTTCGCCATAGCGCAGATCCTGCACCTTGTTGAACTGCATGGTCAGCACGTTGGAAAAGGATTGCGGCTGGTTTTCTTCGTTCAGCGCAGTCAGGTAGTTGCTGATGGCGCCGTCGTAGGCAGCCGTGTGGGAGAAGGCTTTTTTCGCCAGATTGAAGCGGGTGGCCGCACCGATGGCACCTTTGCTGGCGGTCATTTCCGCCGCCACGGCAGCGTAGTCGGCCGGATCGGTGACAATGGCAACGTGCGCGTGGTTTTTCGCCGCCGCACGCACCATGGTCGGGCCGCCGATATCGATATTTTCAATCGCGTCTTCCAACGTGCAGCCCGGCTTGGAAATGGTCTGGACAAACGGGTACAGGTTCACCACCACCAGGTCGATGTAACCGTAGCCCATTTCCTGCATTTTCGCCTCATGCTCGGGCAGGTCGCGACGTGCCAGAATGCCGCCATGCACCTTCGGATGCAGGGTTTTCACCCGGCCGTCGAGCATTTCCGGAAAACCGGTGTAGTCAGCCACTTCGATAACCGGAATACCGGCATCGGCAAGCAGCTTGGCTGTGCCGCCGGTGGACAGGATTTCCACGCCGAAACCGTTGAGCATCTGGGCAAATTCAACAATGCCCGCCTTGTCCGATACGCTCATCAGCGCACGTTTAATGACCGCCATAATACAAAC
>JAJZTZ010000092.1 GCA_021847305.1 Pseudomonadota bacterium | reverse complement strand
GTAAAATGCCAGGGTGTTGCTGAAATGGGGTAGCGGCGGGGTCGTCACTTCCAGCCGTTTCCAGCCGAGCGACGCGCCATGCGCACAGGCGGCATCCAGCAGCTGCTTACCCAGGCCGTGCGAACGGTACTCCGGGCGCACATACAATTCCGTCAGTGTGCCAAACACCCCTTCGGCGTACAGGGCGCGGCTTTCTGTCAGCGCGGCAAAGCCAATCATGGCATTGTTGCCGTCGCGTGCGGTCAGCACCGTGTAGTGGCCCTGTTCCAGCCATTCCGCCAGACGCGCTGTCGTACCCGCCAGGTCGAAATTAAACGCCGCGTTGCCCGAGCGCTCCATGATCTCGCCCAGCAGGGCGCCAACCAGCGCGGCCACCTCAGGGGCGGCGTCCGCGCTGGCATGGCTGATGGCCGGGGAGAACGGCACGCTGGTATCCACAGCGATCAGGGGTGAGTCAGTTTGCTGATTTTCTGACTGTCGATGTATTTCAGCGGTGCTGCCATGCCGGCCGCCACCTGCGGGTTGGCCATCAGTTCCTGCATCGCCAGCCGGCCCAGCACTTCAAACCCCTTGCCCACGGCTGCCGGTCCGTCTGTCTGCACGGCGGTTTTCAGCTGGGTGCTGCAATCCTGCACCATCAGGCGGTTATACAGCTCGCCAATGGCGCGGTTGGTTTCATCCATCTTCTGTGCGCTGATGGCACTGGAAATATCGCTCATGGCCGGGTGCTGCGACATGGCCACAATAATCCAGCGTGCCAGGTTTACGCGGTCACGGCCGGTGGTGGAATCGGCCAGACAATTGCTTAGATTGTCCGTAGCCGGGCCGGCGTAGGCGGCTGCGGAAAAACCGGCGGCGATAATGAGTGCAAACAGCTTTTTCATGGTGTCTCCTCGTGAAAATGGGCAGGCCGGCGGTATTAAGGCATTGTGATTATGGTCGCCCGGCGCGGTGCAACAGCGCTCATGATATGCCAAGTGCGCGGGGAGCGGGTAAATCCTGCGCTGTTGAAAAATGAAGCACACCTCGTGCTGAGGCTATTATTCGGAGGGAAAGGTGTATTGGGCCAGCAAGCCGGAGAGCTGACGCTTATTGGGGAAGGCGTTGGCGTGGTGCTCCCGGCCGGCATTCTTACTGCTTACTTGATCGAGGTGATCACATAGCTGCTACCTTCCTGCACAAAGCTGAAATCAACTTTCTTGCCGACGCTGAGCGTTTTCAGCATGGCCTTGTTTTGCATCTTGAAGGCCATGATCATGGCCGGCCAGTTCAAGCTCTTGATCGGCTCATGTGCAATGGTGACCATGCCGGTCTGGAGATCAATTTTCTTGATCACTCCTGTTGCGGCGTGAGCGCCGGCAGCGGGTTGCTGTGCCATGTCCATCATTTTCATATCGTCCATTGCTTGCTGGGCAAATGCGGCGGAAGCAGGCAGCATGGCGGCAAGAGTCAGAGTAATGGCGAGTTTCTTCATCAGGGTCTCCTTGTCAGAGTGGTTGGGTAAAAGAGTGCCCGCCGGCAATCCGGCGGAAGTTGAGCAGATAAATGACCTCATGACTGCGCGCTACTGCCCGGGGGGGTGCGGCGGCGCAGCATCATCCGGTAGGCTGCCGGTATGACAAACATGGACAGCAACGGTGCTGTGATCATTCCGCCTACCATGGGCGCGGCAATACGGCTCATTACTTCAGAGCCGGTGCCGCTACCTAAAAGGATCGGCAGCAGGCCCGCCAGAATTACGGCTACCGTCATGGCTTTGGGGCGCACGCGCAACACGGCTCCGCGGTGGATGGCGTCATCCAGCATGGCGCTACTTAACGGGTTGCCGGTCATGTCTAGTTCAGCCACCGCCTGTCGTAGATACAGCAGCATTACCACACCGAATTCGGCTGAAACGCCAGCCAGGGCAATAAAACCGACCCCGGTTGCCACCGATAGGTTATATCCGGCGAAGTAAAGAAACCAGATGCCGCCGACCAAGGCGAAGGGCAGTGTGGTCATGAGCAGCAAGGCTTCGGAAAAACGTCGGAAGGTAAGGTACAGCAGCACGAAAATGATCATCAGCGTGGCCGGTACGACCAAGCGTAGGCGAGCATTGGCGCGTTCCAGATACTCAAACTGTCCGGAGTAGGCAATACTGATGCCGGTGGGCGGCTTGAGTCGCTGGCTGACTGCACGCCGCAAATCGTCTACCACGGATGCCAGGTCGCGCCCGCGCACATCGACGTAGACCCAACCTGCCAGACGCGCATTTTCGCTGCGAATCATCGGGGGGCCGTCACTGATGGCAATTTGTGCCACGGAAGACAGGGTGATTTGCTGTCCTGTACTGGTCAGAATGGGCAGGTTGCGCAGATTGTCCAGCGAATCGCGCAGCTCACGCGGATAGCGGACATTGATTGGATATCTGGCCAGCCCCTCTACGGTTTCGCTGATATTTTCGCCGCCAATCGCCGAGGCGACGATTTCCTGTACATCCGCGATATTGAGGCCGTACCGCGCTGCTGCACCGCGGTCGATATTTACATCGACGTAGCGGCCACCGGTGAGCCGCTCGGCGAGCGCCGAACTGACCCCGGGAACGGTTTTGGCGATTTGCTCGACCTGTTGTGCTACGCCGTCGATTTCCGCCAGGTTACCGCCTGATATTTTGATGCCAATCGGGCTTTTGATGCCGGTTGCCAGCATGTCAATGCGATTCCGAATCGGTGGCACCCAGATGTTCGTCAGCCCTGGTACTTTGACCACGCGATCAAGCTCGTTGACCAGTTTCTCCGGCGTCATGCCCGGCCTCCACTGGTTTCGTGGCTTGAACTGTATGGTGGTTTCGAACATTTCTAACGGTGCCGGGTCCGTGGCACTTTCAGCTCGTCCAGCCTTGCCGAAGACCGTGGCAACTTCCGGCACCGTTTTGATCAGCCGGTCGGTTTGTTGCAACAGTTCACTGGCCTTGGCCGCTGATAACCCGGGCAGTGCGGACGGCATATACAGCAGATCGCCCTCATCCAGCGGTGGCATAAACTCGCCACCCAGACGGGTAATCGGCCACGCAGTAGTCAACAGAGCCAGGAAAGCCGCCGCCAGCGTAATTCCAGGACGGTGCAGAACGGCATCGAGTAGCGGGCTGTATATCTGAATCAGCCAGCGGTTGAGTGGGTTGGCATTTTCGTCGGGGATGCGCCCGCGAATCCAGTAACCCATCAATACAGGTATCAGTGTCACAGACAGGCCCGCTGCCGCAGCCATCGCGTATGTCTTGGTCAGCGCCAGGGGGCCAAACAGTCGGCCTTCCTGGGCTTGCAGAGTGAAGACAGGGATGAATGAAAGAGTAATGATGAGCAGCGAAAAAAACAGAGCCGGCCCCACTTCGGCTGCAGCCTGGGCCATGACCTTCCAGTGTGTTTCGCCGTGCAGCTGTTCGCCGGGGTGTTCATGTCGCCAGGCTTCTATACGCTTGTGCGCGTTTTCAATCATTACCACGGCTGCGTCGATCATCGCGCCGATGGCGATGGCAATGCCGCCGAGCGACATGATATTGGCGTTGACTCCTTGGTAATGCATGATGATGAAAGCCGTCATCACGCCCAAAGGCAAAGCTACAATAGCCACCAAGGCTGAGCGCAGGTGCCAGAGAAAGATACCGCACACCAGTGCCACCACGATAAATTCTTCAATCAACTTGTGCGTCAGATTCTCTACGGCGCGGTCGATCAGTTGACTGCGGTCGTAGGTGGGGACGATTTCTACTCCGGGTGGCAGACTGCGTTGCAGTTCCGACAAGCGGGCTTTGACAGCAGCAATGGCATCGCGAGCATTTTTACCACTTCGCAGGATCACCACGCCTCCGACCGTCTCACCCTTGCCGTTCAGTTCGGCAATGCCGCGGCGCATTTCCGGGCCGACCTGCACTGTAGCAACGTCACCGAGCGTAACTGGAACGCCCGATGACGTTGTTGCCAGCGGAATAGAACGAAAATCATCGAGGGTTTTGAGATAGCCGTTGGCACGAACCATATATTCCGTTTCAGCCATTTCCAGCACTGCGCCGCCGGTTTCCTGATTGGCCCTGCGGATCGCCTCGATTACTTTCGCCTGTGGAATTCTGTAAGCTGCCAGCTTGAACGGGTCGAGGACCACCTGATACTGCTGCACCATGCCGCCGATGGTAGCTACTTCGGCAACATTGGGCAGACTTTTTAGCTCATATTTCAGAAACCAGTCCTGCAAGCTGCGCAGTTGTGCCAGGTCATGCTGGCCAGTTTTATCAACCAGAGCATACTCGTAAATCCAGCCTACACCGGTGGCATCGGGTCCAAGCGACGCCCGTGCGCTGTCCGGTAATCGGCCTTGTATCTGGTTGAGATATTCCAGCACGCGCGAACGCGCCCAGTACAAGTCGGTACCGTCCTCGAACAGTACATAGATGTAAGAGTCACCAAAAAAGGAATATCCGCGCACTGTCTTGGCACCCGGTACCGAAAGCATGGTGGTGGCCAGCGGATAAGTAACCTGGTTTTCGACGATTTGCGGTGCTTGACCTGGGTAACTGGTGCGAATGATGACCTGGACGTCGGATAAATCCGGCAATGCGTCAACGGGCGTGTTTTTCACTGCCCAGCCGCCCCAGGCGGCCAGAAACAGTGCCGCCAGCAAAACCAGGAAACGGTTGCCGACGGACCAGTGGATCAGCCGGGCAATCATGGCGCGTCTCCAATTTTATGCAGCTGTTCGATGACATAACCGGTGTCAGTCTGACGGAAGCCGAAATGTACCCGGTCTCCCGGCTTGAGTCCGCTGGCCATATTCTGTCGGGCAAGTTGGAATGGCATCGTCATGGGGCCCCATCCGAGTGATTTTACCGGCCCGTGCGAGAGGGTGATGTCACTGTCCTGGATGAATTCAATCTTGCCGTCTGCTTCATTGAGCGGCGCTGCTGACGTCGGCTGAGCATTCGAAGCGGCGACTGCCGGTTCGGGCTGCCTGGCAAGCAGGCCCTTTAGGCTTGCTTCCGAATCAATCAGGAATTGCCCGGATACTACAATGCTTTGCCCTTCGGTCAGGCCGTCGAGCACTGCCACTTTGCCGTTTGCCTCGCGTCCGAGTTTCACTTCCACCGGCTGGTAGCGACCTTGTGCTAAGGCGAGCATGACAATATTGCGCTTGCCGCTCCGGATGACTGCTTCACTGGGTATGAGCAGGACACTTGAGCTGACTGGGCTGTCCAGTGTGATGTGGGCGTACATGCCGGCCTTCAGCCGACCATCAGCATTGGGTAATTCCACGCGCACGCGCAGGGTGCGGCTGTCGGCGTTAAAGTCGGGCAATACCGTACTCACTTTGCCGGTTAGACTTTTGCCTGGATACGCAGCCAAGCGGATATGGGCCGGCATACCAGTCTTGATCTCGCCGGCCTGGCTTTCCGGTATGCTGGCCTCAACCCAAACCGGATCGACGCTGCTGATCTTGGCTAGTGTCGCCCCCTCGGCGAGGGTCATGCCAGTGCGCACATCCAGAGACTGAATGACCCCTGCAATCGGTGCCCGGATCGTAATGATCGACTGAGGCTGGCCCGTTGTATCGAGTTGCGTAATCAGCGGCTCGGGTATGCCAAGCAGCCTCAGACGTGCACGCGCTGCATGCAGCATTGTCGCGTCACCGGCTGCGCGCAGGGCGAGGTATTCTCTTTGCGCGCCGGCCCACTCGGGCATCAGCAGGTCCGCGAGCGGCGCATTTTTGGCGACGATATCGCCGGCTGCGCGGCTGTATGTGCGCTCGACAAAACCAGCGCTACGCGCCTGCACGATGGCAACCTGTCGGTCATTCCATTGCACATTCCCTTCCGCGTTCACCTGAGTCGTCAATACACCGCTTGCAACCTTGGCCAGGCGCACGCCTAGGTTTTGTTCTACGCTCGGGTCAATTTTCACGCCTGCAGCATCACCTCCTTCGTCGGCGTACTTGGCAACCAGCTGCATATCCATGAAGGGTGATTTACCTGGTTTGTCGAAATGCTGATTCGGCACCATCGGGTCATACCAGTACAGCACCTTACGGCTTGTCGGGGCAGGACCGGCCGACTTCGCTGCTCTCTGAGCGATGCTCTCATGCCGCCCAGCAAGCCAGTAACCTGTCGCTGTGCCGACAGCAGTAAACAGAATGGCCGTCACAACGAGTGTGATGGCATAACGTCCGTTCGGGGTCATTGAGTGTTTTCTCCATAGGCGAAGTGCAGGCGGGTGGATACGGCGGCCTGTCGGGCCTGTAGTTCAATAATGCGCATGCGTTGCTCAATCAGTTCCCGGCGGGCAGCCAGGACATCGCTGAGGTTACCCTTGCCCGCTTCGTAACTTGCACTCTGCAGCGAAACTTTCTGTTCGGCCAGGGGCAGGGCTGTCTGTTTGGCGCGCTCTAATTGGCGGGACACTGATGTGTACTCGGCCAGGTCACTTTCCAATTCTTCGGTATGCTCACGCAGCAGGCTGGATTTTTCCGAATCAATACGGTCGAGCTCGCGTTGTTTGGAAGCAATCAATGGGTCTTGCCGGGTGGCCGGCGACACTGGCAGATCGAAAGTAAACTGCACCGACACCATATCGCCGAATTGCGGTGCACGGTGCTGGTAGGCAAACTGGACGCCCCAATCGGATTTTTTCGCCGCCTCGGCCTCATCCAGTTCCGCCTCGGCTTTGCGGCTGGCGGCTGCAAATGTCTGTAACTCCGGGTGCAGATGCAAATGCTCACGCAGATGCTGCTCGTCCACCCGGAAGAGTGGCGGTTCTCCTGCTACGCCGTCACTTGCTTGTGGACCGACCCACTGTCGCAGCTTAGCCTGCGCTTGGGCAATGCTGCCTTGTAGCTCATCGTGCCTGTCGGCCAGTAATGTTGCCTCCTGTAGCGGGATCACGGCATCAGCTGCTTGAGCTCGGCCAGCAGCGATTTGCGCACGTACGGTACGGGCCAGGATGGTGTTTTCCCGGTCGAGTTCCTGCAGCACGTCCTGTTTGCGTTCGAGGTAATACAGCTCTAGCCATGCAAGTGCGGTATCGCGACGTACCGCCAGCGTATCCACCCGACGCTGCGCCTGTGCCAGATCAACGCTGGCAAAAGCAGCAGCCTCACGTGCTTCACGCTTGTCGTGGTTGGGAACGTCTTGCATGAAGCCGACTTTCTGCATCGTCATGGCATCGCGTTGTAGATAGCCCGCATCCGGCCCGGAAATCGGGAAATTATCGACTCCGATAAACACCTTCGGATCCGGTAGTGCGCCGGCTGCTGTCGTTGCCGAACGTGCTGCGTCTATTTGAGCCGTGCTGGCGTTCAATTTGGGCGACTGGCGCTCGGCCAGTTCAAGCGCCGCGTTAAAGCTCAGCGGTGCGGCATGAACGAAATTCGCCAATCCTGCGAGAACAAACAGGACAAGGGGGCGTACATGAGGATGCATACTCCAACTCCGTGACATATCGGTGCGCAACCGCGCACGAGTCCACCCGCCGGTTCCTCCGTGCGGGCGCAATAAGGGTCAGGGGTCAGAGTTGACGGGGAGGCCGCCATAGGCGGCTGGGGGCCTGGAAGGCCGGCGTGGAGTCCGTCAGCCAGGCAATTGCCTCGGGAGTGGCGACAGGGTGTTGAAATTCGGGCGTGCTGGCAGGGGCCAGGGAGGTGGCGGTACACACCTTACAGTCTGGACCACATTTGCAACCGTCTTGCGTCTTGCTGGGGGCGTGCTGAGTACGGTCTTCTGCGTGCTTACAGCAATTGTGCATCTCCATGCCGGGGAGATGGCTTATGTCTTCAATGTCGGCAAGGTGCATTTGCATCGGATGCATCGGGCACTGCTCGGTTTCTGGAAGCGCAGCAACTCCTGCAGTTGCCGCAAAGGGCACAGCAAGGCAAAGAAGCGCGACAAGCAAGGTCCGGAGCAAAAGATGCATGGCAAATGATCAATAAGGCCCAAACTCATTCTACGTTCAGCCGTGAAATTTGCCAATCAGTTCTATTGAGTCAGGCGGTGCTGAGCTAATCGTTTCATGTGAGCAGTCAAATAGACCTAGGTGAAACGGAAAAACGCCGGAAGATTCACCGATATGCAGGGCGCGCCAGGGTAAGCGGGATGCCTAGATCCAGCGGCGGGTGCGGTTTTTGTAGGCGAGGAACTGCGGGCCGAACTTCACTGCCAGGACGCGTTCTTCCGGAATGATCTGAAAACGGGTGACATACAGCGCAAAGAGCGCCGGCCCCAGCCACGCAGGCCAGGCATCAAGCCTCATTGCATAAGCCACCAGAAGCAGCAGCAGGCTCAGATACATCGGGTTGCGCGTGATCCGGAAGATGCCACCGGTGACCAGCGCCGAGGCGCGTGAGGGATCGAGCGGGTTGATCGTGGTGCGGGCCAGTTTGAAACTGGCAAACGCCAGCAGGGCAATCAATGCGCTGACCTGGGCCATGTGAATGCCTGCGGCGGCCAGCAGCGGCGAAGCGTCAATGGCAACCTGAGCGGAGAGGGCGTACAGCTTCATGCAGGCACCGGCAGCAAGCGCAATTACCGGGGCCGGAATCTTGGTTTCCAGAAACTTCATGGCGTATGTTTTGCGTACAGACGTAAGACACAAACGGGCGCAATCGCCCATTGGGCGCGCAGACCGTATTATTTGTCATTTTCCCGTCATCTGTCATCCGCAATCTTGCTGCTGGAAAAAATTTTCCGAAATGTGCATCGGTAATGATTTGAAACATCCTGTTACATCAGATGCAATCTGATGTAAACAAAGACATTTTTCTTGTAATCCTATAAAAAACAAGGGTGATTGTTTAGTTCCCTTAATTGACGTGGATGATGAGGAGTGATTAGATGGTTCCTGCATCATATGTATAGTCGATGTAAAAATACTCAATTATATCAGGAGACTGGACATGATTAACTTGAACAAAATGACTATTGTATCTGGCGTGGCGCTGTTGCTGGGGCATGCTGGACTGACCCTGGCTGATACCACGACTACCAGCGGCT
>JAJZTZ010000091.1 GCA_021847305.1 Pseudomonadota bacterium | reverse complement strand
CGACAACCCCATGCGTCTGAACGGGCGGCTGGGTGCCGCCTGTGGTATCGAATACGCCGCTCAGGCAATGGCCGTGCATGGTGCCCTGCTGGCGAACGCCACAACGCGCCCGCGCAAGGGTTATCTGACCAGCGTGCGCGATGTCGAGCTGCTGACGGAACGGCTGGATACAGTCGACGGGAATTTGCTGATTGAAGCGGAGCGCCTCTCGGGCGATGATAATCTGGTGCTCTACGGTTTTGCTGTACTGACAGCTGAGCGGCATATCTTGCTGCGCGGCCGGGCGGCCGTGGTGATGGATGCGGAGCGGTTGTGAACACCTGACGCGACAGCCGGGGAAATAAAAAAACGGGGGCCGCAGCCCCCGTTTTGTTTGACGCTGATGCGTCGTTTAGTGGTGATAAGCGGATTCACCATGGCTGGCAGTATCCAGACCTTCGCGCTCTTCTTCTTCGGTCACACGCAGACCAATGGTCTTGTCGACGATGAAGTAAGAGATGAAGGACACCACGCCAGACCAGACGATCACGGTACCAACACCCCACAACTGGCTGATCACCTGTGCGGTCATGTCGAAGTCGCCCACTTTGTTGGCTACGTAATCGTATACACCGGTACCACCCAGGTCAGGCGAAACAAACACACCGGTCAGGATCGCACCCAGGATACCGCCTACGCCGTGTACGCCGAACACGTCCAGGGAGTCATCTGCGCCCAGCATTTTCTTCAGGCCGTTTACACCCCACAGACACACTACACCAACAGCCAGACCGATAAACAGGGCACCCATCGGGCCAACGAAACCACAGGCCGGGGTAATGGCAACCAAACCGGCAATGGCACCGGAAATGGCGCCCAGCATGGACGGCTTGCCTTTATAAATCCACTCGGCAAAAGTCCAGGAAACAGCTGCTGCACAGGTAGCCAGGAAGGTGTTGATAAAGGCCAGGGTCGCGGTACCAGACGCTTCCAGGTTAGAGCCCACGTTGAAGCCGAACCAGCCCACCCACAGAAGGGAGGCACCGATCATGCTCATGGTCAGGCTGTGCGGAGCCATGCTGTCCTTGCCGTAGCCTACGCGCTTGCCGATCATGAACGCACCCACGATACCGGCCATGGCGGCGTTGATATGCACTACGGTACCACCGGCGAAATCAAGCGCACCTTTCTGGAACAGGAAACCAGCAGTTGCGCCAGCAGCACTGGCCGCATCAGCGCTGGTATAGGCATCCGGGCCGGCCCAGTACCATACCATGTGAGCCATCGGCAGGTAAGAGAAGGTGAACCACAGTACCATGAACATCAGTACGGCGGAGAATTTGGCACGTTCGGCAAAGGAGCCGACGATCAGGGCCGGGGTAATGGCGGCAAAAGTCATCTGGAAGGCAACGTAGATGAATTCAGGCACGCCCACGCCTTTGCTGAAAGTCGCGGCAATGCTGTCAGGCGTAATGCCGTGCAGGAACAGCTTGCTGAAACCGCCAAAGAACGCATTGCCTTCAGTAAACGCCACGCTGTAACCATAAATACACCACAGCACACCCAGCAGCGAGAAGGTCATGAATACCTGCATGCTGACTGAAAGCATGTTCTTGGAGCGGACCATGCCGCCGTAGAATAGCGCCAGACCTGGCACAGCCATCATGATCACCAGCAGGGTGGCCACGATCATCCAGGCGGTATCACCCTTATTCACGGTATCAACCGGTGCCGCTGCAGCCGGAGCAGAAGCCGCTGCAACAACTGCAGTAGAAGAAGCTACTGCTGCAGGAGCCGAGGCGACACTTGCCGCACTGGCGGCCGGGGCTGTGGCCGAAGCTGCAACTGCAGACGCGGTATCAGCCTGAGCGGGTACCGTCAGCATGAAGAATGTCCCCAACAGGACAAGAAGTGCAATCAGTCTCTTCATTTTTTATCCTTCCATCAAAGCGCTTCAGAACCGCTTTCGCCAGTGCGAATGCGGATCACTTGTTCAAGTCCGGCAACGAAAATCTTGCCGTCGCCGATTTTTCCGGTGTTGGCGGATTTCTCGATTGCCTCGAGTACCGGGCCCAGCTGCGCATCATCAATGGCAGCCTCAATCTTGATCTTGGGCAGAAAATTCACTTCATACTCCGCACCGCGATACACCTCGGTATGGCCTTTTTGTCGGCCGAATCCCTTGACTTCGGTAACAGTAATCCCCTGCACGCCTACGGCGGCAAGGGCTTCCCGCACCTCGTCAAGCTTGAACGGCTTGATGACTGCAGTAACAAGCTTCATGTTGGCTCCTTGGTTGGTAATATTACAAAGCATCGACATAACACCAGACGATGTGACCTAATGCAGGAAAGATGCCAATTTCACGCTGTCGGATAAAATTTATTCAAACAGGCTGTTTTTGCGCCGTCTTTTCTGTATCAAGTGCGTCCCAGTTGTGTGTAGTTACTGCAGTCAGTTTCTGATTGTTTTATTCGGCAAGCCGCGCAGACTGGTGATATTCCGCCGCTCGCAGCGTGTTCTCCATCAGCATGGTTACCGTCATCGGCCCCACTCCCCCAGGTACCGGGGAAATCCAGCCCGCTTTGGTTTTCACCTGGTCAAAATCCACATCGCCCACAATGCTGCCGTCTGGTAGACGATTAATTCCCACATCGACAATCACCGCACCACTCTGGATCATTTGTTTCTGCACCAATTTGGGGCACCCGGCTGCCACTACGACAATATCGGCCAACACGGTATGTTGGGTAAGATCGCGGGTCTGCGCGTGACAGACGGTGACGGTAGCGCCTCTACTCAGCAGCATCAGCGCCATCGGCTTGCCGACGATATTCGAGGCGCCAATGACCACGGCATTCTTGCCTGCCGGGTCAATCCCGGCGTCGTCCAGCAATGCCATTACCCCGGCTGGGGTACAAGACGGCAGGCGCGGATGGCCAAGGGTAAGATGACCGACGTTCTGAGCATGAAATCCGTCCACGTCTTTTTCTATGGCGATCGTTTCCAGCACCCGGCGAACATCAATGTGATCAGGCAGAGGTAACTGCACCAGAATACCGTGTACCTGCTCATCGGCATTTAACCGGCAAATCAGCGCCAGCAACTCTGTTTCGCTGGTTTGCCGCGGCAGGTTGTAGCGCAACGAACGCACGCCGGATTCCACACAGGCACGTACCTTGTTATTCACATACAGCTGCGAAGCCGGGTTTTCGCCGACCAGCACCACTGCCAGTCCGGGTTGCAGCCCATGTTGCGCAATCGCTTCGGCCCGCTGGCGCACCCGGGCTCGCAAACGAGCCGAGAGCGCCTTGCCATCGAGTATCCGCGCCACCATTGCCGCGACTCAGTAGCCGCTCAGGCCGGGAATCCAGTTGGTACCAGCCAGCGGCAGGCGAGCCATGGCAGCCGCCTCCACTGTCAGTGCCACCAGGTCTTCGGGCTCCAGATGATGCACGTTCTGCTTGCCGCAGGCGCGCGCTATGGTGGTCAACTCCATGTTCAGCGTCTTCAGGTAGTTCTTCAGCCGCTTGGCGCCCACTTCGGGATTCAGCCGTTGTTCCAGACCGACATCCTGTGTGGTGATGCCAACCGGACATTTTCCGGTATGACAGTGGTGGCAGAAACCAGCCGCGGTGCCAAGCGCTGTGTAACCTTCTTCGGCAGAATGATGCTCGCCGTTCTGCACATAGGTTTCACTGTTACAACCGAGCGCATACAGCACCCCCTGACCGATGGCCACGGCATCCGCACCCATTGCCAGGGCCTTGGCCACATCGGCACCGGTACGAATGCCGCCGGACACGATCAGTTGTACCTTGCCTTTCATGTTCAGGTCTTCCAGCGCATCCACGGCCTGACGTACAGCAGCCAGTGTGGGAATGCCTACATGCTCGATAAAGCAGCTCTGGGTGGCAGCCGTACCGCCCTGCATGCCGTCCACCACGACCACGTCGGCACCGGAATGCACCGCCAGCTTCACGTCGTTGAAAGTACGGGTGGCGCCCACTTTGACGTAGATGGGCTTTTCCCAATCGGTCAGTTCACGCAGCTCCTGAATTTTGATGGCCAGATCGTCCGGCCCGGTCCAGTCTGGGTGCCGACAGGCCGAGCGCTGGTCAATGCCCTCCGGCAGGGTACGCATGGCGGCCACACGCGGAGAGATTTTCTGCCCCAGCAGCATGCCGCCGCCGCCCGGCTTGGCGCCCTGACCGATCACCACTTCAATGGCATCGGCGCGGCGCACGTCGTCCGGATTGAAACCGTAACGCGACGGCAGGCACTGGTAAACCAGCGTCTTGGAAGACTGGCGCTCTTCCTGCGTCATACCGCCATCGCCGGTGGTGGTGGACGTGCCCATTTCCGATGCCGCACGACCGAGTGATTCCTTCACGTTGGCCGACAGCGAACCGAAACTCATGCCGGCGACAGTGATGGGAATAGCCAGTTCAATCGGCTTTTTGGCAAAGCGGGTACCCAGAATGGTTTTGGTCGAGCACTTTTCGCGATAGCCTTCCAGCGGGTAGCGCGACAGCGAAGCGCCGAGAAATACCAGGTCGTCGAAATGCGGCACCTTGCGTTTGGCGCCCAGGCCGCGAATTTCATACAGGCCGTGCGCGGCGGCATTCTGGATATAGTCGATGGTCGTTCTGTTGTAACCCCAGGACTCTTCTTTGGCGATGCGCTTGAAATGAACCGGTTTGCTGTCCATGGTTGTTGTCCTTTCAATAGTCCTGGTCCGCGTCGGCGTTCCAGTGATAAAGCGTTCTGGCCGAAGCCACGCGCTTGAAGTCGTGTGGATCGTGCGCCGCAAAAGCGGGGCCGGACTGTCGCAGCAGGTCTGCCACGGCGGCATAGTCCGCCTCGGTCATCGGTTCCAGTTGCGCGTCGGCACCCAGCGACTTGATGTGGCCTTTGACGTAAATCACCGCTTCATACAGCGAGTCGCCCAGTGCATCGCCGGCATCACCGCAGATCACCATGCGGCCGGCCTGCGCCATGAAGGCAGAGAAACTGCCGACCGAGCCGCCCACCACAATATCGCCGCCCTTGAGCGAGATACCGCAACGCAAGCCCGCATCGCCGTCGATCACCAGCAGGCCGCCATGCGCCGAGGCGCCGGCACCGTTGGAGGCAAAACCCTTGATGTGCACCTTGCCGCTCATCATGTTTTCCGCTGCACCGGTACCGGCACTGCCGGTCACGGTAATCGTGGCGCTTTTGTTCATGCCGCCGACGTAATAACCGGCATGACCAATGACTTCCACTTCCACCGGGCAATTCAGCCCCACAGCTATATTGTGGGCACCGTCCGGATTATTGACCGTCACTTTGCTCACCTTGCCGGCCTCGGCATCGGTGTGCAGCATCTGATTCAGTTCGCGCAATGGGCGTTGCGACAGATCAAAGCTCAGATGTTCCATACGTACATCTCCTCGGGTGCGGGTTCAAACACATGGGCGTTCTTGATGCCGGGCAAATGTGCCAGTGAACGGAATTCCGAAGCGATGGCAACATAGTCGTTGGTTTCCGCCACCACGGCCGGCTTGCAGGCAAACGGATCGCGAATCAGCGCCAGCTTGTCAGGGGTACCCATGAGAAAGGTAAAGAAACCGTCCAGCTCCTCAAAGCCTTTCTGCAGTGCCGTCTCCAGGTCATCGCCTTCACGCAGGCGCCATTCCAGAAAACGGCAGGCCGCTTCGGTGTCGTTGTCGGTTTCAAAGCCGATGCCCATCGGCTCAAGCATGCGGCGGATACCGTAGGGATTGGACAGAGAACCATTGTGTACCAGACAGAAGTCTTCGCCGGCGGTAAACGGATGGGCGCGTTCCGGGGTTACCGCCGATTCCGTCGCCATACGGGTATGGCCCACCAGGTGAGTACCCCTCAGATGTTTGAAATCGTAACGCGCAGCCACTTCACCCGGCGTGCCGATGTCTTTATACAGATCGATGCTGCGCCCGGTGGAAAGCAGGTACAGCCTGGGGTAGGTTTCGCGAATCCAGTGTTTTACCGGCTCGGCCGAACCGGCCAGCGTAATCACCGCATGGTTGCCTTTGGCCTCCACGTTTGCCGCCACACCCAGGTGCGTATTGATGGCATGGCCCAGCGCCTGCCAGTTGAAATCGTCGCCCTCTTCCGTCAGCCCCGAATACACACTGATTTTGCGGCTGCCTTCGCCCAGCATCTCGGTAAACACCGCCAGCCCGGCCGAGTCCGGCCCCCGTTCGGTCATGCCGATCAGCATGGGCACCATCAGTTCCCCCAGTTGATCGCGCAAGGTCGGCGTTTTCACCAGCAATCCGACAATTCCACACATAATCTTTCCCTCTCAGAAAAATTCCAGATACGACTCGATTTCCCAGTCCGACACATGGCGCATGTATTCCACCCACTCCATGTGCTTGAGCTTGAGAAATTCGTCCGCCACCGGACCCAGAGCCTGCTTGATCACTTCGTCCTGTTCCAGCGCCAGCAGCGCCTCATGCAGGTTTTGCGGCAGAATGCCAATCCCTTTGGCCTTCAGCTCCTCCGGCGACAGGTCATACAAGTTGATGTTTTGCGGCTCGCCCGGATCCAGATCGTTGTCAATGCCATCCATGCCGGCGGCAATCACCGCTGCTGTAGCCAGATAGGGGTTGCAGCCGCCGTCCGGCAGGCGCAGCTCCAGCCGTCCGCCGGGGATACGCACCATGCTGGAGCGGTTGTTGTCGCCATAGCTGATGTATGCCGGCGCCCAGGTTGCGCCGGTCAAGGATCGGCCGACGACCAGGCGCTTGTAGGAATTGACCGTCGGTGCGCACAGCGCCGCCAGCGCCGGGCCGTGTTTCAACACGCCGGCGAGAAACTGGTAAGCCATTTTCGAAAGCCCCAGCCCGCGCGGATCGTTCTTGTCCTCAAACAGGTTGCCTTTGCCACCCTGCGGACCAATGGACATGTGCATGTGCATGCCGTTGCCGGGACGGTTGGCAAAGGGCTTGGGCATGAAAGAGCAGATCAGTCCCATATCGTTGGCAATTTCCGCTGCCGCCATCTTGAAGAACACATAGCTGTCGCAGGAGGTCAGACAATCGGCATAGGTGTAGTTGATTTCGAACTGGCCGTTCGCATCTTCGTGGTCAATCTGGTAGACATCGATATTCACCGCCTTCATGCTGTCGACCAGGCGTTCAAGATAGGCGCGCACACGCGACAGGCCCTTGTAGTCGTAGCAGGGTTTGGCCAGTGAATCGGTCGCATCACAGGGCACGATCTTGCCCTTATCGTCGCGCTTGAGCAGGGAAAACTCGGGCTCCAGGCCGGTGTAGAACACCATGCCCTTATCAGCCAGGCGTTTGATCTGTTTTTTCAATGTCACCCGGCTGTCGTATTCCCATGGCTGACCCAACACATGGCCGTCGCAGGCAATCCGGGCAAACCCCGGTTGCCATGGCACCAGTGACACCGTTGATGGATCCCCCACGGCCATGAAATCCGGCCCGTGCGGCTCGATTCCCAACCCCCAGACGGCAAACCCGGCAAACCCGGCACCAGCGCCCAGAATGTCTTCAAAATGATCGGCCGGCACCGCCTTGGCCTTGGCCGCGCCGTGAATATCCACGAACTGAGCCAACACAAACTTCACCTGATTATCCTGCAACAGCTTCTTTGCTTCTTCTACGTTCATCTCAACCTCCTTGAAAGGTGGGATTCAAATTGACTCAAAGCCAGATCGAACCGGGCCGCCGCCCAGCTCAATAGCAATCGCACTCAACGTCTGCCACAAATAAATTCCAAAACTGCCATCGCACCAGATCCGGTAATCAGGCACGCCATGACGCTCGCCGGGTAGCACCGTAACTGCCACACCCACCATCGATGTCAGCACCACAGGCGCTTGCGCAAGATCAAGTGCGGCGAAATTGAAGCTGCAGGTTTGCAGCAACAACTCGGGTACACGGCGACCAGACAGGCACAGACACAAATCCTGCCGCAGTACCGGGTAGACGCCTGCAACGCGCGGACTGCATGACAGTACCTCTACGGTTCTGGCCTGCGCTTCAACCAGAAACTCGGTCAATCCAAGGCGTAGCACATAGCCGCCTTCCTCAAGCGCAATAGCGCTGTTGGGCAAAGCAGGCACTGGCAAACCCATGCTCTCCAGCCATGCCGCTGCACCGGGTCCCTTGCAGCCATAGCGAGGCTGGAGCGACAGATCCGACAGCGCCAGCGGCAACGCCAGACCAGGCACAAAATAATGGGTCGCGGGCAGTACATCGTTGAGCGGGGACAGTGATAAACGACTCATCAGAACACCTCTTTCTGGCGCAGATTAGCCGGGTCATAGAAGGGAACGGGGACCACAGTTGCCTCAATCAGATCGCCGTTACTGATGCGAATGGTAAAATTCGTCCCGGCGTCAGCCATGTCGGCCGGCACATAAGCCAGACCGATATACCGCTGTACACTGGGGCTCCAGGCTATACTGGTCACCCGTCCGGCAATTTCGCCGGCGCGGATCACCAGATGGCACTCCTGCGGCGCCGTACCGTTAAACTCCTCGGCCAGCATGAAACCAATGAGTTTCTGCTTTTGTGGTTTAGCGCCGATGATCTTCAGACTGCGCTGGCCGACAAAAAACGCCTTATCCAGCTTCACCGCCCAGTCCAGACCGGCCTCAGCGGGGGTAGTCAGCCCGTCGGTATCCTGACCGATGATGATGTGGCCTTTTTCCAGCCGCAGCAGGCGTTGGGCCTCCACACCGAAGGGTCGGATACCCTCAGCCGCTCCGGCCGTCATCAAGGCGTCCCACAAAGCCACTCCGAGACCAGCGGGCACATGAATTTCATAACCCCACTCGCCGACAAACCCCACTCGCATCAGACGTGCCGGCAAACCGGCCACCTCCCCTTCGCGGATAGCCAGATAAGGAAAGCTCTCGGATGACAAATCGATCTGCGTCAGTTGCTGCAGCACGGCACGCGACTTCGGCCCGGCCAGATTGATGGCGGCAAATGCGCCGGTATGATTGACGATGCCGCAATCCAGTCGCCACATCGTGTTGAGCCGGCTCAGCTCGCGGTAAACCGCCGCCGCACCGGACGTTGTGGTGGTTACGTAAACGTGATC
>JAJZTZ010000006.1 GCA_021847305.1 Pseudomonadota bacterium | reverse complement strand
AAGACTGGCGCGAACTCTTCGATTACTCGCAGCGCTACAATTTTGTCATCGCCAGCGACGAGTGCTACTCGGAAATCTACTTTGACGAAGGCCAGGCTCCCCTGGGGGCGCTGCAAGCCGCCCAGCAACTGGGCCTGCCCGATTACGACAGACTGGTGGTGTTTTCCAGCCTGTCCAAGCGCTCCAACGTACCCGGCATGCGCTCAGGCTTTGTCGCCGGCAACGCAGCCATTTTGCAAAAATTCCTGCTCTATCGCACCTATCATGGCTGCGCCATGAACCCTGCTGTCCAGTCGGCCAGCGAAGCAGCCTGGAACGATGAGACGCACGTGCAGGAAAACCGTCGCCTGTACAAGGAAAAGTTTTCCGCCGTAACGCCGATCCTGGCCCAGGCACTGCCGGTTGAAATGCCAGACGCCGCCTTCTACCTGTGGGTACGCACCCCGGTGGACGACACCGTTTTCGCGCAAACGCTCTATCGCGATTATAATGTCACGGTTTTGCCCGGCAGCTACCTGGCCCGTGAGGCCCACGGCATTAATCCAGGCGCCGGCTTTATCCGCATCGCCCTGGTAGCGGAACTGAATGAATGCCTCGAAGCCGCACAGCGCATCGTTGCCTGTGCCCAGAATTTGAAATGATGACTGAAGGAACCAGCATGCAAGAACTGCAAACCATGATCGAAGACGCATTTGAGCGTCGTGCCGACATCACCCCGCGCAACGCCGATGCCAAGCTGAAAGACGGTATTGCCCATGTGCTCGATATGCTGGATCGCGGCGAAATTCGCGTGGCACAGAAAGTGGACGGCCAGTGGGTGACCAACCAGTGGATCAAGAAAGCCGTTCTGCTGTCCTTCCGCCTGGAAGACAACGCCTTCATCAAAGGCGGTTACACCAATTACTTCGACAAGGTACCGTCCAAATTCGCCGACTACAACTCCAAGGATTTCCGCGAAGGCGGTTTCCGCGTAGTGCCTCCTGCAGCGGCACGCCGCGGTTCCTTCATCGCCAAGAATGTTGTACTGATGCCGTCCTACGTAAACATCGGTGCGTATGTGGATGAAGGCACCATGGTTGATACCTGGGCCACCGTAGGCTCCTGCGCTCAGATCGGTAAGAACGTCCACCTGTCCGGTGGCGTCGGCATCGGCGGCGTACTCGAGCCGGTTCAGGCCAACCCCACCATCATCGGCGACAACTGCTTCATCGGCGCACGCTCGGAAGTGGTTGAGGGCGTGATTGTAGAAGACAACTGTGTAATTTCCATGGGTGTATACATCGGCCAGTCCACCAAAATCTACGACCGCGAAACAGGCGAAATCATGTATGGCCGCGTACCGGCCGGTTCCGTCGTGGTATCCGGCAACCTGCCCTCCAAAGACGGCAGCTACAGCCTCTACTGCGCCGTCATCGTCAAGAAAGTGGATGAGAAGACGCGCAGCAAGGTAGGTATTAACGAACTTTTGCGCGGCATCTAACACGACAAGATTGGCCAAAGGCAAGGCTGCGCTTCTTCCGGCGGAGGCTAACATTTACGCAGTGAATGTTAAGTCGCAACGCGACGGCCAGAGCCACAAGACGCGCAGCAAGGTAGGCATTAACGAACTCTTGCGCGGCATTTACCCCCCTGAGCGTGTTTTCGGCTAAAGGCTGACCGGGGATCTGCCCAGGTCAGGCCGAGAAACAGCAGCCCATGCTGTAAAACCCGCGCGAGAATCAGTCCCCAATCGGCATGTTGGCAAACAACATGCCGATTTTCTTTCCCGCCGAACACCGTGAAGCTTTTACACCACAACTCGGCGACCTGGCATACAATCGCGCCTGCACTCAGTTTGGTTGGCGGTAAAGTTCCGCTCATGCAGCGGCCTAATCATGCAGAACATTGGACAAATAGTGCATTGTTGTCCAAACTTGAACAATTAGGGTGCGTTAACCCGCCATTATTAATCTTGATTCATTTGCAGGCATTGCCTATCGAAACTGATTACACATGCGCCGCACACTTCGCTTCCTGGCATTGCTCCCGCTGCTGGCATTGACGGCTTCCTGCCATCACGCCCCGCCGCCCCTCCCGCCGGTCAGCCAGAGCAAGGAACTGGTTGTCATTACGCGCTATGGCCCCACCACTTACCACAAAGATGCAAACGGTGAACAGTCGGGCCTGGAATATGATCTGGCTTCCCTGTTCGCCGAATATATTCATGCGAAATTGCGCATTGTTGTAGCAGAACGTTTCGGCGACATCATTCCTACGCTGGAAAATCACCAGGCTCACCTGGCGGCTGCCGGACTCACCATCACCCCACAACGGCAGAGTCAGATCATCTACGGACCAGCGTATCAGACGGTAACCGAACAAGCGGCCTACAATGCCGACACCACCGAGGCAATTCGTTCCGTCCAGGACATGATCGGCAAACGTATAGAAGTGGTCGCCGGCAGCAGCTATGTGGAACACCTCAAAGCATTAAAACAGAAATACCCGGCGTTACAGTGGACCGAAAAGCCCAAGCTGGAAACAGAAGATTTGCTCGCCCGGCTGGACAGCGGGGAAACGGATGTCGTCATCGCCGACTCGCACATCATCAAAATGACGCAGAATTACTTTCCCAACATTGCGGCGGGTGTGGCTATTGCCGGTGATGAAGAACTGGCCTGGGCGTTTCCGAAGGATACGGATCCGGAACTGCTTATGCAGGCCCACCGGTTTTTCAAGCAAATTAAACAGGATGGCACACTCAAACGTTTGCTTGATCGCTACTATGGGCACATAGCCCGCCTTTCCCGCGAAGATCGGGAAGCCTTTTTGCGCGCGATCAATCTGGACCTGCCGAAATTCAAGAAATATTTCCAGGAAGCGCAGGAATATACCGACGTAGACTGGCGGTTTCTTGCCGCAATCGGTTATCAGGAATCACACTGGGATCCCTTTGCAACCTCGCCTACCGGGGTGCGCGGTTTAATGATGCTCACCGAGGACACGGCTGACCATATGGGCGTAACCGACCGCCTTGACCCCAAACAAAGCATCATTGCCGGGGCCAAATATTTTGTCATGATGCGCGACGCCCTTCCGGATGACATTCAGGAACCCGATCGCAGCTGGCTTGCACTGGCTTCCTATAATACCGGCATGGGGCATCTGGAAGACGCCCGGGTTCTGGCAGACCGCATGAAACTCAACCCCGATTCCTGGATCGACCTCAAGCGTACCCTGCCCATGCTCAGCCGACCGCAATACGCCAATCAGCTCAAGCACGGCTCCGCACGCGGCGGCGAATCGGTCATTTTTGCCGAAAACATCCGCAACTACTATGACATCCTGCAGCGCTTCGAAAAGCCCTACACGCCGCTGTTCACGCCACTGGGAGACAAAAACAAATACCGCCTGGGACAGGGACGGATGGAGAAAATGGCTCACGCGAGCTAAATTACCAGCGTGCAGCGCAAGTTAGCCTGCGCCAGAACCATCAGCAGGCTGGCTTAATCAGCTCTACCCCACCCATGTACGGTTGCAGTGCTTTAGGAATGACCACACTGCCATCGGCCTGCCTCTCCAAGTTTTGGCTCCGGCACGCTACGCTTAACTTGCTGCGCAAGTTAGCCTGCACCGAAACCATCAGCAGGCTGGCTTAATCAGCTCTACCCCGCCCATGTACGGTTGCAGTGCTTTGGGAATGGCCACGCTGCCATCGGCCTGCCTCTGCAAGTTTTGGCTCCGGCACGCTACGCTTAACTTGCTGCGCAAGTTAGCCTGCACCGAAACCATCAGCAGGCTGGCTTAATCAGCTCTACCCCACCCATGTACGGTTGCAGTGCTTTAGGAATGACCACACTGCCATCGGCCTGCTGATGGTTTTCCAGAATGGCGACCAGGGTGCGGCCTACGGCGAGGCCGGAGCCGTTGAGGGTGTGCAGCAATTCGTTTTTGCCCTGGGCGTTCTTGAAACGGGCCATCATCCGGCGGGCCTGGAATGCTTCGAAGTTGGAGCAGGAAGAAATTTCGCGGTAGGTATTCTGCGCCGGCAACCAGACTTCAATGTCGTAGGTTTTGGCAGCGGAAAAACCCATATCTCCGGTACACAGGGTAACCACGCGGTAAGGCAGTTCGAGTTTCTGCAGAATCGCTTCGGCATGGCCGAGCAACTCGTCAAGCAGGGTGTAAGAATCATCCGGGTGCACCATTTGCACCAGCTCGACTTTATCGAATTGGTGCTGACGAATCATCCCGCGGGTGTCGCGGCCATAGGAACCGGCCTCCGAACGGAAACACGGGGTATGCGCGACAAAACGCATCGGCAGTTCATCTGCGCGCACGATTTCATCCCGCAGCATGTTGGTTACCGGAACTTCCGCGGTAGGAATAAGATACAGCTTGCCCTGTTCGCCGTGCGGCACACTGAACAGATCTTCCTCAAACTTGGGCAGCTGGCCCGTGCCCTGCATTGATGCGGCATTGACCAGATACGGGGTATACACTTCGGTATAACCGTGCTCGCGCGTGTGCACGTCAAGCATGAACTGAGCGAGTGCGCGATGCAAACGCGCCATGTCACCCTTCAGCACGGAAAAACGGGCGCCAGAGAGCTTGCTGCCCGTCTCGAAATCCAACCCCAGCGGAGCGCCGATATCGACATGATCCTTGACGGCGAAGCCGAAGCTGCGCGGCGTGCCTACTTTGCGCAACTCGACATTGGCGGTTTCGTCCTTGCCCACCGGTACGCTTGCGTGCGGCAGATTGGGTATGCCCAGCATGAATTGCTGCAGCTCTTCCTGCAGCACGGTGAGGCGTTCTTCAGCAGCTTTCAGTTCTTCACCCAGACCGGCCACTTCAGCCATGATGGCAGACACATCTTCGCCTTTGGCCTTGGCAGCACCAATTGCCTTGGAGGTCTGATTGCGTTTTGCCTGCAATTCCTGAGTGCGGGTTTGCAGGGTCTTCCGCTCGTTTTCCAGCGCTTCGAATTTCTCTGTATCGAGCACGAACTTGCGCTGCGCCAAAGCTGCAGCAGCACCTTGCAAATCTTTTCTAAGAATCTGAATATCAAGCATAAGTCACCATTTATTTTTTATTGGCTGAGCGATCCAGCGAGCGCAGGTAAGACAATCGTTCTGTAATTTTCCCTTCCAGCCCACGCGCTGTCGGCTGGTAAAAAGCCTGATTTGTCATGCCGTCCGGCAAATACTGCTCGCCTGCCGCATAGGCATCCGGTTCGTCATGGGCATAGCGATATGCCTTGCCGTACCCCATTTCCTTCATCAGCTTGGTCGGGGCATTGCGCAAATGTACCGGAACCGGGCGGGATTTATCCTGTTTCACCCACGCACGGGCAGTATTATACGCCACATAGACCGCATTGCTCTTGGGCGCGACGGCCAGGTAGACCGCTGCCTGCGCCAGCGCCAGTTCGCCTTCCGGGCTGCCGAGCCGCTCATAGCTGGCGCAGGCCTCAAGCGTCATGGTTAAAGCACGCGGATCGGCAAGACCGATATCCTCGCTCGCCATGCGCACCAGGCGACGTCCAAGGTAGAGCGGATCAGCCCCGCCATCCAGCATGCGCACCAGCCAATAAAGCGCGGCATCAGGATTAGAGCCGCGAACAGATTTATGCAAGGCGGAAATCTGGTCGTAGAATTCATCGCCGCCCTTGTCGAAACGGCGCGATTGACGCGATAGCACGGCAGCGACAAATTCTGCAGCAACGCTTGTTTCATGCCGCGTAGTTGCTGCGGTATGCACCTGCTCCAGCAGATTGAAAAGTCGCCGCGCATCGCCATCGGCGTAGGACACCAGCAGCTCCGCCGCCTCTTTTTCTATCACCAGCCCCAGATGGACCGCAGCGCGGTCGACCAGTTGCAGCAAATCCGCATCATCAAGCGGTTGCAGGCGGTAAACCTGTGCCCGGGACAACAATGCGCTGTTGACCTCAAATGACGGATTTTCGGTTGTCGCACCAACGAAGGTTACCAGCCCCTGTTCCACAAACGGCAGAAAGGCATCCTGCTGAGCCTTGTTGAAACGGTGCACTTCATCGACAAAAAGAATGGTGTGCCGCCCCTGCGACTGATACATCTGTGCCTGGGCCACCGCGTCGCGGATATCTTTCACGCCGGAAAACACCGCAGAAAGCGGAATGAATTCGGCATCAAAATGCTGCGCCATGAGGCGCGCCAGCGTGGTTTTTCCTACGCCCGGCGGTCCCCATAGGATCAACGAGTGCAGTTTGCCGGAGGCAAAAGCGATCTGCAGCGGCATACCGTCGCCCAGCAGATGCCGCTGACCGACAAATTCGCTCAAGTTGCGCGGCCGCAGCTGTTCGGCCAACGGCACGTGGCCGGCGGGCGTCTCTTCAAACAGGGAATTCTGGCTGGACATGCAACGGCGCTTATTCGCCCACCACATCAGCACCGGCAGGCGGGGTAAAAGTAAACAGCTTGCTATCCTGTTTCGCCGGCGTGGTCAGCTTGGTGAAGGTAAGATAAGTGGTCTGACCGAAGTTATCGAACAGCTTCATGGCTACCACGGCCCCCTTTTCCAGACCCAGCTGCACTTTGCTGAACCCGGCATCCTGGGATTTGGGGCTGGCATCGACCCAGTTCAGGCCATCCTTGTCACCGCTGTCACGCAAGGTAAACTGTTGCTCCAGCGTGCCTTCACCGGCAAGCAGTGCCGCCGGTGAGCTCCCCAGAGCCGTACCCATTTTGCGCACGGTAACCTGATTGAGGTCCGGATCGAACAGCCAGACTCGCTCGCCATCGCCGACAATCAACTGGTCAAACGGCTGCTGTACCACCCAGCGGAATTTCCCCGGACGGGAAATGGCAAACCAGCCGCTGCTTTTCTGCACGACCCGCTGATTCTTGTCATATACCGTCTGGGTAAAATCCCCTTTCAGGCGCGGCGTACTGTTGAGAAAGGCTTTCAATGCCTCAACGCTGCCGGCCTGAGCCCATTGCGCCCAGCACAGCACACCCACCAGCAGAATTCTTTTCCACATTTATTCATCACCTCGAGACGGCACCAGCACTTCGCGGTTGCCGTTGCTTTGCATAGGCGACACCAGACCGGCATTTTCCATCTGCTCGATCAGCCTGGCCGCCCGGTTGTAACCAATCCGCAATTGTCTCTGTACCAGCGAGATGGATGCGCGGCGGGACTTGAGCACCACATTGACGGCTTCATCATACAGGGGGTCCGCCTCGGCATCGCTCTCGCCACCGCCGAAGCCTTCCTCACCGGAGGCTTCCGGGTTGTCCAGAATCCCCTCGACATAATTCGGCTGGCCCATTTGCTTGAGGTGCTCAACGACACGATGAACCTCATCGTCCGACACAAAAGCACCGTGCACCCGTTGCGGCAGACCCGTTCCCGGTGGCAGATAGAGCATGTCGCCCTGCCCCAGCAACGCTTCCGCGCCCATCTGATCAAGAATGGTACGTGAATCAATCTTGCTGGATACCTGGAAGGCGATACGCGTGGGAATATTGGCCTTGATCAGACCGGTAATCACGTCCACCGATGGCCTCTGGGTCGCCAAAATCAGATGTATCCCGGAAGCACGGGCTTTCTGTGCCAGTCGGGCGATCAGTTCTTCCACCTTCTTGCCTGCGACCATCATCAAATCGGCAAGTTCATCGATGATGACAACGATGAAGGGCAACTCTTCCAGCGGCTCAGGATTTTCCGGGGTCAATGTAAACGGATTTTTCAGGCGCTCGCCGGCTTTTTCTGCGTCCTTGAGTTTCTGATTGAAACCGCTGATATTACGCACGCCAAGCGCCGCCATCAGACGGTAGCGTTTTTCCATTTCCGCTACGCACCAGGAAAGCGCATAAGCAGCCTGCTTCATGTCTGTTACCACCGGCGCCAGCAAATGCGGAATGCCCTCGTAGACAGACAGTTCGAGCATTTTCGGGTCCACCAGAATCAGGCGCACGTCGGCCGGCGAAGATTTGTACAGCAAACTGAGAATCATCGCGTTGATCGCCACCGACTTACCCGAACCGGTTGTACCGGCCACCAGCACATGCGGCATTTTGGCGAGATCGGCAACGATCGGATTGCCACTGATATCCTTGCCCATGGCCATGGTCAGGGGCGATGGATTATCGTTGTAGACCCGTGAGCCGACGATCTCGGTCAGCCGCACAATCTGGCGCTTGGGATTAGGAATTTCCAGCCCCATGCACGATTTGCCCGGAATGGTTTCCACCACGCGGATGCTCACCACCGACATGGCGCGCGCCAGGTCACGCACCAGGTTGACGATCTGGCTGCCTTTGACGCCGATGGCCGGTTCAATCTCATAGCGGGTAATCACCGGACCGGGATGGGCTGATAGAACTTTGACTTCGACACCAAAGTCGAGCAGTTTGCGCTCGATCAGACGCGAATTGAATTCCAGCGTTTCTGCACTGACAATTTCAACTGCCATCTCAGCAGGATCGAGCAGGCTCAGGGGCGGCAGCGGCGAATCCGGCATATCGGCAAACAGCGGCACCTGCCGTTCCTTATCCACCCGCTCGGACTGTTCCACCTCAACCACCGGCTGCTCAATGCGGATCGGCTCGTGTTCAACAATCCGCCGGCGCTCCTCGGAAACAACCTCTTCGCGCTGCTGCTGGGCAATTTCGCCCGCTTTGATATCCTGGCGCTTGCGGATCTGATTGATACCCCATTCATAGAATGATTCGACCCAAATGCCAACCCGCTCGAACAGGTTAAGCCAGGACAAACCGGTAAACAGGCTTACACTGACCGTCATCAGCAACAGAAGCAGCAGTGTCGCTCCGGTAAACCCCAGCATCTGCGACAGCAGCTTGCTCACCAGCGCCCCACTGACACCGCCGGGCGCCAAAGGCAAGGGCATGGTAAGCGTATACAGGCGCAGTGCTTCCAGCGCGCTGCAGGACAGCAGCAGAATAAGGAAGCCGGCACACGCCACCAGCAGCGAACGGCGATCGGTCAAGTCAGGCGCATCAATACGCCTGTAACCCCACCAGATCACATACAGCAGAAACACCAGAATCAGATAGGTCGACAGCCCGAACACGTACAGCAGCACGTCGGCAATCCACGCGCCGACCACACCACCGACATTATGGACAACGGGATTATCGACACTGTGCGACCAGGATGGATCAGTGTGATCGTAGCTCAGCAGAATCAGCGCCACGTAAACAGACACGGCAACCAGGGCCAGCCACCACGCCTCGCTGAGCAGGCGCGACAGTTTAGGCGAGAAAGGTCGGGCAGGTTTAACGCTGCTGCCGGCAGAAGACTGGTTGTTGGTGGAGCGTGGCATCATCGCCTTGTAATAATTCTTCAGTTATACAAGATCAAGCAATCAAGTGTTTTCGATTATATCAGCACGACGCGGATATTTCTGCCTGACAATTAAGCGATCGCCTTGACTTATCTGGAGCACGCGTTTTGGCTGTTTTTCCGCTTTAACACAGCGAAAAACGCAGCCCGCACGAGCAGAAAAAAACGTCTTTTTTGATAAGCACTTAAGAATCAAACCGGGCGCAGCTTACCCAGGCAAACGCCCTGCGGACGCTGCCTGAAGTGATTTCATCGCAACAAAACACTTGACCAAGTGGAGTTCCATCACTAGAATGGCGGTCTTTGCTGTTCCCCGATAGCTCAGTCGGTAGAGCGCCGGACTGTTAATCCGTAGGTCCCTGGTTCGAGCCCAGGTCGGGGAGCCAAAAGTTTCAGCATGATGCAGTGCAAGATCACGATTTTATCGAGATCACAACAGGACAGAACCTAGTAATAGGTAATACCCTGCACTGCTCACAGTCGTTTAATGCGGAGCGGTAGTTCAGTTGGTTAGAATACCGGCCTGTCACGCCGGGGGTCGCGGGTTCGAGTCCCGTCCGCTCCGCCAACTCAGCATTTTCTGATTCACTCTTCGTTATCTAATTATCGAAAGAAGCTCATGAATCAGTTTCACCCCCATACCCCTGCTGCCAGCACTGACAACCCCATCGCCCTGTTGCGCGCCTGTCATGTCAAAATTGCCGACCACACCGCCTTGCTTGAGCGCGTGCGCCAGCATATCGAGCAGAACGGCGTAGACGCTGCAGCCCGGGAAGCCATCGAGAAAATCATCCGCTATTTCGTGCAGGCCGCGCCGCTGCACCACCAGGACGAAGAACAAGATCTGTTTCCCCTGCTTGAAGCGGCCGCCAAAGCGGAAGATAACGAAGAGGTGCTCGATGCACTGGAGTTTCTGCGCGAAGACCACGGCAAGCTCGAAACCCGCTGGCAGGCCATGCTGACACAACTGCAAGCAATCCTTGCCACGCAAAGCGGCAACATCGACGCGGCCGCGGCACGTCAGTTCGTTTCCGCCTACCAGCGTCACATTGAAGCAGAAAATACGCTCATTCTTCCCTACGCCCAGACCTGCCTTGACCAGGCCACCCTCAACACCATCGGGCAAGCGATGAAAGCCCGCCGCACTGCCGCCTGAACCGGTCCATCCGCCCCGTCCCAAAAAATTCTGGCATTTACCTGCCGCATCGATTATATAAATTTCACATTGGTCATATTTCTGTAATATTGACTCTATAGAATTCGGCCTGTTTCAACTTCGACCAAACAACTGGAGATATCCGAATGAAACTGAGCTTTACCCGTAGCCTGATCGCTGCCGCAATCCTGAGCATGAGCGGTACCGCATTCGCAGCCGACATTACCGGCGCTGGTTCCACCTTTATCTACCCGATTCTGTCCAAGTGGGCTGACGCATACAAGACCAAAACTGGTGTTGGCGTTAACTACCAGTCCATCGGTTCCGGCGGCGGCATCAAGCAAGTTAAGGCTAAAACCGTTGACTTCGGCGCTTCTGACAAGCCGCTGAACGCTCAAGAACAAGCCGAATCCGGCCTGACCCAATTCCCGGCCATCATGGGTGGTATCGTTCCGGTTGTTAACCTGGACGGCGTTGCCAACAACCAGATGAAGCTGAACGGCGAAGTTCTTGCTGAAATCTTCATGGGCAAGATCACCAAGTGGAACGACCCGAAAATCGTTGCCCTGAACAAAGGCATGAAGCTGCCGGCTAGCGACATCACCGTGGTACACCGCGCTGACGGTTCCGGCACCACCTTCAACTTCACCAACTACCTGTCCAAAATCAACAACGAATGGAAAGAAAAAGTAGGTAGCGACACTTCCGTTGCCTGGCCGGTTGGTACCGGTGGTAAAGGTAACGAAGGCGTTTCCAACTTCGTGAAGCAGATCAAAGGCTCCATCGGTTATGTTGAAACCGCTTACGCCAAGCAGAACAACATGATCCAGACCCAGCTGCAGAACAAAGACGGCCTGTTTGTAGTTGCCAACGCAGAAACCGTGAAGGCTGCTGCTGCCAACGCCGACTGGGAAAAAGCACCTGGCTTCTACGAAATTCTGACCAACGAACCGGGCAAGAACAGCTGGCCGATCACCGCTACCACTTTCGTCCTGATGCACAAGCAACAAGCTACTCCGGAACGTGCTGCTGAAGCGCTGAAGTTCTTCCAGTGGTCTTTTGTTAACGGCGACAAGATGGCTCTGGGCCTGGATTACATCCCGATGCCGGATAACGTTGTGAAGAAGATCGAAGCTGCTTGGAAAGCTAACATCAAGGGCATGGACGGCAAGGCTGTTTACTAAGATCAGTCCTGCTTGACCCTCATGGCCGGGCTTACTTGTGAAGCTCGGCCGTTTTTTTCTGTATTGAAGCAAATTTGCACTTTTTGCACTTAACTACAGACGGATAACTGTATAATTGTCGGCCATGTTAATGGCCAGCCAGAATACTGAATAAGCCCATGTCAAAACAACATACCCCGATATCCGAAAAAAAACAGCTGATTCTTG
Source organism: Pseudomonadota bacterium (assembly GCA_021847305.1). GTDB lineage: Bacteria > Pseudomonadota > Gammaproteobacteria > Burkholderiales > JAJZQI01 > JAJZQI01. The sequence continues at coordinate 29,814 of JAJZTZ010000006.1, read as the reverse complement.
ATATGCTGTTTCGACATACGACCCGCTTTTTCGCCTTCCTGGTATTTGCCCTGCTTGCAGGCATTATTCTTTCCCTGATCATGGGCAGCGTGCCCGCGATCAAGGCATACGGTTTTGATTTCATCATCAGCGATACCTGGAACCCGGTTACGGAAAAATTCGGCGCCCTGGCCCCGATCGTCGGCACCCTGGTTACCTCATTCATCGCTTTGCTGATCGGCGTGCCGATCAGTTTTGGTATTGCTCTGTTCCTCACCGAACTTTCACCGCGCTGGTTGCGTCGTCCGCTCGGCATCGCCATCGAGTTGCTCGCGGGCATTCCCAGTATTATTTACGGTATGTGGGGCTTGTTTGTGTTCGCCCCGGCCTTTGCCGAAAACGTGCAGCCGTGGATTAAGGATCACCTTGGCGATGTACCCTATCTGGGTGCGCTGGTACAGGGTCCGCCCATGGGTATCGGCATGCTGACCGCAGGTCTGATTCTCGCCATTATGGTCATCCCCTTCATCGCTTCGGTAATGCGTGACGTCTTCCAGATTGTCCCGGCCATGCTCAAGGAATCCGCCTATGGCCTGGGCGCGACGACCTGGGAAGTAGTCTGGAACATTGTCCTGCCTTACACCAAGATTGGTGTGGTTGGCGGGGTCATGCTCGGACTGGGGCGCGCCTTGGGCGAAACCATGGCGGTCACATTTGTAATCGGTAACGCTCACAACCTGACTGCTTCGTTGTTCATGCCCGGCAACAGTATCGCTTCCTCCCTTGCCAACGAGTTCACTGAAGCCGATGGCGAGCTCTATACGTCGGCGCTGATTGAGCTGGGCCTGCTGCTGTTTGTCATTACCTTTATCGTGCTGTCGTTCTCGAAAATTCTGCTGCTGCAATTGCGCAAGCGAGAAGGCCAAGAATCCTGAGTGGAAATTTCATCATGCTGAGCATTTACAACCGTCGTCGAATCGTCAATGCCTTCAACCTGACGGCCTCCATGCTGACCATGGCATTCGGGCTGTTCTGGCTGATCTGGATTCTGTCCACACTGTTCATCAAGGGCTTTGATTCACTCGATCTGGATCTGTTTCGCAAAATGACACCGCCGCCGGGCAGTGACGGCGGTCTGCTCAACGCCATTTTCGGCAGCGCGATGATGGGTATATTCGGCACGCTTATCGGCACGCCGATCGGTATTCTCGCCGGCACCTATCTGGCCGAATTCGGTCAGCGCGGCTGGCTGGCGCCAACCACTCGTTTCATCAACGATATTTTGCTGTCCGCACCTTCTATCGTGATTGGCCTGTTTATTTACGAAATGTATGTAACCAAGGTCGGCCACTTTTCCGGCTGGGCCGGGACACTTGCACTGGCCCTGCTGGTTATCCCTGTGGTAGTACGCACCACCGAAGACATGCTGCGCCTGGTTCCGAACAGCCTGCGTGAAGCTGCCGCCGCACTGGGCGCGCCGCAGTGGAAAGTTGTCATGCTGATTACCTGGCGTGCGTCCAAGGCGGGCATGATGACCGGCGTCCTGCTGGCGGTGGCCCGCATCAGCGGCGAAACCGCGCCCCTGCTGTTTACTGCACTGAACAACCAGTTCTGGAGCAGCGACATGAATAGCCCCATGGCGAATCTGCCAGTGGTGATTTTCCAGTTTGCCATGAGCCCGTTCGAAGATTGGCAAAAACTGGCCTGGGCAGGTGCGCTGTTGCTCACTATTAGCGTTCTGGGCCTCAATATCATTGCCCGCTTCATGTTCAAACAGAGTAAAACCTCTCAATAAGGTCGAGTCATCCATGAACCAGACGAACAACATGCCGAATAAAATCCAAGTCAAAAACCTGAATTTTTACTACGGCAACTTTCACGGCTTGAAGAACATCAATCTCGAGCTGAAAGAAAAAAAGGTGACTGCATTTATCGGTCCGTCCGGCTGCGGCAAATCAACCCTGTTGCGTACTTTTAATCGCATGTACGACCTGTATCCGGGACAACGCGCCGAGGGCGAGATTGTTATGGACGGCAAAAACATCCTCGACAAGGGACAGGATGTGAACATGCTGCGCGCCAAAATCGGCATGGTTTTCCAGAAACCGACCCCCTTCCCCATGTCAATCCACGACAACGTTGCTTTCGGCGTCAAACTCTACGAACGCCTCAGCCGCGCTGAAATGGCCGACCGGGTGGAATGGGCTCTGCGCAAAGCGGCCCTGTGGGACGAAGTGAAAGACAAGCTGAATCAGAGCGGCACCAGCCTGTCCGGCGGTCAGCAACAGCGTCTGTGTATTGCCCGCGGGATTGCGGTCAAACCCGAAGTGCTTCTGCTGGATGAGCCCACTTCAGCACTCGATCCCATTTCCACCTCCCGCATTGAGGAACTGATCTTCGAATTGAAGGAAGACTTCACCATTCTGATCGTGACCCACAATATGCAGCAGGCTGCACGTGTGTCCGACTTTACGGCTTACATGTATCTGGGCGAACTGATCGAGTTTGGCGATACCGACACCATATTCACCACGCCGAAACAGAAGGCCACCGAAGATTATATTACCGGCAAATTCGGCTGATTTTCCGCCCCTTGCCCAACAAAAAACCCCGGCCAGGCGCCGGGGTTTTTTGTTGCCTGGGCAGGCGCTTTCAGTTCCGTTGCGGCGCAAATGACTTGAAGAAGTTCATGATACGGTTGGCCAGCGGATTGTCAGCGGATTCATTACTGCCAACTTCGACCTGGTGTTTTTTCACCAGACTCGGTGCCATCTGGAAAGCCCAGTAGCTTTCCAGCCCGCCTTCGATTGCCCGCAACATCAGTTTGGCGCGAATTGGTTTGGGAATGCAGCGATAAACCTGTGCCTCGTTGATCAGGTTGACCAGCATCGAAGCATCGTAGAAAGTGGTCAGCAAAATGGATACGGTGCGCGGATTAAAGCGTTTAAGCAGCTTGATCATGGTCGTGATATCCGCCGTACCGATACGGACCTCCGATACCACCACGGCGATTTCGTGCTGGCGCAGTGTTTCCAGGACGCCCTCGATGGTGGCCGCGTGGTGGACAACCAGCCCCGGGGAAATATGCGTGTGCACCAACTCGCGAATCAGCTCTGCCGACTGGTCATCGGTATCAATCACCAGGATGTGGTCAGTAACATTCTGTCCTCCCACTGGGCCGGGAATGGTCACGTCGCCGAGGCTGAGCGCGATATCGACCGCATTGGCAACCGTTGCCTTGATCGCTTCCGCATCCCAGGGTTTGTTGATAAACCGGAACACCTCACCCTCGTTGATAGACCCCAGCGTTGCGTCGAGATCGGAATAGCCGGTCAATAGCAGGCGCATGGTGTGGGGAGCGATATATTTAGCCCGGCGCAGCAGCTCGACGCCGGTCATGATGGGCATACGCTGATCGCTGATCAGCACATGGATCTTCTCTTCCTGCAGGATGCGCAACGCCTCATTGCCATCCGTGGTGACTCTGACGTTGTAGGTTTGCGCAAATAGCATGCGCAGGCTGCGCAAAATCCGTTCTTCATCATCAACACACAGGATGGTCGGGCGGCTGGCAGAAAAACTGCCGGCCAGCGGCTCAGACTTGCGCGGCATCGAGTTCTGACTGGTTTGCATGGCGGCTATCTTTCGCGAGTGGCAAGGCAACAATAAAACGGGTGCCTTTTCCGACTTCGGAGGCAACCCGTATGAATCCCTTATGGCTTTCGATGATCTTGAAGACAATGGATAAGCCCAGACCCGTACCCTCGCCGACCGGTTTGGTGGTAAAGAACGGATCGAAAATCTTTTGCAGATTTTCCTTGGCTATACCCTTGCCGGTATCCTGAACACTGGCATAGACGTAACGCTCGTCGGCCCAGGTGCGGATGAGAATTTTTCCCATGCCGTCCATGGCCTGCGCGGCATTGGTGAGCAAATTGAGGAACACCTGGTTGATTTGCGACGGCGAGCATTTGACTGCCGGGACATTGCCATACTGTTTAATCAGCTCAACCCGGTTTTTCAGCACGTTTTTGGCGATCACCAGGGTGCTTTCAATGGTTTGATTGAGGTTGACCTCGTCGACCGCAGCCTGATCCAGGCGACTGAAATTTTTCAGATTCAGTACAATTTCGCTGATCTGATTGACCCCGAACAGCGTGTCGCCAAACAGGTTATCAATCTCATCCTGCGGATAGACGGACCAGAAATCGTTGCGCTGCTGCTCTATCATTTCCAGCTGGCGCCCCACTGTTGCCTCGTTTGCGTCACCGCCCAGCAGTAGGGCTAGCAGTGCATCGTAGCTGCCCACCAGTGCCTTGAGCTGGACAAACACGTCCTGCGCCAGGCTGACGTTGTTTTTCACATAGCCAAGCGGCGTGTTGATCTCATGTGCCACCCCGGCGACCATTTGCCCCAGGGAGGCCATTTTTTCCGACTGGATCAGCTGCGATTGAGAGGCTTTCAGTTCGCGATAGGCACGGGAGATTTCCTCGCTCTGACGCGTCAGTTTGTTTTCCATTACTTTCAGCAGATCAACGACGTGACCCAGGCCGCAATATTCGCCATTGCGGGTGAGAATGAAGTCCTCGGTAATGGGAAATTTGATATTGCTGGTTACGTACCGACTGATCTGCTCCATCGGGTGCTGCATGTCCACCACCACGGCCGCGCTGTTCATGAACTGCGTGACGCTTTTCTTGCCGTACAGGTCGCGCCCGTACATGGACATATAGATTTTCTGCATCTCGTTCCGGCTGATCACGCCCAGAGGCTTGCCCTGATCGACCACGGGCAGGCAAAGGAAGCGCTGGTAGTCCGGGTGCAGCAAAAGTTCGCTGACCTCATCGACCGTATGCGCGGGGCTGACCGGTTCCAGCGGAACCAGAAGGGATTCGACTTCGCTCACGATACCTATCCATTTTTCTGGCAATGTCGTGATTATCAAATCGGAATATTACAAATTAAGGAAATAACTACACCGATTTGAGTTCTTTCTTCTTGTTTAGCCCCTCAAGCCCGGCGGAAAGGTGTTTACCCGCTTGCCCGCATTATTTGTAATAGAAGAAACAGTTTTGCAATCGTTTTGTAACGTAGCGATGTGAACATGCGTGCAGCAAAACACAAGGAAAAAAGCGTGAAACACCTGAGTATAAAAACAAGTCTGTTTATAGGCGCCATTATTACCGCACTGATTATGGCCGTTCTGGCGGTGGAGAATCTCTATGTTCTGCGTCAGGGCGAACAGTCACTGGATACCGTGTACAACCACGCGGTCGCCCCCTCCTCCTTGCTGATCGACATGGAACGACAACTGAGCCGGACCCGCTTCAATATGGCGGCGACTCAGTTTGACAAAGTGCCCTTTGCCGATGCGCAAAAACAGCTGGACCAATTAATGTCCAATCTGCCCGACCAGTGGAAGCAGTTCAAGCAACTGAAAAACGGCGACCTGACCGCGGAAGAGTCGCGACTGGTTGCCGGCGTCGACAAAGCTATGGCTGAACTGCCAAATGTAGTAAAAATGCTGTCCGTGTCCTACGGCGATCATGACAAGACCATGACCCGCTCGGTGCTGGACGATGACTGGCCGGGCGTGGAAGCCGGCGTACTGCAACCGGTAACCCGCCTGATTGCCCTGCAGAAAGAAACTATTGTTGCCCAGTTGCACACGACCCAGCAAAGCAACAAAAACATGCGCAATATCGTGCTCATCAGCGTGATTCTGGGCGGTCTGTTCGCCCTGCTCTCCACCCTGTTCACCTATTGGATGACACGTAACATGGACCAGGGCATTCGCCATCTGAAAGAGGCTTTCAGCCGCATTTCCGAAGGCGACCTGACCACTGAGGTCAGCTATTCCGGCAAAAACGAGTTCGGCGAAATGGCCCAACACCTGAATACGATGGTGAGCAATTTGCGTGACATGGTCGGCAAAATGGGCACGGCTGCCTCAGTGGTGTCGCAGGAAGCCAGCAACCTGTCCAAGGCGGTCAACCTGATCGAGCGCAGCTCGCATACCCAGTCGGATGCTGCCAGCGAGACGGCAGCGGCCGTCCAGCAGATTTCCGTCAGCATCTCGCAAGTGTCCAGCAATGCGCAGATTTCGCTGCAAAGCTCGCTCAAGGGCAGCGAATTGTGCCAGACCGGCAGTGAAGTGGTTGGCCGGACCGTGGATGAAATGCGCCGGATTTCCGCCACTGTGGACGAAACGGCCGAACTGATTCGCACCCTGCATCAGCGTTCAGTCGATATCGGCCAGATCAGCAACACCATCAAGGATATTGCCGGTCAGACCAATTTGCTGGCACTTAACGCCGCCATCGAAGCCGCCCGCGCCGGCGAACAGGGGCGCGGATTTGCCGTGGTGGCCGACGAGGTACGTAAACTGGCCGAACGCACCGGCAAAGCCACCCAGGAAATCCAGGACATGACCGGCTCGATTCAGACCGAAATGGCCACCGCGCTGGATATCATTGAAGCCAATCGTGAACGCGTGGAACATGGCGTGGCCCTAACCCGTCAGGCTGACCAGTCGCTCAGCGATATCGACCGGGGCACGCGCGACACCGCACAGAGCGTAGAGGAAATCGCCCGCGCCACATCTGAGCAACATACCAGCAGCCAGGATATCGCCCGCAATGTCGAGCGGATTTCCTCCATGGCCGAACAAAATGCCCGCGAAATTTCTGCCTTGAGTCAGTCTTCGCGCATCCTCAAGGAAATGGCAGAGAACTTCCAGCTGGATGTCGCCCAGTTCCGCATCTGACAGCGCACGGGTTCATCGACGGCATCGTATAATGGCGGCTGGATAAACAGCTGGATGAACTGGACAGAGCGTGGCCGGGTGGGAATTCTGGATCGACCGGGGCGGTACCTTTACCGACATCGTTGCCCGCCGGCCGGATGGCAACCTGGTGGTGCGCAAATATCTGTCAGAAAATCCGGAGCAGTATGACGATGCCGCTGTGCACGGCATCCGTGCCATCCTCGCCGAGTTTAATGAGTCCGCTGCCAGCATCACCGTGAAGATGGGTACTACGGTGGGTACCAATGCCCTGCTGGAACGTCGGGGCGCCAAAGTCGGGCTCGCCATCACCGCCGGTTTTGCCGATGCCTTGCAAATCGGCTATCAGAATCGCCCCGATATCTTTGCGTTGGACATCCAGCTGCCGCAGCCGCTGTATCAACAGGTTGTCGAAATTCCCGAACGCATCGGCGCCCGCGGCGAAATTCTGCAACCGCTCGACAACACTCTCGCCCGGCAAAAACTGCTCGAACTGCGAGATAACGGCTGCGACAGCCTGGCAATTGTGCTCATGCATGCCGACCGCCACCCGGCGCACGAACTGGAGCTCAAACGGCTGGCCGAACCACTCGGCTTTGCGCATATCTCCCTGTCGCACCTGTGCAGCCCGGCCATACGACTGGTGCGGCGTGGCAGTACCACGGTGCTTGATGCCTATCTTTCCCCGGTACTGTGTCGCTATGTCGGCCAGGTTCAGGCTGGTCTGAGCGCCGCGCAGCGGCTCTATTTCATGCAGTCCAATGGCGGACTGGTCGGCGCCGAACAATTTCATGGCCGGGACTGCGTTTTGTCCGGCCCGGCCGGCGGCATTGTCGGTGCGGTCAAAACCGCGCAACTGGCCGGCATAGACAAACTGATCGGCTTTGATATGGGCGGTACCTCGACCGATGTGGCCCACTACGCCGGAGAACTGGAACGCAGTACGTCACAGCAGGTTGCCGGCCATCTGCTGTCGGTACCGATGCTGGACATTCATACTGTGGCGGCGGGTGGCGGTTCCATCTTACATTTTGATGGTGTGCGCTATCAGGTAGGCCCCGATTCTGCCGGCGCCAACCCCGGCCCGGCCGCCTACCGCCGCGGCGGCCCGCTCACAGTAACTGACTGCAATGTCATGCTCGGCCGGCTGCAAGCGCGATTCTTTCCTGCGCTGTTCGGCCCGGATGGGACACAGCCCCTCGATCAGGCCGCCGTACAGCAGAAGTTTGGCGTTTTGGCACAGCAGATTTCCCAGGCACAGCACCGCACAGTCACAGCCGAACAGGTCGCCGAAGACTTTCTCGACATTGCCGTCGACAACATGGCCAACGCCATCCACACGATTTCAGTTGCTCGTGGCCGCGATCTTGCCAGTTACACCCTCGTCTGCTTCGGCGGAGCCGGCGGCCAGCACGCCTGCCGCGTTGCTGCGCGGTTGGGCATGCGGCGTATCCTGATCCACCCGCTGGCCGGGGTACTCTCGGCCGTGGGTATCGGTCTGGCGGAGCAGCGGCTAATTCGTGAACAATCCATCGAGCAGCCGTGGAGCCCTGCCCTGCAGGAAACATTGGAGCAGCACTTCCGCGCCCTGTTTGCAGATGAGACAGCCGACCAGGTCATTCGCCGGGTCCATTTGCGCTACAGCGGGACAGACACAACGCTGCCGGTCAGTTATCCGCAACACGACATGGCCGAGGTCTTTGCAGCTTTGCATCAGCAGCGCTACGGCTACCATTACCCCGGCCGGTCCCTGCAGCTGGCGGGTATCGAAGTGGAACAGGTGCACCACGCCGGCGGCCATTTGCCTGAGCCGCACTTGAACGATCAGCCGGCTACACCGATCGACCGGGTACCCGTCTATCTCAATGGCAAGTGGCTTACCGTGCCGGTCTATCAACGTTCCACGCTGGCTCGCGGCCAGCGCATTGCCGGCCCGGCTCTGATAGTAGAACCAAACAGCTGTACCGTACTCGAACCCGGCTGGCAGGCTACCCATGATGCCCATGGCCAGTTGCTGCTGGAATCCGATGCGTTACCGCTCGACAAGCCTGGCCACGATGGTGCAGCCGACCCCAAATATATTGAGCTGTTCCTGCACCGCTTTATGGCCATTGCCGAAGAAATGGGATCCGTGCTGCAGCAGACGGCAACCTCGGTCAACATCAAGGAACGGCTGGATTTCTCCTGCGCGGTCTTCGATCGCCGCGGCCAGCTGATCGCCAATGCCCCGCACATTCCTGTCCACCTTGGCTCAATGGGTGACAGCGTGGCTTCCGTTATCGACCAGTTCAGCCAAACCATGGCACCCGGGGACGCCTTTCTCATCAATTCGCCCTATGCCGGCGGCACCCATCTGCCTGATATCACGGTAGTCAGTCCGGTTTATGTTGCAGACCTTGTGGAACCGGCGTTTTATGTCGCCTCACGCGGGCACCACGCGGACATCGGCGGCATTACGCCGGGCTCGATGCCGGCCTTCAGCCACCACATTGAGGAAGAAGGCGCCCTCAGCGCCGGCATGTGCATCGTCCGCAATGGTCAGATCCTGGAAGCGGCCATTACTGCCTGGCTGCTGCAGCAGAAATGGCCCGCCCGCAACGTCGGGCAGAATCTTGCCGATCTGGCAGCCCAGCTGGCCGCCAACACGCGTGGCAGCCTCGCCCTGCAGGCGCTGGCAGCAGACTACGGCGTCAAAACCGTACAGGCCTACATGGATCACGCGCTCGATCTCGGCGAACAGATGATGCGTCAGGCGCTCAGGCAGCAGACTGGCGGTAACGCCAGCATCCGTTTCGACGATGACCGGCAGGTTTGCGCCAGCATCAGCATCGATGTTGCCCACGGGAGTGCCCGTATCGACTTTTCCGGAACCAGCCTCCAGGCTGACAACAACTTCAACGCGCCAGCCGCTGTAACCCGTGCAGCCGTTCTGTATGTGTTTCGCACGCTGATTCGCGCCGACCTGCCCCTCAACGCCGGCTGTCTGCGGCCACTGGAAATCAATATTCCCGTCGGCAGCCTGCTGCAACCGCGGCACCCGGCCGCCGTTGTGGCCGGCAATGTGGAAACCTCGCAGCACGTTGTCGACGTCCTATATGCTGCGCTCGGCATTCTCGCTGGCAGCCAGGGCACAATGAACAATCTGAGTTTTGGCAATGCCGAGTACCAATATTACGAGACCCTGTGCGGCGGTGCCGGTGCCAGCCCCCATGCGGCAGGCGCAAGCGCAGTACATACGCACATGACCAATTCCCGCCTCACCGACCCGGAAATTCTTGAGCTGCGCTATCCGGTCCGGCTCGATGCCTTTGCCATACGGCGTGGCAGCGGCGGCCCCGGCCGGCATAAAGGGGGCGATGGCGTTGTCCGGACGATTCGGTTTCTTGCCGACGTGACAGTCACGTTGCTCTCATCGCACCGGATTCACCCGCCGGCCGGCCTGGCCGGCGGACAATCCGGGCAGACCGGTCGCAATGTCATGGTACGCGCCAATGGAGAACAGCAGGAACTGGCCGGCGTGGCCGAGATTGAAGTGCATCCGGGAGACCGGCTGACTGTATTTACGCCCGGGGGCGGTGGTTTCGGGGCAGCGAACCATTAACCGGCGAGCGTCAAATGCTCGCCAACTTAAACTCCAGCAAAAAAGCCGGGTTGAAGCGACTGGAACACTGACCGCAAGAATACTTTCGGCTAGGCTTGCGATGGCGGTGATACAAACGCCCACACCCCTGACAGCGCGCCTGCCACTTACCCGGCGGCAGTTCGGCGCTATGACAGCGTGCCCCGCTGCAACCGATTTCCTGCGCCTTTTGCTTCCACTGCGGACCATGCCCCGCACGCGGCCCCACCAGAGCATGCGCTATCTCATGCAGCAAGGTTTCGCGCACGGCCGTCTCATCATTGCTGGCCGTCAGCATAGGCGACAGACTGATGACTCGTTCGCGGTAATTGCAGCAGCCAAAACGCGTCCGGGCACGGTCGAAGCGAAAACGCCAGCCCTGTTGCAGCAAGCCGTGCTGCTCGAGCAGCTGCAAAGCCAGCTGGCTTGCGGCCTCCTTTTGCATCAGCAGCGAATCTCCACTTTCTCGCCAGGCTCGACCTGGTCGAACAGATCAATTACATCGGCATTGCGCATGCGAATACAGCCATGCGAGCGCGGCACCCCCATGGGTTCGCTGTCCGGCGTGCCATGGATGTAGATATACCGCTGCATGGTGTCCACGCTGCCTAGCCGATTGATCCCGCGCTCGCAGCCGGACAACCAGAGGATGCGGCTCAGGATCCAGTCGCGCTGCGGATGCTGCGCCCCCAGTTCCGGCGTATAGATCTCTCCGGTCGGACGTCGGCCGACAAACACGCTGTTGGCCGCCATGCCGGCACCGATTTTAGCGCGAATAACATGCAAACCGCGCGGCGTGCAATAACTGCCCTTCTCTTCCCCAGCGCCTTTGAGCGCGGTGGAAACAGGATAGGACTTCACCAGCTTGCCGTCGACCAGCAGATCGAGCTGTTGGCGCAGGATATCAACGATCAGCATGGGCTTTTTCCGCTCGCCGCATGGCAAAAAAATCACTCATCAATTGGCCACACTCCTGTGCCAGCACGCCGGAAGTGACCGAGGCATGGTGATTCAGGCGTTGCTCGGCAAACAGATCGATGACGCTGCCGCAAACACCGGTTTTCGGATCGGCCGCCCCGTAAACTACCCGCGCCACGCGCGCATGCATGAGCGCACCGGCACACATGCTGCACGGTTCGATCGTGACATACAGAGTGGTATGCGGCAGCCGGTAGTTGTGCTCAGCAAGACCTGCGGCACGCAAAGCTTGCACCTCTGCATGGGCAGTTGGGTCATTGAGCGTAATCGGTGAATTGAACCCGGAGCCAATGATCTGGCCCTCGCGCACCAGAATCGCGCCCACAGGAACCTCGCCGGCCTGCCACGCTAGCCGGGCCTGCTCTATGGCCAGCCGCATATAGTATTCATCGGTATGCTGCGCGTATTCCACTCTTATCCTGCAAATCAACTATGATTAAAGAGCCTGTTTCGGCCCCGAATCATTCTGCCATGATCAAACCATGCCATCCAGACTGAAACTGCTCATTGTCGATGATAACGCCCTGATCCGCCAACTGCTGCGGGGAATTTTGCGCGAATCCAGCATGGAGGTCGTAGGTGAAGCGCATGACGGTCACTCGGCGATGCACCTGATCGAATTGCACACTCCGCATATCGTCCTGCTCGATATCATGCTGGAAGAGCAAAACGGCATCGATATTCTGACCGCCATCAAATCGGCCCATCCCGAGATGATTGTCGTCATGATCAGTACCGCCGCCTCCAGCGACAACGTGAGGCGCTCGCTGGCCGCCGGTGCAGACGGCTTTCTGGTCAAGCCGTTCAACCCGGCCCGGGTGCTGGATGAACTCAAGCATGCAATTGCCCATGCGCTGGCGCGCACCGGGATCAATGCACAACAGTAGCCGAACGCTGGCGAATTGCTTCCTGCAGCATCGCGGCAATATCGGTATTGCCGTGTTGCATGGCAAAGCTTACGGCATTCTGGCCTGCCATATTGACACTGAGGGGATTGGCGCCGTAGTCCAGCAGCAGTTTCACAACTTCCGCATGCCCGTTGCGGGCAGCCGCCATCAGCGCTGTGGTGCCGTTTTCCGATGCAGCTTCAAGCCGTGCGCCGCGCTGCAGCAGCAACCTGACAATTGCAGTGTGCCCGTTGAAAGCGGCGTAGCTCAAGGGCGACCAGTTGCCCGCCCCGTCTATGGCGGCCCCCCGATCAAGCATTTGTTTCACCAGCTCCGTTTTGCCGAAATAGGCAGCCAGCATCAGTGGCGTTTCCCGCAGACTGTTGACGTGCTGCAGGTTGGCTACGGGCAGCAGCACCTCGGCCACGGCGTCGTCATTGTCGCGAATCGCCGTCATAATCAGGCTATCCCCCAGCTTGTCGCTGGTATCCGGATCAAGTCCGCGTTGCAAGATGTCCTGCACCGTAACGGCATCGTTGTTTTTGATAGCCTGATACATGTCATCATAAATCGCTGCCCGCCCCTGCAGCGGCAGCCACAACAGACAGATCAGCACCCACCTGATCACAAGCGGACTCTCAACCCGTCGTAGGCCAAATGAACATTAGCCGGCAGTTTGGCACTGGTCTCGCCATATTCCACCCGGTGCGTCATATGGATGAAATACGTGGTTTCGGCATTGATACGCGCAGCATAGGCGAGCGCCTGATCGAAGTTGATGTGTGTCGGATGCGCAGTGTAATGCAGGCAGTCCAAAAAGAGCACTTTCAGTCCACGCAGCAATTCAAAGCTGCTTTCCGGAATCTCCGACACATCGGTGATGTAGGCAAAATCGCCAATCCGGTAAGCCAGAATCGGATATTTCCCGTGCATGATCGGCACCGGCGTCACCTTCACCCCGGCAATCGTTTCCGGCGCCTCCAGCACGTGGCCGGTTAGCACCGGCTTGTCCCAATGGCCGGTTGGCGGAGAAAAGGCATAACCGAAACGCTGACGGGTGTTTTCAATGGTGTAGCGGCTGCCGTAGATGGGAATGGCGGATTTTTGCAGGTAACAGAAGTTCCGCAGATCATCGATACCGTTCATATGATCGGCATGGTTATGCGTGTACAGCACTGCATCCAGGTGCAGGATGTTCTCGCGCAGGGCCTGTAAACGCAGATCCGGTCCGGTATCAATCAGAAACTGGGCGCCATTGTCGGCCCGCACCACCGTGGAGCAGCGAGTGCGCTTGTTGAACGGGTTGTCCGAAGTACAGGTCGGGCAACCGCACCCCAGTACCGGCGTTCCGGTACTTGACCCCGCGCCAAGGCAGATGATTTCCATCACTGCACCTCTGCCGGGATACGGAACAGCGACAGATAATTGTGCATGGTCGCCTCGGCCACCTGCTCCACCGTAATTCCCCGCAGCTCGGCAATGCAGGACGCCACGTGCGGCACATAAGACGGTTCGTTGGTTTTGCCGCGATGGGGCACTGGTGCAAGGTAAGGCGAATCGGTTTCGATCAGCATGCGCTCCAGCGGAATGATCCGGGCGACTTCACGCAGCGCAGCAGCGTTCTTGAAAGTCACAATACCGGAAAATGAGATGTAAAAGCCCAGCTCAATGGCCGCCTGAGCCACTTCCAGCGATTCGGTAAAGCAATGCATGACGCCGGATGGCTGATCTGCGCCCTCTTCGCGCATCAGGCGCAAAGTGTCCTCGGCGGCCGAGCGGGTGTGAATGATAAGCGGCTTGGCGCACGCTCTAGCCGCACGGATATGAGTGCGAAAGCGTTCCCGCTGCCACTCCAGATCACCCTTCAGCCGAAAATAATCCAGGCCGGTCTCGCCAATGGCGACCACTTTAGGATGCTTGGCCAGTTCCACCAATTGTGCGACGCTCGGTTCGGTGGTTTCCTCATAATCAGGATGCACACCGACAGAAGCGTAAATATAAGGCACTGTCTCGGCCACCCGCATAACAGACGGCAGCTCTTCCAGCGAAGTGCCAACGCACAAAGCCTGAGTGACGCCGGCAGTCTGCATGCGTTCAAGCACCTGATCCAACTGGTTCACCAGGTCGGGAAAATTCAGGTGACAGTGGGAATCAGCAAAACGAAGGGACATCATTACTCCAGAAACCTGCTCGCCCAGGACAGCTGTCCCGGGGAAAATCAAACTGTTGGTCGGGTGGCAGGATGCCCCGCCTTTTGCTCCGGCCTTTACATGGTGTGGGTGGGACGGTTGCTCTTCATGTAGCCAGCCACCAGCGCCTCAATTTTGCTTTTGAGCGCCTTGCTGTTTTCATTGTCCTGGAACTCCACGCCGATGCCCTGGGTTTTACCCCCCTGAGCTCCGGCGGGCGTGATCCACACAACCTTACCAGCCACCGGCATGCGTGCCGGGTCTTCCATCAGACTGATCAGCATATACACGTCATCGCCCAGCTTGTATGGCCGTGTGGTCGGTATGAACAAACCGCCATGTTTTACAAACGGCATATAGGCCGCATACAACGCGGCTTTTTCCTTGATACTCAGGGATAGTACGCCTGGACGGGCCCCGCCCGCTGCATCCTGTGCCATAAGGGTAACAACCTATATAATTTTTTGCTTATTTTCTTGCCGCAAAACCCCGCCACCCCATTATAGATTGGTTTGGAGCCTGTTTCAGCCAGTTTCATGCCTTGCGGTGCGGCACTGTCCGGCCTGCACCGACATCAAGCCGGCAACTTGAAGCAGTCCTTAACAACAATCCTTAGCGGTTACCCTGAAACAGGGCCTGGTAACCCAGCAGCAACTCTTCCTGCACCAGCCTGGCATTCAACGGATGGTAGGCGGAACGCCTGATCCGCTGCGCCGTCTCCAGCAAGGCTGTTAATTTGTTTAAATTAACGCTTTTGACCAAGGCTTGCAAGTTGTTGGCATAGTCCGGATAAAAGCATCCAGCTTTGACTAGACGGGTCTGTAGCAGGTCAAACAGCCATTTCTGCACAATATCAACGCAAGTCGCGATCGGCATGTCCTGCAATTTTTCCGCCACCAGCAGCGCATCCATCGCTGGCCCCTGCACCAGCGACCGCAGCAGCCAGTCGGCCTGCTCCCGGTAAGCCGGCTCCGCCAGATCCAGCGCCAGCAGGGGTGCACCGCCGGCTTCATGCAACAGTGCCGCAGGCTGGGCCACGCCCTGTTCGCGCAGCCAGGACTCGGCCTGCGACAAATCGGGTGCAGGCAAAGCCAGCTTCAGACAGCGGCTGCGAATTGTCGGCATAACGCGGTTGAGCCTGGATGAGACCAACAGAAACAGGGTTCGTTCACTCGGCTCTTCCAGGGTTTTAAGCAGCGCATTGGCGGCATTCAGATTGAGCTGTTCGGCCGGCTCCACAATCACCACACGCCAGCCGCCCTGATGCTTGGACAAGGCGGTCAGTTCGACCAGATTCCGCACCTGTTCAACGGTAATCCAGGCGGATTTACGCTTTTGCGGTTTGTCCCCTTCGGCCTCGGCTTCCTCGCCGGAATCGGGCGAGAGCAGAAAAAAATCGGGATGCGCATCCTGTTCCAGCCAGTGGCAGGAAGCGCAGTGGCCACAGGCATAGCCATCGGCAGACGGGGTTTGACACAGCACGCGCGCCGCAACAGCGCGGGCGAACTGCCGTTTGCCCGTACCTTCCGGGCCGTGCAGCAGCAAAGCATGCGGCAACCGCTCGGGCTGTTGCCAGAGTTGCTGCCAAACAGAGTCGTGCCAGACGTAATTACGCACAGAAGCGGTCCATCAAAACGCGCAGATCCTGCTGTATTTCTGCCACACTTCGCGCGGCATCAATCACCTGCATTCTGCCTTGCGATTGCTGGGCGCGAGTATGATAAGCCTCACGCACCCGATCGAAAAACGACTGCGCCTCCTGTTCGAACCGGTCAAGTTGCACGGCACCATTCTGCTGCCGGCCCGCGTGCAGCCGCTGGCGGCTTACCTCCCAGGGGACGTCAAAAAGCAGGGTCAGATCGGGTTTGCAGGATTTGACGGTAAATTCCTCGAGTGCCTCGAGCATGGCAAAAGGCATACCGCGCCCGCCCCCCTGATAAGCAAAGCTGGCATCGGCAAAACGGTCAGAAATGACCCACTGCCCACGTTGCAAAGCCGGTTCGATGACACTGACCACATGTTCGCGACGGGCAGCGAACATCAGCAGTGTTTCCGTTTCCGCCGTCATATCCTGCTGCAGCAGCAACGCGCGCAATGTCTCTGCCAGAGGCGTTCCACCCGGCTCGCGGGTCATGACGAAATCAATGCCGCAGTCGCGCAAGTAATCGGCCAGCCACGCCAGATGAGTGCTCTTGCCTGCTCCATCCATACCTTCAAGGCTGATAAAACGTCCCTGCATCATCAATGTTTTCTCTTGATCTGATAACGCCATACGGCGGCATTATGAGCGGCCAGGTTGGTTGAAAACACATGTCCGCCATCGCCCGTGGCAACAAAATACAAGGCCTTGGTATCGGCCGGATGCAGCACCGCATGAATTGAATCGCTGCCGGGCATGGCAATCGGGGTCGGCGGTAATCCCGCGCGGGTGTATGTATTGTACGGCGTATCGGTCTGCAGGTGAACGCGCGTCAGGTTACCGTTGTACTGCTCGCCCAGACCGTAAATCACTGTCGGATCAGTCTGCAGCCTCATGCCAATGCGCAAACGATTGATGAACACGCCGGCAATCATCGGCCGCTCGCTTGCCAGCCCGGTTTCCTTTTCCACGATCGAGGCCATAATCAGCGCCTCATATGGTGTGGCAAACGGCAAACCCGGGGCACGCTCGGCCCAGGCGCGCTCGAGCACCGTCTGCATTTGCTGGTGCGCTCGCCGCAAGATCTGCAGTTCACTCAAGCCGCTGCTGAAATGATAGGTGTCGGGAAACAGCCAACCTTCCGGAGTGGCTTTGTCGATCCCCAGAGACGCAGCCAGCTGTTCCGGTGTCATGCTCGACGTGTCATGGGTTAATGCGTCATTTTCGGCCAGCGCTTCGCGTACCTGGCGTAGATTCCAGCCCTCGGTAAAGCGCAGGCTGCTCTGAGTCACATCGCCTTCCACCAGCAGCCGCAGCACATCGCGCATCGACAGATTGCCGTTGAAAACATAATTGCCGGCCTTGATTTTGCCGCTATTGCCAGTCAGTCGCACCCACCAGACAAACACATGCGGATTTTCCACCACCTGTGCCTTGGCCAATACCTGAGCAACGCTTTTCACCCCGCTGCCTTGCGCAATCACCACCTGCTCAGTTTCTCCCGGCATGACGCGCGGCTGGCTGACCAGATAGTACAGGCCGCCACCCAGAGCGATTGCCGCCACGACCACAAGCACCACCAGCTTACTCAACAAACGTATCAACCCATTGCTCCTGCAAACTGCGCGTCACTGAGCCGATCGGGAAGGTTTTATCGCCGATCCGACGCAGGGGAACGATCCCCATTACACTGTTGCACACAAACGCTTCATCGGCCTGCAAAAGCGTTTCCATTTCAAACCGTCCGATTTCCGTTGCTTGCTGGCGCATGATGGCATCGCGCATCACTCCTGCCACGCCACAACGGCTCAGATCCGGCGTCAGAAGCCTGCCCTGCCAGACAAAAAACAGGTTGCTCATGACGCCTTCAACCACAAAACCGTCAGTATCCAGCATCAGGCCTTCAGCAATTTCGCCGCCATCCCACTCGCGGCGGGCGAGAATATTTTCCAGCCGATTCAGGTGCTTGATCCCGGCCAAGGCAGGCTGAACCGCCAGGCGCGTGGCACAAATCCGCGCACTGATACCTTCATTGCGCCACTGGCGGCCGCTGGCAGGCACAGGCTGGGCATATACCACGCAATTGGGCTGTATCCCCTCAGGCACGGCGTAGCCCCGTTCGCTTTCCCCGCGCGTCAGTATCACCTTAATGACAGACGGGCCGCTGCCGTGAGAGCCGACCACCGGCTCCAGCCAGCGCTCCAGCATGGCTTTCGTCGGCGCGACGATGCCGAGCTTGTCGGCATCATGCCTGAGGCGTTCATACTGGGCATCGAACAGGATAATTTCTGCGCCGCTGCAACGCATGGTTCGGAACACGCCATCGCCAAACTGCAAACCTCGGTCACGCACGGAGATCTGTTCTGCCGGCACACCATTCAGCCACACTTTCATGCTTCCGCCACCCCCAGCGCACGCAACAGGCCGCGGGCCTTGGCTCGGGTTTCCCGTAATTCCCGCTGCGGCTGGGAGTCGGCCACGATCCCCGCGCCTGCCTTGAACCGCACGTTATTGTCCCACACCATCAGAGTACGGATCAGGATATTCAAATCCATATCCCCATCATGATTCAGATACCCCATGCTGCCCGTGTAGGCTTCGCGTGGGTTCTGTTCCAGCTGCGCGATGATCTGCATGGTGCGCACCTTGGGGCAGCCGGTAATGGTGCCGCCCGGAAACAGCGCGCGCAACACCTCACCCGGCGTCACTTCGGGCCGCAGTTGACCGCTCACGGTGGATTCAATGTGGTGCACAAAGGCATAACTGGCAACCTGCATCAACTCATCCACCTTTACGCTGCCGGCTACGCAAATGCGGCCGAGGTCGTTGCGCTCCAGATCGACCAGCATGACGTGCTCGGCGCGTTCCTTGGGGTGTTGCACCAACTCATCACGCAAACGCACATCTTCGCTGGCGTCACCAATGCGCGCATAGGTTCCGGCAATCGGCCGAGTCAGTATCTTCCCCTGCCTGACCTCCGCCAGACGCTCAGGCGAAGAACTCACCACAGCTTTATCGCCAAACCGCGCCAATCCCGCAAACGGCGCCGGATTGGCGCGCCTGAGTCGGGCGTAAAGCGAAGCCGGATCAACGGTTGTATCGCTGGCAAGCCGCCATTCACGTGACAGATTGACCTGAAATACATCGCCTTCGAGGATGTATTGTTTGATCCGCTCCACACCCTGCAGAAATGTCTCGCCCGGCTCTTCCGTCACGCTATTGAACAACGGGGCCTGCTCAGGTACCTCGCCCGGCTTGGACAAATCGTCCTGCATCAGATCAAGACAGGAGGAAAAAGCCTCTTCGGCAAATAGCCAGGCTTCGCCATGCGCTCTGTCGACCAGCACGGCTGCAGGAATGCGCGTCATTACAGCAAGCGGAAACACTGACTCAGAGGTGCGCCGATGCACACTGGGCTCGATCTGGTGCAACAGCTCATAACCCAGATAAAGAAACCAGCCGCCATGGAATGGCAGGAAAGCATCGCTTGCAGCAACCTTCTGTTCACGCCACAACCGGTCAAGACGCGGTAAAAATGGTTCCGGATCATCCATCCGGGCGATTTCACTCGATTGCGGGAAAGCGAACAGAATCTCCCAGCCGGCAGAGCCGTGGGTTTCCAACAGATAGGGATAACGTTCGGGGTTGCCGGCAGCAAGCCGCAACAAATCGGGGGGAGAAGAAAGTTTTCTGACTGGCACAGGAAAGAGGCATCAGGGCGAGTTATTCAGATAACCCGCCCCCAGGTATCACACCTTACGGAAAACCAGCGTTCCGTTGGTGCCGCCAAAGCCGAAGGAGTTTGATAACGCCGCACGAATCGGCATTTTGCGCGCCGTGTTAGGCACGTAATCAAGATCGCAATCCGGATCCTGTTCAAACATGTTGATTGTCGGCGGAGCAACCTGCTCAGACACAGCCAGAGCGGAGAACACTGCTTCGACACCACCGGCAGCCCCCAGCAGGTGGCCGGTCATGGATTTGGTCGAACTGACGGCAATTTTGCCCGCGCGCTCACCGAATGCCACTTTGACAGCCATGGTTTCAGCCTTGTCGCCCAACGGAGTGGATGTGCCATGAGCATTGATGTAATCAATCTCATCCACGCTTACACCAGCGTTCCTGAGCGCATTCAGCATGCAGCGTGCGGCACCGGAACCGTCTTCGCACGGAGCCGTCATGTGGTTGGCATCGGCCGACATGCCGAAACCAGCGAGTTCGGCATAGATTTTCGCGCCACGCGCCTTGGCGTGCTCGTATTCTTCAAGAACCAGAATACCGGCACCTTCGCCAATGACGAAACCGTCGCGACCAGAGTCCCACGGACGGCTGGAAGTGGCCGGGTCATCGTTGCGGGTGGACAAGGCACGGGCTGCAGCAAAGCCGCCTACGCCCAGCGGCGTAATAGCCGCTTCGGCACCACCGGCAATCATCACATCCGCGTCGCCGTATTCGATCATGCGCGCCGAGTCGCCGATACAGTGTGTCGCCGTGGTACACGCCGTCACCATCGCCAGATTCGGCCCTTTCAGACCAAACATGATGGACAGATTACCGGCGATCATGTTGATGATGGTGCCCGGGATAAAGAACGGCGAAATCTTGCGCGGACCGCTTTCCAGGTAGGTGTGATCGGTCTCCTCAATCAGGCCCAGACCGCCGATACCGGAACCGATGTTAACGCCAATACGCTCGGCATTTTCCGCGGTCACTTCCAGGCCGGAGTCTTTGAATGCCTGAATGCCGGCAGCCAGACCGTACTGGATGAAGGTATCCATGCGGCGGGCATCTTTCGGATTGAGGTACTGGGATACATCGAAATCCTTCACTTCACCGGCAACCTGGGAAGCGAAAGGAGTCGGATCAAATTTACTGATGCGGGTAATGCCTGATTTGCCGGCCAGAATATTGGCCCAGGCATCTGCAACGGTGTTGCCGACCGGAGAAATAATCCCCAGCCCGGTAATGACGACGCGACGACGAGACAAGAGAACCCCCTGTTCGGGTTAAACGGAAACCGCCGGGTTGAGACTTGTAAGACTCAATGCCGGCGGTTGACGTACAGCAGCGGAAATTACTTCAGGTTGGCCTGAATGTAATCAACAGCCTGCTTAACGTTGGTAATCTTTTCGGCTTCTTCATCCGGAATTTCGCAATCGAATTCCTCTTCCAGAGCCATTACCAGTTCTACGGTATCCAAAGAATCGGCGCCCAGATCGTCTACGAACGAGGAGTCAGACTTGACTTCAGCCTCATTCACACCCAGTTGTTCAGCAACGATCTTCATCACGCGCTGTTCAATGTTTTCCATCTAACGTTCCTTTGTGGTCAAAAAACTTTTCGTATTCTACCAAATTTGGCCGCACATAAAAACGTCCTGCCAAATTTACTTAAATACCTATAATAATCAAATAGAAGCGAACGAATAATTCGCTCAAATCATGTACATGCCGCCATTTACGTGCAGGGTTTCACCGGTAATGTAGGTTGCCGAGTCGGAAGCCAGGAACCCTACCATGTTGGCGATGTCGTCAGCCGAACCCAGCCGCCCCAGCGGAATGTGCGCCAGCAGCGCCTCACGCTGAGCTTCCGGCAGGGCACGGGTCATGTCGGTATCAATGAAGCCCGGAGCCACGCAGTTAACCGTGATATTGCGGCTGCCCACTTCACGTGCCAGCGACTTGGTAAAGCCCATGATACCGGCCTTGGCCGCAGAGTAATTGGTCTGGCCGGCATTGCCCATGGCCCCGACAACGGAGGCGATGGAAATGATGCGACCGCTGCGCGCCTTCATCATGCCGCGCAGCACAGCGCGCGACAGACGGAACACCGAAGTCAGGTTGGTCTGCATGATAGCATCCCACTCTTCGTCCTTCATGCGCATCAGCAGGTTGTCGCGGGTGATACCGGCATTGTTGACCAGAATCGCGATATCGCCGAATTGCTTCTGGATCGAGTCAATCACGGCATCCACCTGTTCAGGCTGAGACACATCAAGCGCCATGCCCTTACCTTTGACACCGGCCGCAGCCAGATAATCGGAAATAGCCTGGGCACCGGATTCAGATGTTGCCGTGCCGATTACCGTTGCCCCCTGTTTGCCCAGATTCAGAGCGATCGCCTGACCGATACCGCGGGAAGCTCCAGTCACCAGAGCGATTTTGCCTTCCATAGCCCTCCCCCTCAAATTCTAAACAAAAATATTAGCTTTATTCTTTAACAAGCTGTTCTATAGATGAAATATCCGCAAGAGCAACAGCTTGAACGGCACTGTCGATGCGTTTATTCAGACCTGCCAGAACCTTGCCCGGACCACATTCCACTACTTGCACCAGGCCATTGGCAACAAACGCCTGCACCGTCTCCACCCAGCGTACCGGACTGTACAGCTGACGTACCAGCGCGTCCTTGATGGCCGCCGCATCATTGTGCGCCGCCACATCGGCGTTGTGCCACACCGGAATCGCCGGCGCGGCAACCGTGATGTTTTTCAGATAGTCCGCCAGGGCATCACCGGCCGGCTTCATCAGGGCGCAATGAGACGGCACCGACACCGGCAACAGCAAAGCGCGTTTGGCTCCCTTGGCCTTGGCGATTTCGGCACCGCGCTCAACGGCAGCCTTATTGCCGGCAATCACCACCTGACCGGGTGAATTGAAGTTCACCGCCTCAAGCACTTCGCCCTGGGCCGCTTCGGCACACACGGCGCGCACCACATCATCTTCCAGACCCAGCAAGGCAGCCATCGCGCCGACGCCTTCCGGCACGGCGCTTTGCATCGCTTCGGCACGAAACCGCACCAGCGGCACCGCATCGGCAAAGGCAATGGCACCAGCTGCTACCAGAGCGGTGTATTCACCCAGACTGTGGCCGGCCATGGCAGACGGCTGCTTGCCACCCAGGCTGTTCCACAAGCGCCATACTGCTACTCCGGCAGTCAGCATCAGCGGTTGGGTATTCACAGTCTGATTGATTTCTTCCGCCGGGCCGTCGGTCACCAGCTTCCACAGATCCTGCTTGAGAATATCGGATGCCTCGGTAAACGTGTCGCGCACGACAGCAGATTCGCCGTAGGCCTGCATCATGCCTACCGACTGTGAACCCTGACCGGGAAATACAAAGGCGAAACTCATTCTTATCCTCCAGAAAACAGGCTGTCTTCTGCGGACAGCCCGGTAGCGCGCTCAGGCGCGCCTGATTCATTTTTTCAGAAGCGGGCCAGCACCGAACCCCAGGTAAAGCCGCCGCCAAATGCTTCCATCAACAGCATATCGCCGCGCTGGATACGTCCGTCACGCACCGCGGTGTCCAGCGCCAGTGGAATCGACGCAGCCGAAGTGTTGCCGTGACGATCGACGGTCACCACCACATTGTCCATGCTCATGCCCAGTTTCTTGGCTGTAGCCTGGATGATGCGGATATTGGCCTGGTGCGGCACCAGCCATTTCACGTCTGATTTTTGCATGCCGTTGGCTTCAAGCGTCTCGTCCACAATCGCATCCAGCGTGTTGACCGCCATCTTGAACACGGCGTTGCCTTCCATGCGCATGCACGCTTTGCCCTCGATGCCGGCAGAAATGCCGCCATCGACGCGCAGCAGTTCCTTATAGCTGCCGTCGGCATGGATATGAGTGGAAACGATGCCCTGCTGCTCGCTCGCTTCCAGCACCACCGCGCCGGCACCATCGCCCCACAGAATACAGTTGCCGCGATCGGTCCAGTCAGTGATGCGCGACAACGTCTCGGCACCGATCACCAGCGCACGCTTAACGCTGCCGCCGCGCACAAACTGGTCGGCAACCGACAGCGCATAGACAAAACCACTGCACACCGCCTGGATATCAAAAGCCGGAGAACGGTTGCTTATACCAAGCTTGGCCTGCACGATACAGGCGGTACTGGGGAAAACCAGATCCGGCGTGGTAGTCGCCACAATCAGCAGATCGATCGACTGCGCATCAACCCCCGCCGCCTCCAGGGCCTTGCGGGCCGCAGCGGCCGCAAGATCGCTGGTCAGCTCACCATCTGCCGCCATGCGGCGTTCGCGAATACCGGTGCGCTCCACGATCCACTGATCGGTGGTTTCAACGATAGCTTCAAGATCTTTGTTAGTCAGAATTTTTTCGGGCAGATAACTACCGGTACCGGCAATGCGGGAATACATCAGGACTTCGCTCCAGCAGAAGTAGAGGAATGCAGCAAATTCATTTGTTCAGTGATGCGATGCAGCACGCCGTTGCGCACCGCCTCGACCGAGCGGGCGATGGCGTTCTCATAGGCGTAGACATCGGCCGAGCCATGGCTCTTCACCACCACCCCACGCAAGCCCAGCAGGCTGGCGCCATTGTAGCCGCGATGATCGACGCGACGCTTGAAGGCTTTCAGCACAGGCATGGCGGCAAGGGCAGCCATTTTGGTGAAAATATTGCGACCGAATTCTTCCTGCAGGAAGGTACGGATCATCTGCGCCAGGCCTTCGGAGGTCTTCAGCGCCACGTTGCCGACAAAACCGTCGCACACGACGATATCCGTCGTACCCTTGTAAATATCGTCGCCCTCAACGTTGCCGTAGAAATTCAGGTTACTGGCGCGCAACAGCTCGGCTGTCTGCTTGACCACCTCGTTGCCCTTGATATCTTCCTCGCCGATATTAAGCAGGCCGACGGTCGGGCTGGGCTTGTGCTCCACAGCAGAAACCAGCATCGCCCCCATGATGGCAAATTGCAGCAGGTGCTCGGCGGTGCAATCGACGTTAGCCCCCAGGTCCAGTACGTGAACATGGCCTTTGACCGTGGGCAAGATTGTGGCAATCGCCGGACGATCGATTCCGGGCAGGGTTTTCAGGACAAAGCGCGCCGTCGCCATCAGCGCACCGGTATTGCCGGCAGATACGCAGGCGTTGGCCTCACCGCTCTTTACCAGATCGATGGCCACCCGCATGGACGAGTCTTTCTTGCTGCGCAGGGCGAGCGCCGGCGGATCGTCCATGGTCACCACCTCGCTGGCGTGGTGGATGCGCAGACGTGACGATACGGAGGCCTTGTGAGCCCTAAGCTCAGCCTCTATGACATCGGTCAGACCGACAAGAACGATATCGACGTTATCCGACTTGCGCAGATAGTTCAGCGCAGCCGGAACGGTGACATGCGGGCCATGGTCGCCGCCCATGGCGTCAATTGCGACAGTCAGTTCCACTGGTTAGCGCCAATTTCGCTGAAAGTCATGACCCGCAACGGCCAGTCTTACTCGTCGCCTTTGGTTTGCACCACTTTGCGACCGCGGTAGAAACCGTTCGGGCTGATGTGGTGACGCAGGTGCACTTCACCAGTGGTCGGCTCAACCGCGGTTGCCGGGTTGGTCAGGAAGTCGTGCGCACGGCGCATACCACGCTTGGACGGGGACTTCTTGTTCTGTTGTACAGCCATTTTACTTCACTCCAGTTATTGGGGCTTCTTCAGCGCAGCCAGTGCTGCAAATGGGTTTTTCGCCCCGGTTTCAGCCATCTCCGCTTTCGGCGCGCAATTTTCATGGCGCGGCGCATAAGGCAAAGAAAGCAAAATCTCGTCTTCGACTAGCGTCAGCACATCCTGGGCGCGGTTTGCCACCAGCCATTCGACATCGCCTTCAGAGTCTTCCTCCAGCTCTCCCGAATCGCTCTCCGGCTCTTTGTCCACCAGCACAAACTCGACTCCTGCTGAACGGACCGGCAAAACCATCGGCTCCAGACACCGCTGACAGGTCAATACCAGATCAGCGGACACATCCAGCCACAAGGCCGGCTTGCCCATCTGATTGGTTCCGCCACGCAACGCATAATGCGCTACGCCGTCGCTCTGCAACAGACTTTCGCGCACACGAGCCAGCTTCGCGAGCGGGATTTCTCCCTGCATCGCTTGTCCGCCCTGCGCAAAAGCCAAGCTATCGATGACGACCTGTTCAGACATAAGGCGCGCATGATATAATTTTTGGCTTTGGCTGTCAAAATTCCCGGCAAATTAGCCGGCCCGCATACGCAAGCGGAACGAAACTGCCCTTGCAGACAGCCAGAATAAAACGCGTTATTTTACGCCATATCATTTTAACGTGCTCAGGCCGAACCCAAATATGCCAGTTCGAGCCGGCAGGTTTTGGGCAAGTGTTTTTGAAGTGCCGGCCAGTCCACTTCAATAACCTACTGTAAGGATCGCTGCGTGATCAAAAAAATTCTCATCGCCAATCGGGGTGAAATTGCAGTACGGATCGTACGTGCCTGCAAGGAGATGGGTATTAAATCCGTCGCCATCTACACAGATGCCGACCGCCATGCCCTGCACGTAAAGAAAGCGGACGAAGCTTACCATATCGGCTCGGACCCTGTTGCCGGCTACCTCAACGCGCACAACATCGTCAACCTGGCTGTCGCCTCCGGCTGCGACGCCCTGCACCCCGGTTATGGCTTTCTGTCGGAGAATCCGACCCTGGCGGAAATCTGTGCACGCCGTGGCATCAAATTCATCGGCCCGTCGGCGCACGTCATCCGCCAGATGGGCGACAAAATCCAGGCGCGCAATGCCATGATCAAGGCGGGCATTCCTGTCGTACCCGGCAGTGATGGCAACCTGGAGAGCGTCGAAGCCGCCCGTGAACTGGGCAGCAAAATTGGCTATCCGGTCATGCTCAAGGCCACCAACGGCGGGGGCGGTCGCGGCATTCGCCGTTGCAACAGCGAAGACGAACTGCTGAAGAATTACGACCGTGTCGTGTCCGAAGCCGGCAAGGCTTTCGGCAAGCCCGAAGTATTCATGGAGCGCTGCGTGGTCAACCCGCGCCACATTGAAGTGCAGGTGATCGGCGACAACTTCGGCAACGTCATTCATCTATTCGAACGTGACTGCTCGATTCAGCGCCGCAACCAGAAGCTGATTGAAATCGCTCCATCCCCGCAGCTGACCGAAGCGCAGCGCGATTACATCGGCAAGCTGGCGGCTCAGGCCGCCAAATCGGTCGGCTACGTGAATGCCGGTACGGTCGAATTCCTGCTGGACTCGGATAACCAGTTCTATTTCATGGAAATGAACACCCGTCTGCAGGTGGAACACACGGTCACGGAAAACATCACCGGCATCGACATCGTGCAGGAACAGATTCGCATTGCCAGCGGGCTGCCGCTGCAATACCAGCAGGCTGACGTGCATTATCGCGGCTTCGCCATGGAATTCCGCATCAACGCAGAAGACCCGAAGAACGATTTTCTGCCCAGCTTCGGCCGGGTAACTCGCTATTACGCCCCGGGCGGCCCGGGTGTGCGCACCGACGCGGCAATGTACACTGGTTACGTCATCCCCCCCTACTTCGACTCCATGGTGGCCAAACTGACTGTCTGGAATCTGACCTGGGAAGGTGTGATCGAACGCGGCCTGCGTGCGCTGTCGGACATGACCGTGTATGGCGTCAAAACCACCATACCGTATTATCAGGAAATCCTGCGCAACGCCGATTTTCGCAGCGGCAAGTTCAACACCAGTTTTGTGGAGTCCCATCCCGAACTGATAAAATACACGGTCCAGCAGCCTCCCGAATTGCTTGCTGCCGCCATTGCAGCAGCCCTTGCCGCCCATGAGGGCATGTGAACATACGTCGTATATTTAAAGCGGAATAACGAGCATGGCAAAAGTACTGATTACGGATCTGACCCTGCGCGACGGACACCAGTCGCTGATTGCGACCCGCATGCGCACCGACGACATGCTGCCGATCTGCAGCAAACTCGACGAAGTCGGATTCTGGTCGCTGGAATCCTGGGGCGGAGCCACCTTCGACGCCTGCGTACGTTTTCTCAAGGAAGACCCGTGGGAACGCCTGCGCAAACTGCGCAAGGCACTGCCGAACACCCGCCTGCAAATGCTGCTGCGCGGCCAGAACCTGCTGGGCTACCGCCATTATTCCGACGACGTGGTGCGGGCCTTTGTGCAAAAGGCTGCCGACAATGGCATGGATGTGTTCCGCATTTTCGATGCGATGAACGACACACGCAACTTGCGCGTCGCCATCGAAGCCACCAAGAAAGCCGGCAAACATGCCGAAGGCACGATTTCCTACACCACCAGCCCGGTGCACGATATCCCGCACTTTGTCGGCCTGGCCAAGGAACTCGAAGCCATGGGCTGCGATACCATCTGTATCAAGGACATGGCCGGCTTACTCACCCCCTACACGGCAGGTGAACTGGTTAAAGCGCTCAAGGCCGCCGTTTCCATTCCGCTGCACCTGCACAGCCACGCCACTTCCGGGCTGGCCAGCATGGCCTTCCTCAAAGCCATTGAAAACGGCGCCTACATGGTCGATACCGCTCTGTCCGCTTTCTCCGAGGGCGCCAGCCACCCGACCACCGAGAGCATTGTCGCCGCACTGCAAGGCACGGAGTTCGACACCGGGCTGAACCTGGTCAAACTGCAGGAAATTTCTGCGTACTTCAAAGAGGTACGGAAGAAGTACTGGCAATTCGAAAGCGCCTTCACCGGCGTGGACACCCGCGTGCTGGTCAATCAGGTACCGGGCGGCATGATCTCCAACCTGTCCAACCAGCTCAAGGAACAGGGCGCACTCGAGCGCATGGATGAAGTACTGGCGGAAATTCCCCGTGTACGCGAAGACATGGGTTTCCCTCCGCTGGTGACGCCCACCTCGCAGATCGTCGGCACCCAGGCCGTGCTGAATGTGCTGACCGGCGAACGCTACAAGTCCATCACCAACGAGGTCAAGCTGTACCTGCAAGGCATGTACGGCAAGGCACCCGGCACGGTCAACGAACGCATCCGCAAGCTCGCCATTGGCGACACGCCGGTATTGACCAGCCGTCCGGCTGACGGCCTGAAAGACGAACTGGACAAACTGCGCATTGAGATCGAAGGTCTGGCCAAAAACGAAGAAGACGTGCTCACCTACGCCATGTTCCCC
This sequence comes from Pseudomonadota bacterium, assembly GCA_021847305.1. Classification (GTDB taxonomy): domain Bacteria; phylum Pseudomonadota; class Gammaproteobacteria; order Burkholderiales; family JAJZQI01; genus JAJZQI01. The sequence continues at coordinate 803 of JAJZTZ010000006.1, read as the reverse complement.
GATCTGGGCCGTACCTTCCTGCAGGAACGCGCAGCCGGCACACTCAAGCCTGAAGTGCTGCTGGACAAGACCGCAGTGGAAAACAATTGCGGTCCGCGCATGGCGCCGAACGAATTCAAGATTACCCTGCACGGCGAAACTTACAACATCAAGCTGACCGGTACCGGCCATCACGGTGAACCGCATCGGCCGTTCTATGTAGACGTCGACGGCATTGCCGAAGAAGTGGTCGTTGAAGTACTGAGCGAGATCGAAGTGGCCGGCGGCCAGGCTACCGGCAAAACCCAGAGCAAATCCCACTCGGTCAAGGAAACCGCCCCGAGCGGCAAGCGGCCGCGCCCCAGCCATGCCGGCCACGTAACTGCCGCCATGCCCGGCACCATTGTCGACGTACAAGTGCAGATCGGCCAGAAGGTCAAAGCTGGCGATTCGGTTCTGGTGATCGAAGCCATGAAAATGGAAAACGAAGTACAGGCAGCGGTTTCCGGTACTGTCATCGGTATTTTCGTCGCCAAGGGTGATACCGTGACCCCCGACGAAGCACTGCTCGAAATCCAGCCGGAATAAGTCGCGGGCCCGTATCTGTCATGAGCTTTCCCCGCCTGATACTGGCCAGCACATCCCCTTACCGGCGCGAGTTGCTGGCACGCCTGCAGGTGCCATTCGAGGCGATCGCTCCCGATGTCGATGAAACACCGCTGCCCGGCGAAACAGCCGACCAGACTTCTTTGCGTCTGGCTGTTGCCAAGGCCGAAGCAGTCGGCAAAATCAATCCGGACGCGCTGACCATCGGCTCCGACCAG